>JAUWNI010000013.1 GCA_030612705.1 Phycisphaerae bacterium | reverse complement strand
TGTCGGCCGTAGAGTACGGGAAAAAGCCGCTCACGGGATCGGCCGACGCGGGGGTCGGCCGCTTCATGACTTTTGCGGCGGCCTGCTAGCGTTTTGAGACGAAGCCTAGTGTATTGTCACACGACATTTGACGGGTAGCGGCGGCCGCGGGGGGCCGACGCGACAACCCGAAAGCCAGGGCGTGACGGAGTACTAGAAGATTGTAACACTGCATGAAGAGCCGCGGGCTTGAGCCCCCGCGGTCTGTAAGATTATGATTTGTTAAACCCACGGTGCACCCGTCCACGCGGAGCAGCCATGACCAAGCACGAAATCAAACCCGGACAACGCATTCGCGTATTCAAGGAAGTCGATCGTCGCGAGGGAAACTGGACCCACGAACTCTCCGGAACCGTCCTGGCCGTCAACGCCGAGGAAACCGGCAGTTGGCACGCCCGCGGTAAGAACGACAAACTCTGGTTGACGCGCATTCGGCTGGAAAAAGAGAACGGTGAGATCACGACGATCGTCGCCGATCAGCACACCCGCTTGGAATTGCTCGACGACACACCACCGGCGTAAAGCGTTACGCTCCATTTCCGCCGGTGCTGCTCCGGCATCCCGGCGCGCAAGAACGGCAGCACAAGGAGAGCAGGGGCTGAATCGGACGCTCGTACACACCGCATAACTTGGCACACTCGGGGCGCTTGGCGACTCGATCCGTCCCGCCGATGCCCGGCAATTCGTGAATGAACCGTTTTTTTCGCTAAAGACGAGAGCGGTTTTGGGCCGATGTATAGTTATGGTTGGCTCTGCACTTCCATTCCTTGAGGAGCGCCGATGAAATCTGCTCCACTCAAGATGTCTTCAGTAACCGCAATTGCGGCAAAGATGGACAAGTCGCGTCGGCGAGTTGAACGCCGCGTTGCCCATCGCGTTCCCTGTCGCCTACGGGCTTCCGGCGATTTGCAGGGCAAAACGCTATCCGTCGTCGGACAGACCGTCAACCTCTCGGCCAATGGCTTGGCAGTGCAAGTCGGCCAGCCGATGGACGCGGGCACCTCGGTCGAAATTTTGCTTCCACCCCTCGATGGCGAACCAACCCGGCTGCTTGGGAAGGTCGCACACAGTCGCCGCGTGCTTTCCGGCACGTTTGAGATCGGCATCTGGATCGAGCCGGACACGATCGAGCCTTAGTTATCACACGCCGCTTAATACTACAACGCTAGAAACCGCCAAGGCTCCAAGTGCGCCAAGTGCGCCAAGAGGCTGAGAGCGAAGTGCTTCAGCGGCCCGGGACGGGGGCCGCACGTATGGCGGTTGCACAACGGAAGCACAAACCCGGGGCAGCACCCCGAAGTCCTGCTGGTACAGCGGCTTACAGGGTTGTAGAACAGGTTTTCTTTGCGTGCTTGGCGCTCTTGGCGTCTTGGCGGTTGGCATTAGTAGCGTTCGTAGTATTAAACGTCCTCGTCGAACACAAGACCCCGCGATTCTATTTTTCACGCGCAGCGCCAAGACGGCCCATAATGCTCGTGTCGGCAGATTTCGGCGCCTCGGTTTTTTAACGAGCCGACCGCGTGTCCGGAATATCTTGTAACTACTTAACACTACGAAAGTTATAGTTCTGTGGCATCACTGTCGTCGGGCTTCAGCGCCACGCCACCGCCGGCTCGATAGATTCTGATAATTCCTCTGAAACTTATAGGGTGTAGTGCTTGACACGTTCAATCAAACGATCTATACTCACCATTGCAAGTATCGTTACCAATCTAGGGAGAGCAAGTCGGAACTCTAAGGAGGAGAACGAGCAAATGAATACCAAGGGAATTCTGCGTGTCGGAAGAGGGGGGTTCGTGTTGTTTTGCGCGCTAACGCTGGCCCTCGGTGTAGCCAAAGCTGATGTGCCCGACGTTGTCTTCGAGGTCACCGCGGAGGTCGGGCCGCTCGGCGTTACTATTCCAATCCTAGCTGAGTGGGGTGAGTATAATTCCGAGACCCAAACGTGGAGTTGGACCTTGCCCGAGGGCGAAGACCTCGAGTTCTGGTCGAACGATACCTTCCTCGGAAGCCTCACCGAGTTCGAAGCCTCGATCGTCGGCGATCCCGAAGTCAATCTGAACTTCTCCGTTCAGTCCGGACTGAGCGATACGACCTTCCACATTGCTTCCGCGTTGTTCGATGATTTCGAACCCATCACAAACGCCGAAGGCTATGCTCACGCCTCCTACACGCTGACAGACTTCGATGCCGGCAGTGCCACTCTTACCGGCGTAGGTAACACCGGCGGCGCCTACCTCGCCCAGTACAACGGCTGGGCCGGCAACCCCATGGGACCGGCGGGTACCACCTTTGCCGAGGGCATCTATTCCATGAGCGCCGGCTTCCTCGAGACTGTTACCGAGGATTACAACCGTCCCGAGAGCGGGTACCTCGCCATCGATGAGACCGTTGAGAGCATGAGCTCACTCGTCAGCTTCGTTCTCACGGCCCAGGATTTGGCCAGTGGTACCACCAACTTCGTCATTGTTCCCGAGCCCGGGGCCTTGGCTTTGCTCGCGCTCGGTGCTGTGGCGTTCCTGCGTCGCCGCTAAAGCGGTACGCACGTCGTCTCGACGACGTAACCTATTATCAGACAATACCTTCGGGGCTGACTTGCCAAGTCGGCCCCGGTTGTTTAGGTCTCGGTGCCCCTCCCCGTCTTCGCAGCCGGACGTGAATCTCTTTCACACACACGTCGCCATGACCGGCTAACCGACGGATGCTCCAAAGCTGCGATCAATCCAATTACACAAATTAATAGCTTTATCTGCATTGACATTTTGCCGGAAATGGATTACAAAGATAACAGGTATACCACTAAAATGCCTATGGAGAGGAGAGAGTTATGCGTAGATTGGTGGATTCCGTCCATTCGTTGCTTAGGATAGTGCCAACGTGCCTCGCGCTTGTCGTGCTGTTATGCGCCAACTCAACGGCTTCGGCCGGGGAAGTCTCGACAACATTCTTCGCAATCGAGGTTGAAAGCAGCCTCGGTTCTGAATCCTGGTCGATCGATTCAGCCGACGTCGACTTCGACCCCGTTACCGACACCTGGACTTGGGCCGGAGCCGGGATCTCGCTAGGCGAAGTCGCTACGCTGAACCAGGCTAACTTGACCATTGTCGGCGACCCGCAAATCGCTCTCGGCTTTGCGCTGACGGCGGGGATGGCGGACACTACCGTTACCATCACCAGCGCCATCCTCAGCTTCGATCCGCTCGTTAATCCCGACGGCGCTGCCAGTGCCGGCGTGACGCTTACCCAGACCGGCGGCGACCCGACCGCAACCCTGGTCGGCCTCACCGGTGATCTTGGAAGCACGTACGCGGGCTACTACAACATCGTTCCGCCCGGAACCGTCTTTGCCGAGTTCATCCCCGGGCTCACGACTGAAACCACCATCTCGGATAGTGGAAGCACCGGTGGCTGGATCCCGATTGTCGATACCGTGTCCAGCATGCAGGCGCAGTATAGCTTCATCCTGTCCGCGGAGGATCAGACCAGCGGCACCAGCAACTTCCTGATTGTCCCCGAGCCCGCCGGCTTCACGCTGCTGATACTGGGCGGGGTCGTTTTGATGCGTCGGCGACGCTAATCAAACACGATCATGTAAAATCGGCTTGCAAAGAGCACGCAAGGCAGGCCACCTTGATGAGAGGAGTTTGGGGAGATGGCAGATAGGAAGGCGCGAACGTTGCGCCGGATGTGGTTAGGAGGAACCACGCTGGCGCTGTTTGTGATAGTAGTGGGGGGACCCTTCGCAAACGCGGGCATCTCTGATACGGTTTTCTCCATCCAGGCCACCAACGACAGCGGAACCGCAACCTACTTTGCCGACTTCAACGAAGGGACCTGGAATCCCGATACCCAAACATTCACGTGGTCGCTGCCTTCATCGATTGATCTGCTCGACGAAGAAACATATGTAGCCACGTTGGAAAGCGCCAGTATCACGGTCGAGATGCTCCCGACGCCGCAAATCCAGATGAGCTTCGGCGTCGTTTCGGGCACCAGCGACACCGGTTTCCTGATCGACTCCGCCGCCGTTGATTTCAACACGATTCCCGCTGATCTCGCGGCCGGTTACTTTTTAGCCGGTTGCACGGTCTACGACAGCGGTGCCGATGATGGGATGTGGCTCTATGAGCCTGGCCTCGAGGGCTTCGGTGCCTTTCAGTCGTATTACAACCTCGATTCCGTGCCTGCCCCGTTGTTCAGCCACTTGCTCGCGGTGGTTGGGAGTTCCGGCGGCGGAATGGCCAACGGTTCGCAAAGCTATCCGGGCTCCGGCTACGCACCGATCAATGCCGACGTCGACGACATGTACATTCACGCGGACTTTATCCTGACTGATTACGACAGCGCTGAAACGAACACTACCTATATCCTGGTGCCGGAGCCGACCGGACTGGTGCTGCTTACGCTCGGGGGAGTGTTGGTGGGATGGCGTCGCCGGCGCGCATAACGCCTTCCCTTCTGGGAAAGAACGAGTACACGGACGGACGGAACAGGAGGAGGGATGCCGTGGAGAATATCTGCGGTGGGGGAGGTATGGCACGCAGCTTCGTCTCAATTGCCTTTGGATTTGCGCTCACCACACCAGCAATCGTCGCGCCATTAGCTCATGCCGATCTCTCCGAGACCGTTTTTACCATCCAGGCGACCAATGATAGCGGCACCGGCTTCTATTCGGCCGCGTTCGCTGCTGGCGAGTGGGATCCTAACGAGCAGACATACTACTGGAGTCTCCCGGAGTCTCTCGAGCTCTATGATGACGAGACCGAGCAATGGGTCGCTAGCTTGCTCGACGCAACTGTTTTTGTACGCGCGACGCAACTCTGCGAAATCGAACTGAACATCGGGATTATCTCAGGCGAAAGCGATACTACGTTCGTCGTCGGCTCCCCGCTGGTCTCTTTTGCTGAAACCATCCCCGCCGGTTTCGCCCGGGGCCGGGCCACGGCGAGCGTGACCCTCACGGACGGCTTGGGCGATGGGGCCTATCTCGTCGGCTTGGGCCCCCTGGGCAGCGGCGTTTATCGCTCTTACTACAATGGCTACCTCGCCGACGGAACGCGGTTCACGCATTTGGTAGGCTCGATTTATGTCGACAACGGCGGCACGGCAACCGCCTCACAATCCGACCCCTTGGTCGGTTTCAGAATGATCGGCGAAAGCATCGATGATATGAGTGCCGAGCTTGCCTTTACCGTAACGCCGACCGAGCTCGCCTTTGCCACAACGACAACAGGTCTGCCCGAGCCGGAACCCTGCTTCGGCGACGTTAACGACGACGGCGTTATCGATACCGCCGACCTTGGCGAACTCCTCGCGGCCTACGGTACCTGTGAGGGCGACCCCGGCTACAACCCTGCCGTCGATCTGGCTCAGAACGGTTGTATCGACATGGCCGATCTGTCGGCGTTGCTCGCCGTGTACGGAGTAGTCTGTTGGTAGCGGGCTCTGGAAACGAGGCCGTGCCTCAACTTGCACGGCGAGTGGTTGTCCCGGATGAAGGGTAAGCGTCATTAGCGTGGGTACGTTGTCATTCCGAGAAGCGCAGCGCCGAGGAATCTAGCCTGGACTGGGTTTGGGCCGGATTCCTCCGCGTGTGTCCGCCGGCGGCGAACACGATCGGAATGGCATTCAGACGCCACCCACTTTCGTGAAGCTCACTCCCGGACGGAGGATGTTACTGGGAGTGACGAATTAAACCAGGCGGGCGAGTTCCATGAAGCGCAACTATTTCAAAACATTTTATTGTCTGTTACTGACCTTCGTGTTGGGCGCAATGCCAGAGGTCTTGGCCGACGACTTCATTGCCATTGGTTCGTCGCCCATAGATCGTACGTGCGGTGGCGGCGACCCTATCGATCCGCCTACTTTCTTTCTCTCCGAGCCGTGGACGCTCGACGTCGCGACGCTCGGCGAGGAGATCGACGCCGCCGATATTACCGACCTCGAGGTGGCCGACTTTAACGCCGACGGGCGAAACGACATTGCCATCGCCTGGTATGCCACCGACTTCGAAAACATGGAGAACAATTCACGCTACTTATCCGTGTACTTCGGCACCGGTCTCGGCTCTTTTATCCACGCCGCCGATTACGACCTCTATATTCCCAATTACATTTTCGAAGCTCTCTCCGTCTTCCGAAACGGTCCCGCCGACATCGGACTCGGAGATTTCGACGGCGACGGCGACCCCGACCTCGCGGTGACGCCCTTCTTCGGCGACGAGCTGTGGTTCCTCGAAAACCTGGGAGACGGGACGTTCGAGCAATATCTGAAGTTCCCGTTCGGCTTCAACACCACCGGTAACTTCCAGACCCCGCCGGAAGCACTCGCCGCCGATTTTGACGGTGACGGCCGGGATGAGCTGGTCTACATCGCCGACCCAATCCAGTACATCCAGGGTTTCATAATCCATTTCTGGAGAACCGACGACTCGATTGCCGACATGCACTGGATCAAATGGGAAGGCATCGGAGACGTGGCTGTTCAGTGGACACGCGGCCTCGCGATTGCCGACTTCGACTTGGACGGGCGACCCGATCTCTGCTTCAGCGGCTCGGTCAACCCACCTAATGAGAACGACCCGGTCCTGGTGTTCTGGTACGACCTGAACATGGACACGAGACAATTCGCCGTGCATCTGGAGTATCCCCGCTTCCTGTGCTCCGATGTCGTCGCCGTTCAACCCGATCCGACGTGCCCGCCCGGCGTCGTGCTCACCGACCTTGACGGAACTCGTATCGAGTACTGGGCCAACCGGTGTGACGAACCGATGACTTTCTATCTCGCGGCCGAGGAGATCGGCTACGCCGGATATGCTACCAACCGCGGCATGACGGCGGCGGCGGCCGATGTCGACGGCGATGGGTACATCGACCTCGTTACCCGCCAGAAACTCGGCGACCTGGCAGGAATGAAACAAGTCGAGATCACTCTGGGCAGCGCGCAAGGCCTGCAATGGACCCACGTCGAGCCCAACCCGATCGATACCTTCGGCTTTCAGGACCTGCCCTATACTGAAATCCTGCGGCCGCGAAATCTCGCCCTGGCCGACCTTTGCGGCAACACGTTGCCGGAGATTGTCGCCGCCTTCGGCCCCGCGCCCGCCGAGGGTTCTTGCGATAAGCTCCGCGCCGCGTTTTGGCAGAACAGTTGCCTCGGCGACGTAACGCGGGACGGGCGCACCAACTCCATCGATCTCGCCGCCTTACTCGGCGAGATGGGACACAACAGCCCATTGCCGTTCAATCCCGACGCCGACCTGAACAAGGACGGCCAAGTGAATTTCTTGGACCTTACCATCATCCTTGGAGATTACGGCTGCGATTGCCGCGCGAGTTCCGCGCCCCCGCCGCCGGCTCCTTGATGGACTTCTCACAATTGCGGGGGGGGGAGTCGTAGGATCCCCCGTGCGGACCAATCAGCTGATTGATTTCTCGTGAGCACCCCCTCCTTGGAGAGAACTTATAGACGCCGGGCGCCTCGTCTCTGCCCCAGCAGACCGGCCAGGGCCAGCAGGGCGAGGCTGCTCGGTTCCGGGTAGTAGACGGACACCTCGAGTGGACCGATTGGAAACCAGGCTCCTCCCGACCCTGCGGGGTCGTGTGAGCGTCCCTCCACAGACAGCGTTGCGCTCCCCACATCGAGAAAATGGAAGCTGAAGCGCGCAATCCGATAAGTGTCGTTCGGCAGGTCTACCTCGGTGTCGAACCAGGTTGCGTGGATAAACTGCGCCTCTTGGACGAGATCGTCCAGAAGAACCCAGGGGTCGCTCCCCGGCCCGGCATCGAAGAAAACGTCGAACTCCACCGCCGGGTACTGCTCGACGAGGTTGGGGGCCGGTGGAACTAGGCCGCCTGCGGGATGCTGGAAGAACTCGGCCGGGCCGGTCAACGTCGCGTCGACCCCAGCCAAATGGAAGTCGGCGTTGACGGTGGTCACCATCAGGTCGAACGTGAAGTAAGAGCCGTCGTTGAAGTCGGGAACCAGCGTATCCTCCCCAGGCAAGACGGCACTGCTGTCCACGGCGACTAGCTCAAACGTCTGTAAACCATCCCCGAGCGCGCGCGGCGCCATAGTGAACAACAGCAGCGCGGACATCGCGGCAGCCAATCTCATCGCAAGTACTCCTTGGGTGGCCAACCTGACGCCCCGGTCGATTCCTGGGCGCCTTGCGGACTGGAGCTCCTCCTCTTCAATTATGATGTGAAATCACACATTCGACCACCATCTTGTGCGATCTTGCAGGGCGTGCTGTTTTGAGCACAAGCCTCGCCGGATCTGAACGGCGATGGGATCGTTGACCTGTCGGACCTGGCGAAACTGCTCGGCGCTTATAGTTGTTGCTGTGGCGATGCTTGCTACAACCCGTTCGGCCTTACTGGAGGCTTCTACGCCACGGGCTGGTAGCGACGAACGTCAGTGGTGAAGGCTGCTTCGGGGATCAGGCGCGTTTGCCGTGGCAGTGCTTGTATTTCTTGCCCGAGCCGCACGGGCAGGGATCGTTGCGGCCGACTTTCGGCGTAGCGCGGCGGATGGTTTGCGCCTTGCCGCCTTCGCCCTGTTTCCGCATCGCCGCATCGTGGTCCGCCTCCGCGGATGAGAAACCCACGTTCGTCGCATCGGCGTGCTGAGTGGTCATGCCGGCCGGTGCCGGCTGGTCGGCGGGAGTGACGTCTGTTTCCGCGGTGGCTGGAGCCATCGAGACCTGCACCTTGAAGACCAGGTCGGTCACCCGCTCACGGATGTTGCTGAGCAGCTCGTTGAACAGCCGCGTGCCCTCGCGCTTGTACTCGATCTTCGGATCGCGCTCGGCATAACCCCGCAGGCCGATCCCGTGCCGCATCAGGTCCATCGCGTACATGTGGTCTTTCCAAACCGCGTCGAACGTCGTCAGAAGCACCATCCGTTCGAGCATTGTCAGCTCGTAACGCAGCATTTCGTAGCCGCAACGCTTGAGCTGTTTACGCAGGTTCGGACCGGGTTCGATCGGTGACAGCTCGACCACGCGGCCGAAACGCTCCTTGGCCCAGTCCAGGATCTTCTCGCCCGGATGCTGCTCGATGGCGGCGTCGATCTCGCCGTCGAGCCGCCCGTTGCGCATATAGTCTTCGTTGAGTGCCGTCAGCTCCTGGAAGATCTGTTGCGGATCCTTGCCGGTGAAGTGTTCGTAGGTCCAGCCCATCCGGTACTTGGTATTGACCCACTTGACGATCTGCTCGTAGACCGCGTTGACGTTTGTGCCGCCGCGTTCCAGAGCGTACTCGATCACCGCGCCGACCGGGTACTCGACCTCGCGCTTGCGATACGCATCCCGCATTTTCTCGCCGAGCACGCGATCCGCCTCGTCGCGCGAGGCCTGCATCAGCTCTTCCACCGGCGACGATACGCCGAACTTCTCCTGTGCCCAGCGCGCCAGCCGCGCCCGCGCGTAAGTCTTGTCCGCGTACTGTTCGAGCGGCGTCAGGTCCTCATTTTCGATCTTCAGCAGGGCCGCTTCCACGATCCGGTCGCACAGGTCGTTCGGCTCCTCATCGCGCACCTGCCGCTGTGTCAGGCTGAGCCCGTACGGCGCGATCCACGACAACAGCCCGCGAACGTCCCACTCTTCCGGCGGGATATCGGAATCAACGTACTCGCCGAACGTCCGTTGCACGTTCCCGCGGACTTCACCGGCCGCCAGATCGCGCACCTGGTCGCAGAGCACCGCCAATTCGCTGGTATCAAGCCGGCTCGACTCGATCGCAATACCCATGTTCTGACCGACCCACTCGGCGACGCATTGGGCCGGATACTGCGGGTCGTAATAGCGATCGACCGCGCCGGTGACCGTCTCGTCGATCATCTCCCAGATGAATTCGCTCAGATCACGGCTGTCGAGCACGCGTTGGCGCATTTCGTAAAAGCTGCGGCGTTGTTCGTCGGGCACCTCGTCGTATTCGAGCAGATTTTTACGGATGCCGAAGTTGCGTTCCTCGACTTTCTTTTGCGCCCGTTCGATGCCTTTTGAAAGCTGTTTGTGCTCGATCGGCACGCCTTCCTCGAGCGCGAAGCGGGTTAGCATCTTGAGCACCCACTCGCCCATGAACAGCCGCAGCAGGTCGTCGTCGAACGACAGGAAGAACCGCGAGCTGCCGGGGTCGCCCTGACGCCCACAGCGGCCGCGGAGCTGATTGTCGATCCGCCGGCTTTCGTGCCGCTCGGTCCCAAGCACGTGCAGACCGCCGATCTGCGCCACCCCCGGCCCGAGCACGATGTCGGTCCCCCGGCCGGCCATGTTGGTTGCGATGGTCACGTTGCCGTGCATGAACTTCTTCTTGCCGCGCGTGACCTCGTGCTGCTGACCCGCCTTGACGATGATCTCGGCCTCGCGGGCGTGGTTCTTGGCGTTGAGCACCTCGTGCTCGATCCCGTAGCGGTGCGACAGCAGGTTGCTGAGCTTCTCCGAGCTCTCCACCGAGACCGTGCCGACCAGCACCGGCCGGCCGCCTATGTTCTCGCCCGCCAAGTGCAGATAAGCCTGCTCGAGCGCCGCGTCGTCGCCCTGACCGTCGTTGAATTGGTCGAGTGCGTCTTCGATCACCTTCAGGCTTGCGCGGTCCTCGGTGTTTTCGCCGTTCTCACGCATCCGCGCGCCGAGCAGCTTGCGTGCCTGCTTGAGCATGTCGTATAGCGACCACGGATCGGCGGGATACCCGTTCTGGCTGTACCCGCGAATCTCCTCGACGATCGCGTCGAATTTGCTCGAGGTCGACTTGAAGATCTTGTCGTTGGAATCGGCGCGGCGGACGGGCTGGTCGGTCGGGATCGCGATGACCTCGAGCTTGTAGATCTTCATGAACTCGTCGGCCTCGGTCATCGCGGTACCGGTCATGCCGGCGAGCTGCCGGTAGAGCTTGAAGAGGTTTTGCAGCGTGATGGTGGCCAGGGTCTGCGATTCCTGCTTGATGGTGACGCGCTCCTTGGCCTCGACCGCCTGGTGCAGCCCGTCGGACCACTGCCGCCCCTGCATCAACCGCCCGGTGAACTCGTCGACGATGATGATCTGGCCGTCCTGGACGACGTACTCCTTGTCGCGCTGGTAGGTCTGGTGCGAGCGCAGGGCGTTGTCGATGTAGTGCGGCCAGTTCATGTTTTTGCTGTCGTAGAATGTACCGATTCCGAGTTCGGCCTGGGCCGCCTTGGCCCCGTGCTCGGTCATGTGGGCGCTCTTACGGTCCAGTTCGACCACGAAGTACTGCATGTGCCCGATCGCCTCGGCCTCATCCGACGACAGCCAGAACGGGTCGGTACGGAACTTCTTGATCCCGTCCTTGAACTTCGCGTCGCTCTGCACCTGCGACGGGGCATTCTTCTCAAGGTCGTCGATCCGCTTGGCCATGTCGCGGTTGGCCTGCTCCTGCTTGCGGATCAGCGAGCGGGCGATGTTGTCGGCCACCTGGTAATTCCGCACGTCGTCGTGCGCCGGGCCCGAGATGATCAGCGGCGTGCGGGCCTCGTCGATCAGGATCGAGTCCACCTCGTCGACCACCGTGTAATCCTGCGGACCCTGCACCTGGTCGCGCGGGTTGTGCTTCATGTTGTCGCGCAGGTAGTCGAAACCGAACTCGCTGTTCGTCCCGTACGCGATGTCGCAGGCGTATGATTGTTGCCGCACGGCAGCCCCCGGCCCGTACGATTCCATCTCCGCCAGGATGTGCCCCACCGTCACGTCCAGCAGCTCGAAGATCGGTCGGCAGAATTCCGCGTCGCGCTGCACCAGGTAATCGTTCACGGTGACCAGGTGAACCTTCAAGCCCTGGAGCACCTTCATGTAATTCGCCATGTAGCAGACGATCGTTTTGCCCTCGCCCGTCCGCATCTCGGCGACGTTGCAGTCCTCCAGCACCTTGCCCCCGATCAACTGGCACTCGAACTGGCGGTGCTTCCTGGCCCGCCGCGAGGCCTCGCGCACGCACGCGTACGCCTCCGGCCGAACCGCGTCGAGCGACTCGCCCTCGGCCAGCCGGCGGCGAAATTCGTCTGTCTTGGCCCGCAACTGCTCGTCGCTCAACGCTTGGATCTGCTCTTCGAGCGGCTCGATCTCGCTCTGCACCATCTTCCGTAGGCCGATCACCACGCGGTCGTTCCGGCCCGGCATGAACTTGATGGTCAGCCAGCCCATATACAGCAGCCACAGAACGCTCAGAAATGAGACCACGACGGACAGCACTTCGCGTGTCGCCCAGCGCAGCCCGGACACCTGTGGCTGGTAGACGATCAGCAGAATGACCAGCAGCAGCAGGCCGGTCAGTCCGGCCGCCCCGATCACCCGCGGTATCGCGTTGCGAACATTGTGCCAGAAGATGACCGACAGGCGGGTCGTGTCGCGAAGAATATCCGTATCACCCGCGCTCAGTAGCGAAATCATTGCCGCTGGTTCTCCGTCTTGCCGGACTTCTTATCGTGTTGTCCGCGGGCTCGTTTGGCGGGCCGAATGAGGGCGCGTGGTCGTGGGAGACGCAACGCTCAAGCAAGCAGCGCCGGCGTATCCCCACGCCGGACTTCCGGGCCGGGGACGGCCTGGCTCTGCTGCGGGATCGCACACAGTCATTCAGCCCTTGGCCCGCTCTATGTATTCACCGGTCCGCGTGTCGATCCGGAGCAACTCGCCGTTGTCGATAAACGGCGGCACCTTGACCCGCAGACCGGTTTCCAGCGTCGCGTCCTTATTTTGGTTCGTTGCCGTCGCGCCCTTCACCACCGGCGTCGTGTCGGCGACCTTCAACTCGACCACGGTTGGCAGTTCGGTGGTGACGATCTCACCCTCCACCGACGAGCATATCACGGTTTCGTTTCCCTTGAGGTACAGGTGTGCATCGCCCATCGCGTCCTCGGATACGTGAATCTGGTCGTACGTCTCCTGGTCCATCAGCACGAAGTTATTCCCATCTCGATAGAGGTATTCATAGGGCCTGGTGTCGAGGAAGGGCGTCTCGATACGGTCGTTGACGTTGAAGCGCATGTCGATCATCGTCCCGGTCTTGACGCCGCGGAGCTTGGTCTGCATGTAGCTGCCCTTGTTACCCTTGGCGACGTGGCGGGATTCGTGTACCGTGTATAGTTCGCCCTCGAACGAAATCAGTTTTCCTTTCCGCATCTCACTCGCCTTGATCATCCTCGTTTGCTCCTCTTCGAGTTTTTGCCATACGCCGGCTCGAGCGGCCCACCGGCTCACATCGGCAGCGCGCAAACCCTTCTCTCACCGGATTTCGCATCCGAATGCATTATATTACCAACTTCCCAGCATATCCGCGACCGATCCCCGAGCGCGGCAACGTCCACCGGGTCCGTGACAGTTTTGGCGGACGCTACAGGGGCCGCGCCGAAGCCCGCCGGAAATGTCACGGACCCACGACCACCCTAATGGCTGCAATGAGTCCTCGCTGGGCAAACCGATTTTTCTGTTCGCCTGTGGGGGGTAGGTGTTATAATATCGCTTGTTCCAGGATGGCAGACCGCCACGCCGGAGGTTGGTGCGGGTGTGTCCGCACGGCCCAGGCCCAGCCGGTCCGGGCTGCATGTCAACCCCGCTTTCGGTTTGCCGCGACGGGCAAATGTCAGGAAAGGGGAAAATCATGAAGGGCTTTCCGTTATTTGTCGCATTGGCGGCTTTGGGTTGTTTTTGTGTGCCTGTTTGGGCCGACGCTCCGCTGATTTACTGCGAATGCAGCCAGGGTGAGTATCACGGGCCGGGCTATTACGCCTACTATGTCGATTCCGCCAGCTACCCGATGATGGAGTTCACCGTCGGCACCAACGACCTGAATCCCGACAACTACTTTAATGTGCTCACTCCGCCCGGCTGGAACTTTGCGGTCGAGGACGTCGGCATGAGCCATTCCTGCGGACTCTTCGCTTACCACGGCGAGTATTCCGAGGGTCCCTGCTACAGCCTGACCGCCGGCCGAGTCCGCTGGTGGACCGACGACCCGGATTACGCCGTCGAGTTCTTCACTTTCGCGTTTTACCACCCCTGGGTGGCCGAGGACGTCGGCTGGGTGTTGACCACTCGTCGCGAAGGCCCCCCGCCTGAGTATTATGTTTTCGTGGAATACTGGGATGCCGCCGTCGGAACCGGCTACGGCCCGCTCCACGGACCGTACGACTGGCCGGAGTGGTGCTGGGAACACGAGCAGTGCGGCGATGACGAATACTGCTTCTTCCATGACTGTGCCGCCGAGACCGGCGTTTGCCTCCCGCTGCCCGAGAGTTGTCCGTGGACCTGGGATCCGGTCTGCGGCTGCGATGGTCAGACCTATGCGAACGCGTGTGTGGCGGCGGCGGAGGGCGTAAGCCTGGCCTACGATGCCGAGTGCCTGGTAGGGGACCTCGATCTCGACGGCGACGTCGACCTGAGCGATTTGGGCTACCTGCTAGCCATTTACGGCTCTTGCGTCGGCGATCCCTACTACTGGGAGATGGCCGACTTCGACCACAGCGGCTGCATCGACCTGGCCGACCTGGCTGTGCTGCTGGCCAATTACGGCACGAGCATCTAGTGCTTTGTCCAGGTTGATTTGAGGGGTAGTGTTTCTTTCGAGGCCGTGATAATACTCGAAGAAGGCAACCATACTCGAAGAGCCGCGGACTTCAGTCCGCCCGGTCTTTCGGGAAGGGTAAATGCTACTCCCCGGGGCGCCGCGCGGACTAAAGTCCGCGGCTCGTCAGGTTGAAATCATCAAAGCAACACTGACGGAGCACTAGCCGCGCTGGGCTTCTGTCTCGTACTTGTCACGCGAATCTTCTCGCAACTTGTTAAGATACGCCGATGGATTCCGGTGGCTCGTCGCTAACGCTCCTGCGCATGACTACGCGCAACCTCTATCGCCGACCCATGCGCACTTCGCTCACGGCGCTCGGCGTCGCCGTCGGCGTGGTCGCGATCGTGGCTTTTACCACGATCGTCCGCGGCTTGTGGGACGCGGTCGACGCCAGCATCCACATCAACGATGCCGAACTGCTCATCTTCCAGGCCGACATCGCGGCCGACTTCCTCAGCACCCTCGACGAAAAGGAAACCCGTGCCAAGCTCACCGCAATTACCGGAGTCGAAAACGCGGTCGGGACACTCTGGCACGCCTTGCCGGTCGAAAACCATCTGCTCTTCTTCATTCTCGGACTGCGCCTCGAAGATATGGGTTCCGGCGGCGACAACCTGATCCGCGGGCGATATCCAACCTCGGACGACGAAGTGCTGCTCGGGGCTGTCGCTCAGCGCGTGCTCGATAAAGATGTCGATAACACGCTGCACATCCGCGACGAGCCGTATCGGATCGTTGGAATCTTTCAGAGCGAATCCG
The DNA here is from genome assembly GCA_030612705.1 of Phycisphaerae bacterium. Taxonomy (GTDB): domain Bacteria; phylum Planctomycetota; class Phycisphaerae; order UBA1845; family Fen-1342; genus JALSRY01. The sequence continues at coordinate 33,931 of JAUWNI010000013.1, read as the reverse complement.
TGTTCATCGACGGCGCCATCGTCATCAACCTGCCGCGGTTGCAACGGCTGGCCGCCAAGGAGGGATCGGTCACGGTTTTTCAAGTGCACGTTGACCCGGATAAAAATGCCGACGCCGTCGGCGAGGAGATCGAGCGGCGTTACCCGGAACTCATCGCGGTGGGTGAGGCAAGTGAGTACCACAAGGTTGATCAGGGACTCGTGGCCGTCGACGGCATGGTCTGGGCCGTTTCGTTCATGGCGATCGTGATCGGCAGCATCATCGTCGCCAACACCATGTGGATGTCCGTGCTCGAACGTACGCGTGAGATCGGCGTCCTACGCGCCGTCGGCTGGTCACGCCGACGGATCGTCTCGATGATCATCCTGGAAGCCGCCGGCGTCGGGTTCATCGCCGTCCTGCTCGGTTGCCCGGCGGGAGTCGGGCTGGCCAAGCTGTCCGCGTCGATGCCTGTTGCCGAGCAGTTCCTCGAACCCGTTTTCGACACCGGTCCGTTCCTGCTCGCACTTGCGATTGCGATCGTGCTCAGTGTGTTCGGGGCGCTGCTACCGGCCTGGCGGGCGGCGCGCATCTCGCCGGCGGAGGCCCTGCGTTATGAGTGACAACGCCGGGTCGAACGCCGTCGTCTCCGCCCGCGGACTCGTCAGATACTACGAGCAGGGCCGCGTGCACGCCATCGATGATCTGGATTTTGAGATTGCCACCGGTGAGTTTATCGCCATCCGCGGTCCCTCCGGCTGCGGCAAGACCACCTTGCTGAACCTTCTAGCGGCCATCGATCGGCCCGACCGAGGAACGCTAAACGTCGCCGGCTATTCCCTGATTGATATGTCCGGCGCTGAAATTAACGAATTCCGCCGCACGGTGGTCGGGCTCGTTTTCCAATTGCACAATCTGCTTCCCGATCTGACCGCGCTGGAGAATGTCCAGGTCCCGATGCTCGGCACGAACCGCTCGCCACGCCAACGCCACCGTCGAGCCCGCGAGCTCCTGGACCGCATCGGCTTGACCCAACGCGCCCACGCGTTGCCCACGGTCCTGTCCGGCGGCGAGCGCCAGCGCGTCGCGATTGCCCGCGCGCTGGCCAATGAGCCGCGCGTTCTCCTGGCCGACGAACCGACCGGCGCGCTCGATTCGAAGACCGGCGAGCGCTTGCTGGACCTGCTCGACGAACTCCAACGCGACGCGAAAACCACACTCATCGTCGTCACACATGACCCCCACATCGCCCAACGCGCCGGTCGCGTCATACACATGCTCGACGGCCGCTTCGTTTTCGAATCCGACGCCGCCGATGATCTGAGAATGTAGCGACCGAGGCTGTAACGGCCGCTACATGGGTGGCACCGGCGTCCCGCCGGTGGATTCGGCCGGCGAGGCGCCGGCCGCTACATGGGTGGTACCAGCGTCCCGCCGGTGGGTTCGACGGGCCGCTATGGCCGATACTTCAGCCGATTGCCCACGCCGAACTCGGAGTAATCGAACTCGAGGTCCTTCGGGCAAGTCACCTCGTTGTCGACGCCGAAGATTTCGATCTTGTCGATGGTGACGCCGTCGCGAATGATGACGCTGTTGTTGTCGCCGCGGATCGACAGCTTGGGCACGTCGGAGTCGGGCAGGAGGATTACCTGCTTGTCGGGGCCGGTGATGCGGAGCGAGCCTTGGTAGATTTCCTCGAACTGTCCGCCGGGGCCGCTAATAGTGTTTTGCGCACAGCCGGCCACGGTCGCCAACACAAACCCCGCCGCCAGCCAGATTCCCGTTCGTTTCGCCATCGCTAAATCTCCTGACAAGATAGATGAGGGGGCAAGCCGCCGATCGGCCGATCGCGCCTGCTTGCCCGCAATGCGCAAGAGCATATCACCCGTCGGGCGGCGGCGGAAGTTCACGACCGATAATGCAACGACGGTTTTGGGAAACCGCCCTCAAAACCCGTGTGGCACCAGCACGGTGAGCACTTGATTTTGACTTTGCGGTACGCCGGCATTAACTTGGATAATGATTGGTGGTCATTGGGCTGCTTGGCCGTTTCTTACGGCCGGGCACGGCCCGTTGCCGCCGGAGACAGGTAGCAAGCAATGTCTCAGATAATGTCACAAGTACCGCAGCACCTGCTGCTACAGCAGCAACGCCTGACTCCGCAATTGATCCAGGCGATGGACATCCTGCAACTCAACGCGATGGCGTTGGAGGCGCGGATCTCCCAGGAAATCGACGACAACCCCGCCCTCGAAATCGTCCCCGACGAGGACGAAATCGCCCCTGATACTCCGCCCGCCGAAACCGACGATCGTCCCGAAGGCGAGCAGGTTCTCGTCGTCGAGGAAGGCGACGCCCGCGACTTCGAACGACTCGACAACCTCGTCAGCGAATACGACTGGATGGACGACGACGGCGAGTATCGCGGCACCAAGTCCCGCGCCCGAGCCTTCGAGGAAGGCGACATCAAAATGGAGGCGATGGCCAACACCCCCGCCCGCTCCATCAGCCTTCGTGAGTACCTGCTCGACCAGTGGAGCTTGATCGACGTCGACAAGGAAACCCGCCGATTGGGCACCGCGATCATCGACAACATCGATGAGACCGGGCGCCTTTCCACTCCGCTCGAACAGATTGCCGAGCAACTGGAGCCGGCGGCGGCGCTGCCGCGATTGAAGGACGCCCTGGCCCGCGTACAACAGCTCGACCCGCCCGGAGTTGGTAACCGCGGTGTGCGGGAATGCCTGCTGCTACAACTCGAAGTCCTGCCGGGAGACACGGAACTCGAACGCCGAATCATCGAGGACCATCTGGAAGCACTGGAGAAGAACCGCCTGCCGCGAATCGCCAAGGCCTTGGGCATCGATCTGGACGACGTCAAGGCGGCCTTGGCGGTGATCGGACGTCTGTCGCTGCACCCTGGGATGGACGTCGTCGACCGAGCGGCACCAGCGGTCGTCCCGGACGTGATTGTCGAATACAACGAAGACGAGGATTGTTACGAAACGCGTCTGGCTCGCGGCAATCAGCGTGAGCTGCGCATCTCGCCCGAGTTTCGCCGGGTGCTGGAGCAGTCACGCGACGACAAGAAAGCCCGCGAATTCATCAAGCAGAAGCTCGAAGCCGCCAACGCGATCATCGATGCGATCAAGTATCGCAAGAATCGGCTGCTGGAAGTCGCCAAGTCGGTCGTCGAGACCCAGCGCGACTTTCTCGACCAGGGCGAGCAGCATCTCAAGGTGCTGCGGATGAGCGATCTGGCCGGCCACTTCGGCTGTGATCCGTCCACGATCAGCCGAACCGTCGACGGCAAGTGGATGCAGACGCCCCGCGGCATTTATCCCCTGCGTCGCTTCTTCACGGGCGGGACGGAGTCGGGTGACGGCGAGGTGCTGGGCTGGGACAGCATCAAGGCCAAGGTGCGGGAAATCGTCGACAACGAAGATAAGACCGAGCCGCTTAAGGACGACGAGATCGTTCGCAGGCTCAAGAGCGATGGAGTCGAGATCAAACGGCGCACCGTCGCGAAGTACCGCAGCCAACTCGGCATCCCAACAGCGCGCCAGCGCCGACAGTACTGAAGCTTCAGCTCATGCTGTCGCGAGTTGGCCGCACCGCGTGATTTGCTTAACTACCGAGTATTTTCGCGGTAGTGCCGCCGGCATCAAGAATCTGCTGGTCGGTTGCGTTCGGATAGAACTCGCCGGTTTTGGTATTGTACAACCAGCCCGCGGTGCTGGTCGCGTTTTCCTTGGGCGGGCTGTTGGCGTCGTCGATGAGTATTGCATTGCTGCCCGGATTGTGACCGATCGGGCAGGGGGGGATACTGTGCAGGTAAGGTCCATAGACCGCCGTGACGGTTTTGGTGGGTGAGGTCGTACCGCTTAGGTCGCTATACTGCGTAAGCTGCGCAACGACGCTCGCGGCATCCGGTTCGGGAAAGACATTCCGGTGCTCGACCGTGTAATGCAGAATCGCCGTGCGGACGGTATTGATATCACCCGCCAGGACGGCGTCGTTCGCTCCCATGGCCCCGCGGCTCATGCGTGGGATTGCCATCGAAGCGACCATTCCGATAATCACGATGACCACGACCAGCTCGGCGAGTGTAAAGCCTCGTCGACGCCTTGCCACAGCTTTGCTCATTCTCGATGCTCGTCGTGTTGGTCACTCGTTGTACCAACGCCCGGCGCAAGACCATATTGCGCCGATGCGGTGCACGCACTTGCGGGCACTTAGGGTTTTCAGGTACTTGGAGTATTCAATACATTATTTGGCTTGTCGACAGCGTAATGCAATAAAGTGTAATCGGTTACGAGCCGGGAACCGCCGGCCGGAAGGACGCCCGTCCTGTTTACCGTCTCTGCCGATAAAGCGTCGGGTCCACGACTTCCATCATCGCTTCGGTGTTGAGCCGGCCGCCGAGGAATTCGTTGATCTTCGCGACCTGCGGGGCGGGTTCTTTGAGCATCTCGTTGTAGTTGATGTATAGGACCTCAAAGTTGGGCTGCTCCGCGAGCCACCTGTTGCTCCTGTCGATCTCGGCCCGGAAGACCTCGATCAGTTTGTCGTCCGATAGACCGCCGCCCTCTTTGCCGCTGCGCTCCAGCATGACGTTCTGGGAGGCGATCACCTCTTCGAGCTTCCGCCGCATGAAAATGACCCGGTACGAGTATTTCCCGGGCAGGTCATAGAGCAGGCGATAGACCATCTTGACGACCGTGCCGCTGGCGCGTTCAAGCCACGAGGGGTTCTCCTTGGTCTGCTTGACGGGCTCAAACTCGTAGTAGCCCTTGGGGTTGTCCTCGTCGGCGACGCGGATGTCGTCCTTGAGTACCGGGATTCCGGCCTTATCGATCATCTGCATCATCATCGAGGTACCGGAACGCGGCAGCCCGGAAACGATCGTCACGAACTCGTCTTTGCTTGCATTCATCGTCTTTCAAATTCTCCGTGTTCGCGGGTCGGCGTTTATGATTTCTCTAATCTGGCCATTGTACGCGATTTCAGAAAGTAGGGTGGGCACCGCCCACCGCTCTGCTGCGCTGCTATGCGGTTGTTCCGACGCGGTTCAGCGGTGCGCCCGGAGGTAGTAGTTCTTCACATACTCGCCGACCATGCGGTGCGCGCTGAATTGGCAGCCGACCGTCTTGAGCGAGTTGCTCATCATACGGACCCAGCGCTTGGGCACGCCGTCGCGACCACGCTCGTAGAACAGGGGGACGATTTTGTCCTCGAGCAGTTCGTAGATCGCCTCGGCGTCGTGCTTGTCCTGCTTAGCTTGGGATTTCAGCTCGCGGCCGTCGCCGATCGCCCAACCGTTGCGCTGGTTGTACGCCTCCGGCCACCACCCGTCGAGGATGGAGCAATTGAGCCCGCCGTGTAGCGGCGGCTTCATCCCGCTCGTGCCGGAGGCCTCCATCGGACGGATCGGATTATTGAGCCAGATGTCGCAGCCGGCGGTCAGCATGCGGCCGACGTGCATGTCGTAGTTTTCGAGTATGACAACCCGGCCGCGAAAGCCGGCCTTCTGCGCTTGGCGATAAACACGTTGGACGAAAGCCTGACCCTCCGCATCGCGCGGGTGCGCCTTGCCCGCGAAGACAAGCTGCACCGGCCGCTTCCCATCGTTGAGAATCGCGGCCAGCCGCCCGGCGTCGCGGAAGATCAGCGGGGCCCGCTTGTACGTCGCGAATCGTCGGGCAAAACCGATCGTCAGCGCGTCGGCGTCAAACGTGTCGTGAGCGGCGATGTAATCCTTCACCGGACCGACCCGCCGCTGAATCTGCTCAACAAGCCGCTCGCGGATGAAATGCACCAACTTGGACCGCAGCGTATTCCGCAGCGCCCAGAACTCGGCCGGCGGTATCTTGTCGGCGCGGGCCGCCCAGTTGTCGCTGGGCGTGGCACCGAGCCAACGCGGCTTCAGGTAACGCTTGTATAGCGGTTCGATTTCCGGCGCAAGCCAGGTCTGCGTGTGAACGCCGTTGGTGACGTGGCCGATCGGGACTTTTGCGGACGATTTCACGCCGTACACCCCGCGCCACATCTCGCGCGACACCTGCCCGTGTAGTTTCGCGACGCCGTTGACGTGCTCGCTGAGCTTCAGCGCGAGGACGGTCATACAGAACGGCTCTTTCCGATCGTTCGGCCTCTCACGTCCGAGCGCGAGGAATTCATCCCGGTCGAGTCCCAACTCCTCTTGGAGGGGGGCGAGGTATTTGACGATCATCCTCCAAGGGTAGCGATCGTGACCGGCCGGCACCGGCGTGTGCGTGGTAAACACGCTCGACGCCCGCACCAGGGCGACCGCCTTCTCGAACGACTTGCCCCGCGATCGCAGCTTGCGTAGCCGATCGAGCCCGCAAAAGGCGGCGTGACCTTCGTTCAGATGGTAGACGGTGGGGCGAATGCCGAGTGCTTCGAGCGCGCGGAATCCGCCGACGCCCAGCAGAACCTGCTGCTGGAGCCGTGACTCCGGGTCACCGCCGTAGAGGTAATGCGTCAACGCGCGGTCCCGGGGCTTATTACGCGGGATGTCGGCGTCGAGCAGGTAAAGCTCGGTGCGGCCGACCTGTAACTTCCAGATTTTCGCGTAGACGACTCGGCGAGCGAGCGGGACGGCAATAGTCCGGCCCGTGTCTTCGAGCGGCCATTCGCGAAAGTCGTAGCGGGGATAGACGGCGTGGGTAGAGCCGTCGGCGCGCAGTTGCTGCTGGTAGTACCCGTGTCGATAAAGCCGACCGATGCCGACCAGCGGCACACCGAGATCGGAAGCGGACTTGAGATGATCGCCGGCGAGCACGCCGAGCCCGCCCGCGTATTGCGGCATGCTCTCGTGCAGGGCGTACTCGGCACAGAAGTAGGCGATCTTCAGCCGTCTGTCCCGTCCTTTCGCCGCGCGGGCGAACCACGTCTTGGCTCGGCGATACTCGCGAAGCTGTTGCTCGCACTTCTTGAGCTGGGCGATAAAAGCCGCGTCGTCCGCCAGCGCCTCACGCCGCTCCGCCGGCAGGTTGTCCAGCGTCTTGATCGGATTGTGGTTCGTCGCCCGCCACAGCACCGGATCGAGAGCGGCAAACAAACGCCGGGCTTCTGTATTCCAGGTCCATTGCAGGTTGAAAGCCAGGTCGGTAACACGTTTGAACACGTCTCGCGCCGGCCGGCGGGTTATGACGACTCGCATTCGCTTTCCTTGGGTCATCCACGATCTCCCCAGGTCAAGTCAGGAAGGGGATTCTAACGGCTCAGCAAGCGCCGGTCACGTTCGTTTGCCATAGTGAAGCGCCTCCGGGTCCGCGGCCAACTTCTCCCGCAGCTTTCACGCCACATTGCTCGCTATTTGCTATGATGTATCAAGAGTTGATCCGACCTTGCCAGTTTGGGATTGCACAATGACGAAAACACTTACCCGCCCGTTATTTCTGCTTGTCATCCTGTCGTGCGTCATCGGCACCTGCCTCGCCGAAGAGAAGACATCCACCACTACCAAGGCACTCTTCACCGCCGACGCCTACATGACACACCTCCGCTACCTCGCCGGCGATGAGCTCGGCGGCCGGCTGCCCGGCACGCCCGGCGGCAGGGCCACGACCGAATACATCGCCGATCAGTTCGAGAAAATCGGCCTCAAACCCGCCGGCGTCGACGGCACATACTTCCAACCCTTCACCATCCGCCGACTGAAGAAATTGCACGAAGACCAGGCCGACTTCAGCGTCAGCGGACTCGAACACGACTGGACAATACGACGGGACTGGATTCCCATGCCGTTCTCCAAGCCCGGCAAAATCGAAGGACCGCTCGCCTTCGCCGGCTACGGCATCTCCGCCTCCAAGTACGACTATAACGACTACGCCGACTTTGATCCCGAGGGCAAGGTTCTCCTGATCCTCCGCCATGAACCCAAAGACGACGATCCCGACGCCGACTTCGGCGGCGAAACGCCCTCCCGCTATGCTCTGTTCTCCAAAAAAGCCCTCACCGCCGCGGAGAAAGGCGCCAAGGCCCTCCTGATCGTCAACGCCCCCAACCGCAACCCCGACGAAGATCTGCTCTACCCCTGGCACGACTGGGACACGCACCAGTCCTACTCGCTCCCAATAGTGCACATCTCACGCGAAATCGCCGACGCCGTCCTCAAGCAGGCCGACCTGCCCGATCTGAAAACACTCCAGGAAAATCTCGACCGGGACCGAAAACCCCTCTCGGCCGACCTGCCCGGTATCAACGTCAACATCAAAACCGGCGTGAAATACGTCAAGGGCCGCAACGTCATCGGCCTGCTCGAAGGGACCGACAGCGACGAACTCATCGTCCTCGGCGCCCATCACGACCACCTCGGCAAGGTGCCCCCGCGCATGGGCGACTCCCGCGAACCCGCCATCCACAACGGCGCCGACGACAACGCCTCCGGCAGTTCCGCCATCCTCGAATTCGCGCGCGTCTTCGCCGACGGTCCGCGACCCCGCCGCGGTATCATCTTCATGACCTTTGACGGCGAAGAGCTCGGCCTGCTCGGCAGCCGCTATTTCGTCGACCACCCCACCGTCGATATCAAGAAAATCCGCGCCATGATCAACTTCGACATGATCGGCCGACTCAACCTCGACCGCTTTACCGTCTTCGGCGTCGGCTCCGGCAAGGAGTTCCGCGCACTGCTCGACGAATCAGCCGAAAAGCTGGACCTGTCCTTCCACGCACCCCGCACGGACAGCCGTTTCTTCGGCGGCGCGGACCACTTTCCATTCTATGTGAAGGACATCCCGGCGATGTTCGCCTTCACCGGCATCCACAAGCAGTACCACATGCCGGACGACGATTGGGAACTGATCGACGCCGAGGGTGCGATCAAAGTCATTCAATTGATGTACCCCGTCATCAACGAGCTTGCCAACATGACCGACGGTCCCATCTTCGTCACCAAGGAAGAGGAACGGGAGCGGGCCGAAGCGCGGAAAGCTGTTGAAGTACCGGACGACACCCCCAAAGATGTCGACGTCGCGGATGAGACGCCCGATCCGCGGAGCAATCGCGGCGGCGGCCAGCGCGTCCGCGTCGGTGTCATCCCCGACCACGCCTACGACGGCGTCGGGTTGCGCGTCCACACCATTGTCGAGAACGCCCCCGCGGCCAAAGCTGGCCTCAAGGACGGCGACATCATCGTCCGCATCGCCGGCGAAACCGTCGCCGACATCGGCACATACATGGATGCGCTCAAGCCACACAAACCCGGCGACGAAGTGGAAGTCGTCGTGAAGCGCGGCGACAAACAGTTGACGCTAAAGGTCAAGCTCGAGCAGTCGCGCCGCCGACGAAACCCCGAAAACGATTAACCGACGCAAGGTAAGCATTCAGCGGTCAGCAATCAGCGATTAGCCGAAAGACGAGCAACGGCGGCCGGCGCCTCGCCGGCCGGAATAGGCCGGAAACGCCGCTTTGGGCGTACGGCCCGCGAGGCGCGGGCCGCTACAGTTCATGGGCGCCGCCGCGACTTCCATGAACAAGCGTTACCAAATCCTCGACGATCCCCTTGACTCCTTGGGTTTGAGTTGCCATTCGATCTGATGCCGCGGAGGACTTTTCCGCGCCGGCCGCGTTCTGCTGAGTGGTGCGATTCATCTCAGCCACGCCCGAGTTGATATGTTCGATGCCCCGGTCCTGCTCGCCGGAGGCCTGAGCAATCTCGTTGACGAGTCCGGTCACCTTTGTCACGTCGGTGACGATGGTCTCCAGTGCCTGCTCGACTTCTCCAACCACGGCGGCTCCTTCACGGGCACTGCCTACCGAGTTCTCGATGAGCGCCGTTGTCTGTCCGGCCGCCTCGGCCACCCGCTGGGCCAAGTTGCGCACTTCCTCCGCGACTACGGCGAACCCCTTCCCGTGTTCTCCGGCCCGCGCCGCCTCGACCGCCGCGTTCAAGGCCAACAGGTTGGTTTGGAAGGCGATTTCTTCGATTACTTTGATGATCTTACTGATTTGTCCCGAGGACTCGTTGATACCACTCATCGCGTTGTTGAGCCGTTCCATCGTCGTATTGCCCGCAAGGGCGGCCTCACGAGTCTCTTCCGCCAACGTGCTGGCATCCTTGGCACTGGCGGCGTTGGAACGCGTCATCTGCGCCACTTTCTCCAACGCGCCGGAGGTTTCCTCCAGTGCGACGGCTTGCTGATTCACGCCGGTAGCCAAGGCATGACTGACGGAAGATACCTGATCGGCCGCATCCCTCGCTTGCTCAGCGCCTTCGTTCAAGCCCGCGATGATCGATTTGATCGGATTGATCAGCACCCGCGCGAAAATGAAGTAGATCAACACACCTAATAGTACGAGACCGAACGATGTCAGCGTGGCCGCCTGAATCAAGGCGGCGCGTGAGGCATGGCCTTGTTCATGCTCCGCCTTGGCAATCAGCGCGGAGGTCCGGTCGGAGACTTCATGCATGAAGTCTCCGACGGAATCGAATTTCACGGCAAGCTGAACGCTGCCCAACTCCTGCTCATCCAGGATCATTTTTTCAGTCAGAACCTCGACGCCTTTAGACAGACCCTCTTCCGGTTTCGACGTCAGCGCTTCACCGGCATCATCAAAGAACACCACGAATGCGATGTCCTTATCCCCGGCGGCCCCGGCCGCAAGCTGCGACAATCCGGCATAGTCACTGGTGATGATGTATTCGCTGCCGAAATTCGCCAGCAGCGAGGCGATCGCCTTACCCTTTTCGATCAGTGTTGTCTGGAGAAGCTTTTCCTCTTCCACGGCCTCGCCTTGAATCCCGACAACGAACATATCTTTCTGTTTCAGAAGCACGCGATTCGTTAGCGTAATTTGCATCGCGGTCACAACGCAGAAGAACAAGGCTATTGCCGGCAGCACGGTGATCATGAACTTCAGGGTGATCCCGCGACGTTTTTCAGCGCGATGTGGCTTCATGGGACGTTCCTTCGAGGCGCGCTTGGCCGGTTGACGGCCCGATCATCGGGAGAGCCCGCTATCCGGGCGGGATAGCGGGCCGTGGCGACTACGTTATGCGTCTCTCTCTACTTGGCCCGTTTGTAGAATTCGTCCCCATAAAGGTTCTGCACCATCTCGCGAATCGGATCGTAGTCCTCGGCTTTCGCGGACTCGCAACCCGAATAGTCTTTATTGATTGCCGAGAGGACTTTCTTCGCCGCGGGATCCGAATCCTTCAGCTTGAGCAGCGCCTGGGTGATCTTATCGACCATGTCGCTACTCATGTACTTGTTGACACAGATGGGGAATTCGGGAATGTTCTTGGAACGCACGAGAATCTTGACGTCACCCGACTTCTCAAACTTCTCCGCGACCGACTCCTTAACAGCGCCGGCGGCATGCTTGTTCATCTTCACGGCCAAGGCAACGTTCGTGTGGGATCCCAGATACTCGTATTTGCTCAGATTCTTGTCGATGTCGATCCCCTCGCCGAGGAGCATCGCCCGCGGCATGAGATGCGACGAGGTGGAATCCTTGCTGCCGAAGGCAAAAGTTCCGCCCTTGAGTTCCGCGATCTTCGTGAATGCACTGTCCGCGGGCACGATGATGCATGACCGGTACGTGCCCTTCCCCTTCTTGAGAAAACGCACGATGGGGCGGACGCCCGCGTTGGGGTTCTGTTTGGCACACTTCGGATAGGTGGTCGGGGTCAGAAACGCGAATTGCATCTCTTTAGTCCCCATCGCGTCCATCGTCGCCTGGTAGTCCTTGCCGATGACAACTTTGACGGGAACTCCCAATTCCGCCGACAGATACTTGGCAAGTGACTGAAACTGTTTGAACATGACTTTGGGCGACTCCAGCGGGATAACGCCCATTGTGAGAGCGCCGCTCGAGTCCGTGGAGTGCTGCCCAACGGCCTGTGCGCCGGGGAACAATAGTAAACCAAAGACCAGTAGCCCAACCAGTTGCACTCGTGTCCGCGTTAACATTGCAGGTCTCCGTTTTTCGACGTGGAATTCCTACGTCACGTAACTCATCCATCCCGCCAGGGCGGCGGGAGCCGATAGCTCGGGAAATCTCGCTTTTTTATCACTCACCATGAGCGACATCTTTGTGAACCTGATCATCGATTCGACGGATTAAGATCTGAGGCCTCCTGTCACGGGATTGGGATGGGATCGGTTATCACACGCCCAACTTGCCCGATCATCCCCGGCACCATCATGAGTCCCTTATTGACAAAATATGACGCCATCACGCCGCCTTGCCGCACTTTGCGTGCGGTGACAGCGTTTCGCTAACGAGGGAACGTGCCGGAGGATGCCGGTGTTACCCATCGCACCGTTTGTGACGACACCTCCGTGTGCCTATCCATTACATCCTCTATCGACGGGTTTTATTAATGAGTTAATCTTGCTCGTACGGATCCTCGGCGAGTGTGTAGCGCCCGGTGCAGCCTTCGAAGGACGCCGTCGCCACTAAACCGGTTACGGCCTCCCTGGCGGTTGCGTGACGCCATAGGCGGCTATCAATCAGGGCTCTGATTGGCCTGCCCGCTATCGCTCGGGATTCAGATTTGACCCGCCGATATCGTCACGCACCCTCCCCGTACTGCAAGCCCGTACCCCCGTGCGGGTTTGCTTTTTTGACGCTATACTGCCGCCGATTCTTATGCCTTTACCGGAGCTGCATTTATGGCCGAACAGTCCAGCCTCAAAATCACGGATTCGGAAGGTGTCACGCTCGTCAATTTTCGCGATGCCTCGATCCTCGACGCCGTCACGACCCAGCACGTCGCCCGCGAGTTGTATGAACTCGTCGAGTCAGGCGACAGCCGCAAGGTCGTGCTCGACTTCAAGAATGTACGCTTCCTCTCGTCGCAGACGCTCGGCGTGCTGCTGACGTTGCGACGAAAGGCCGATAAGGCCGGCGTCAAGATCGCCCTGGCACGGATCCGCCCCGAACTGCACCGCGTTTTCGAGATCACCAATCTCGACAAGCTCTTCGGATTCTTCGAGACCACCGAGAGCGCCGTCGCCAATCTCAACGAAGCCTGAGGCACGCACCGGCACGGCTGTTACATCGTGTGGCACGGCCGCCCTCGGCTGTGTCGGTCCGGCTAGCATGGAGGGAGACCGGCCGCTGCCTTGCGAAACGCGCATGAACTAACCCGGACGCGTATAAGTCCGACACCTCGGGGTCGATTCTACTTTTGACGATAGGTAATACGTCCCCGCTTCAGATCGTAGGGGGACACTTCGACCGTGACATGGTCGCCGGGCAGGATTCGGATAAAGTGCTTTCGCATTTTGCCGGAAACGTGGGCCAGCACCTCGTGCTTGGCGGACCCCACCTCCGCTTCGACCAGGAACATGGCGTTCGGTAACGCCTTGATCACAATCGCTTCCATGATGATTGCGTCTTGTTTTGCCAAAAAGCACTTCCTCTACGCACACCCCAGACAGCGTCTATGGAACGATTGGCTCGCCGAGCTTGAGAACGACTGAGGCCTCGATACCGGCCGCGTCACCCGGGCCGGACGGTGGAATCGTACTTCGCCTTGCAATCCTGGTCAATGCGCGAGAAATCCGCGAAAGTCGGGGCTATTATAAATAATGAACCACGGTGCGGCCTTTGGCTTCAACCAAAGGGGCATTGACGATTGGGGATTGACGATTGGGGATTAGTAGTCGGCTGCGCCGTTGAGAGCACCTACTTTGAACTTTGCACTTTGAACTCTGAACGGGTGGCCCATGGCTTTAGCCGAGGGGGACACGAATCGACCGTCTATTCGTGTCCCCCGCCGCTGAAGCATAGGACCACCCAAGCAGCGAGCAATCTTCGCAAATCGCGAAGAAATCGGCCGTTCATAGTATTGGGCGTCCCGCATAAGCCGCGTTCGGGAGCCCGGCAGACTCGTCTATAGTTACCCAAGGATGAAATCAGCTAACTCGGAGGATGGACAGGAAATGCTACTCAGACCCTTCATCGGCCTCGTCACCGCCGGCCTCGTTACCGGCGTCGCCCACGCCGATTTCACCACCAACATCATGCTCACCGGCTACTGGCCTCAGACCAACAACATGCTCCGGCGTTTCAGCACCAACCCCGAGCAGAACCCCGACGGCTGGGTCGGGCAAAACTGGGAAGACCGCGGATACGACGTCTATTCCTTCTTCCCGGAGTTCCCCGACGGCATCGGCAAGGGCGTCGGCGATTTCGAGGTCGATTACCAGGACACCTCCGAGGACTTCTGGCGAATCGTCGAAGAGGTTCACCCCGTCGCCATCATCACCTTCGGCCGCGGATACGCCGATCGGAGCTGGGAAGTCGAGTGGCGGCAGCGCAACCTGGACAGTTGGATCAACGATTACGAAGAGCCCTATCAGCCGACGCCGTCGCCGCCCGATTCGAGCGTCCCCGTCGACCACATTCGCTACTCGACGCTCCCGATGCAGTCGATCGTCGATGCCGTCAACGAGGCCTACGACGACATCACGCTCGACGCGTACATTGACGACACGGGTTTCGGGGGTGGTTTTCTATGCGAGTACGTTGCCTACCACGGCACGTGGTACCACGACCTGCACGGCGACCCGGACGATCCCTATTGGAACGTCGCCGGCGGCCACATCCACGTCGGTGCCGATGTCGGGCGACGCGCGGCGCGGATCGCTTCACGGATCACGCTGCGCGAGCTGATCACCTACGTCGATACGCAGATCCCCGAGCCGGGCAGCGCCGCTCTGTTCCTGACCGTTATCTCGGCGGGCCTCATTCGCCGCCGCGCTTGGGGCTCTGATGCGCGCGCTGGCTAAGCCGTGCAAAGATATTGGTCTTGCCCGGGTCCGGTTAGTATTGCGTCACGTCTCATTTTTCGGGTAGCGTCGGCCCGCACAGCGGAGCCGGCGTGTCCTCACGCCGGTTTCCGGGCCGAGGACGGCCCGGCTCTGTTGCATGATCGCGCACGGTCATATAGATACGGAACCAGCATGGCCGCGCTTCGCTTGGCCATGGCACCCAACCCGCTCGTACCCGTCAATTCAACTGTGGCGGAGCACTAGTACGCCGCGGAGAGTCGCTACAAGAGTAAGAGACGATGTCGGACGAATGGGCGATTGTCGAACGGGCTTTTCACGCGGAAACGGCTCGGGCATACGAAGGGCTGTTCACGCTCGGGAGCGGGTATCTACACGTCCGGGGATCGTTGGAGGAGCATCTCGCCGATGCGCCGCAGAATCTCGAGTACACGCGGCTGCCGGCTGATGTCACCAGCGAGAAGTTCCCCGAAACGAAAGCCAAGTGGGGAACCTACGTCCCGGGCGTGTTTGGCCGACATCCGTTGCTCAATGCCGAGATGATTAATCTGCCGTGGTTTCTCGGACTGGTGCCAATCGTGAACGGCGAGCGGCTCGAAGTCGAGAAGTGCCGGATCGAGGAATATCGGCGCGAATTGCGGCTCGATCACGCGACAGTAAAACGACGGCTGCGATGGCGAACGAAGTCGGGCGCGGCGGTGCTGGTCGAGTTTGAGCGGTTTGTCAGCGGGGCGCACCCCCATCTCTGCGCGCAGCGTATGAAACTGAGCGCGGACCGAGCCGCCGAGGTGAGAATTGAGGCTGCGATTGACGCCGACGTACGCACCAATGGATATGACCACTGTCGGCGGGTCAAGTTGCGGCGTATGGGGACGAATGGGATCGCGTGTTTCGTAGTGATCGATGGAGGGGATGCAATTGAAATGCAGACGCGCGTCGGCGCGCCGGGGTGCGAGTGGCGGTACGTGGAAACGCCGCGCGCGGCAACACTGACGGCGGATGTAAAGCTCACCGGCGGAAATGACTTTATCGTCGAGAAACGCACGGTCGTCGCCACGAGTCGCGACCTGATGGTGCGGTCCGCGACGGACTGGATGCGGCAGGTGGAGGCACTCTCGTTCGAACAGTTATACGCGGAGCATCTGGAGGTTTGGCACAAGCGCTGGGAGAGTTGCGACGTAGAGGTTGAGGGCGATCAGCGGTCGCAGCTCGCACTACGCGCCTCGCTTTACCACCTGCTGCGCGCGCACGTCACGAACGATGACCGCGTCGCGATCGACGCCAAGGGTTACGCGGGGGAGGCGTACTGGGGTCGGTACTTCTGGGACAGCGAGATGTTCCTGTTACCGTTCTATCTGTACACCGATCCGCCGCGGGCGCGGACGCTGGCGGATTTTCGCGTCAATACGCTCGGCGGGGCGCGGGAGAACGCGAAACGTTACGGCTATGACGGAGCGCGCTATGCGTGGGAGTCGGACGCCGAGGGGAATGAGTGTTGCCCGAATTGGCAATACGCCGACCACGAAGTGCACGTGACGGCGGATGTGGCCTACGGGTTGGCGCACTATGCGCGTGGCAGCCTTAACGATGACTACCTGTCTGGTTCGGCCGCGGAGACGCTGGTCGAGACGGCGCGCTACTGGATGCAGCGGTTGGACCGGCGCCCGGGCGAGGATCATCCGAGCCTGCTGGGCGTGATGGGGCCCGATGAATATACGCCAATCTCCAACAACAACGCGTACACCAACCGGCTGGTGAAGTTCGCGTTGCAACTGGCGGCGACGGTTGGTGAGGTGGGCGGGGCGTCGCCGGAAGAGTGTCAAGCGTTCGAGCGGGCCGCTGAAGGGCTGCCGATTCCACGGCACGAAGATGGGGTGTTGGTCTGGCAATGCGAAGGCTTCGACACGCTGGCTGAGCCGCGATTTGAGCAGCTCTGGCACAATCGCGGCCGCAGGTTCGCGGAACAGGTGCCGCGGGAGCGGCTATACCGGAGCAAATGCCTGAAGCAAGCCGACGTGCTGATGTTGATGATGTTGTTTCCGGGGGAGTTCAGCGACGCCGAGGTGCGGCGGGCGTGGAATTACTACGAGCCGTTGACCACGCACGATTCGTCGTTGTCGGCGGGGGTACACGCGATCGTGGCATGTCGGCTGGGGCTGGTGGAAAAGGCCTGGGAGTTCTTGGAGCGGTCGGTGGGGGTCGATCTGGATGTCGAGGCCGGCGGAGCGTCGGAAGGTGTTCACATCGCCAACGCGGGTACGATTTGGCAAATGGCGGTGTTCGGTTTCGCCGGCATGCGGACGGCGATGCAGTCGGACGTGTTGACGTTCGAGCCGCGTTTACCGGCGGCGTGGTCGCGCTTGGCGTTTCCGATCGCTTGGAAGAAGGGACGCGTGTCCGTGGGGATTACCCGCGAACAGATTACGGTGACAAATCGCGGCGATGCGACCCTACGGATTTGCGTAGGCGGCGAAACACACGCGATCAAGGCCGGACAGCGTCAGGTTTGGACACTCCTCGGATCGGATTCTCAAACTCCCTGACGGCCCGGGAACGGGCTTTGTGATTGTGCAACCGGACAGCGTCAGCAATCGGCATCGCCGAGCGTGTTCCGCCGTGCAAAATCGGGGTGACTGGATTTGAACCAGCGACCTCTGCGTCCCGAACGCAGCGCTCTAGCCAGGCTGAGCTACACCCCGTAATTCACACTGCCGCGGGGGTTTCGGCCAATCTTGGCTGCTATCACCATCGGCCGACCAACCCACGGCAGTTCCGTTAAGATACCAGAAATCCGACGGGAGGCAAACCACCCGTATAGTGAACTTGATCTCGCCACCGGCAACTGAATACTGATTAAAACTCGCAACTCCACCGCCTCCGTCCCCTGACAGTCCGCCGCAAAAGTCGGCGGCGCCCAGAGACTGTAGCGGCCGACCCCCGTGTCGGCCGTAGAGTACGGGAAAACATCCGCTCGCGGGATCGGCCGACTCGGGGGGATTGGCCGCTACATGACTTTTGCGGCGGATTGTCAGGATCCTTTGTCTGCAACCTTGACACATTCGTCTCTGGGCGTTGCAGTCAAAGAGATGGCACGCGATACCAGGACAACCCGATTATTCGTTGACCGCGCTAGGATCTTCGTGCGCGGCGGTAAGGGCGGCGACGGGTGCGTCAGCTTCCGCCGCGAGAAGTTCGTCCCGAAAGGCGGACCGGACGGGGGCGACGGGGGGCATGGAGGGTCGGTATTTCTTATGGCCAAACGCGGCGTCGATACGCTCCTCGATCTGACCGGAAAGCACCATTGGCGGGCAGAGAACGGTCGACAGGGCGAAGGCGGTAACCGTCACGGCCGCAACGGCAAAGACTTGATTGCCATCGTCCCGACCGGCACCCTCGTCTATGACGAAGAGACGGGCAATCTCCTAAAGGACCTCGTCGAGGATGAGCAAAAAGCCTGCGTCGCGCGGGGCGGGCGCGGCGGCTACGGCAACAGTCACTTCGCCACCGCGACAAACCAGACCCCGCGCGAGGCTCAGCCCGGGCGAAAGGGACAGGAACGAACGCTACGGCTGGAACTGAAGCTGATCGCGGACGTCGGCTTCGTGGGGTTGCCGAATGCGGGCAAGAGCACGCTGCTGTCGCGTTTGACGAACGCTCGGCCGAAGATCGCGGACTACCCGTTTACTACCAAGCAGCCGCAGCTCGGAATCGCGGAGCTGCCCGGATATCGCCGCCTTGTCTTGGCGGATATTCCGGGATTGATCGAAGGCGCGCACGAGGGGGCCGGGCTGGGTGACGCTTTCCTGCGACACATTGAGCGTACGCGTGTGATCGTGCATTTGGTGGACCTGTGCCCAACCCAGGGCAGCCCGACATCCGACGAGGCGTATAGCACCATTCGGCACGAATTGGAGAAGTACAGTCCGACGCTGGCGCAACGGCGTGAGATCGTCGTCGGTACCAAAATGGACCTGACGGATGCGGAAGGTGCATTTGAAGAATTCACGCGGGCTCGCGGCAATCAGGTCTACGCAATTTCCGCCGTCACGGGTCGGGGTTTGCGGGAATTGACCGAGGTGATGTGGCTGGCCGTCGAGCAGGCCCGCGAGCAGGAGCGGGTTCAGACGCCCGAGTTGATCGACTTCGGCGACGAAGAAAAGTAGCCGGACGAGGAAGTGGGTATATAACGCTTGAGGCAGAATAAATCAGAACCCGAAGCGTAAGCGAGGGCCCAAATCGGAACCCGAAGCGCCAGCGAGGGGATGAGTTTGGGCAGAGCCGGCGTGTCCTCACGCCGGTTTTTCGGGCCGAGGACGGCCCGGCTCTGTTGTGGAGGTTGACGGGGATTCCATTGACGACCGCGAGCCGGGCGGCGACGATGACGGTGATGAAACCAAAGTAGCATAGCGGAGTAGCCCTGTGAGCAAGACGCTGGAACCAGCCGACGCCGTGCTGGCGGTTGACATCGGTAACACCCGGATCGGTTTGGGCGTCTGGGATGACGACGGACTGCACGATTCACGCCACGTCAGCAACGAAAAACCCAGCGCGTGGGAACCGGCGTTGGAAGAGGTTTGGGCAACTATCGTCGGCGTGAAGAAACGCGCGATCGTGATCGGGAGCGTTAGCCCGCCCATAGCGAGGCAATTCGCGGACCTGGCGATGAAAGCGTGCGATAGTGAGCCGCTGCACGTGCGCGACGACCTGCCGCTGCCACTGCCGCTCGACATCGAGAACCCGCGCGAGGTTGGCGTCGATCGAGTTTGTGCGGCGGCGGCGGCGTTCGATCGCGTGCACGAACCTTGTGCGGTCGCGTCGCTCGGGACGGCGACGACGATAGATTGCGTATCGGCGGATGGCCGTTTTCTGGGCGGGGTGATTCTGCCGGGGCTTGAGATATCCTGCGACGCTTTGCACACGCACACCGCCAAGCTGCCGCGCGTCTCGCCGGCACCGCCGACCGGAGTGTTCGCGAAGAATACATACGATGCGATCGTAAACGGCGTGATCTATGCCGCCGTCGGCACGTTGCGTGAGATCGTCGAGCGATTCGCGACCGAGTTGCATCAATGGCCGAAGCTGATAGTCACCGGCGGCAGTGCCCCGCTGGTCGTTGAGGCGGCCGACTTTATCGACGCGTACGTGCCCGATTTGTGCTTGATAGGCGTAGCGCTGGCCTATCGCAAGGCCACGAGGCAGGTGTGAGCGGGGCAACGACAGAGAGGCGGGGGGTATTCCAGCTTTTAACGAGTCCGGGACCGGCCGCCATCGCGGTGGTGCGCCTCCGCGGCGATCGGTGCGGAAAGTTCCTGCGGCAGCACGTTCGCACGCGAGGTAAAGCCGATCCGGGAAAATGGGTAGTCGGTCGCATCCTTCACGGAGAATTGCTGGACGGTGCGGGCGAACCGGTTGACGACATCCTTGTGTCGATCCATTCGCCGGGTCCGGCGTGGGACGCGCGCCTACACCTGCACGGCAGCCCGGGCGTTGTGCGGTGTTGCCGGGAGTTGTTGAGCGAGAGCGGTTTTGCGGAGGAAATGGAAGCGGTTTCGACGCTCTGGCCCGCGGAGAACACGATCGAGGCGGAGGCATACGCGCTGCTGCCTCGCATATTGACGCCGCGGGGTGTGCAGTGGCTGACGCGTCAGACCAAGCTGCTCAGTGAAGCGCTGCGGAGGCTTGCCGATGCGTCGGACATTGAGATTGCTAGGGAGCGGTGCCGGGAAATCATCTCCCGAAGTGAAATCGTCGATTGGTTTACACGGCCACTGCGCGTCGCTTTGATCGGCCCACCCAATGCCGGCAAGAGCACGTTGGCGAACGCCTTGGCGGATCGGCAGGTCAGCATTGTTTCACCAACTCCCGGAACGACCCGCGATTGGGTTGAGAGCCCCGGCGAAATCGAGGGATTTCCCGTACTCTGGCTGGACACCGCGGGTTTGTGGAAGGGCCGCGAGCTTCAGCCCGCGCGGCCTCAACAACGATCAAATTCTCACCAACATCCGAATACTCATCCAGATGCCGAGGCTATCCGACGCACGCGGAAAGTGATTGCCTCGGCAGACGCTGTCCTACTGGTGCTGGATGCAAGCCCGGCGGGACAAAAGACACAGACAGCCTTTGTCTCGGATCATGGAGACCTCCAACCGGCTTGCGTTGCGTATAACAAGACGGATCTGCCGGAAGCCGAGGCCGACATTCGGGCATCATTGCCGAAAAAATGGCGGGATTTGACTATCCCAATCTCCGCGCTGCGGCGGACGGGACTGGACGCGCTAACAGCCCAACTGCGGGAGGAAGTCGGTTACGATTCCGCGGCTTTAACCGAACCGGCGGCGTTCAACGGCCGCCAGGTGGCAAACCTGGAACAGGCCATCAACGCCGACCAGCGGCATTTTCGGAAGCACGTGTTGGCTTGTCTGCAAGCGAGCTAATCAGAACCCGAAGCGCAAGCGAGGGCCCAATCAGAACCCCGAGCGTAAGCGAGCGGGCCGCACGATGGGACGTCTGGAAATGTAGCGGCCGGCGCCCCCGCCGGCCATAGGACACTGGAAACGCTATCTCGCGCCAACAGCCCGCGGGGGCGCGGGCCGCTACAGGAACTTTTGCACCGGATTGATAAGGTACTTGCCAGACGCCCGAACCGGCCGATATAGTATTAGTGTGGGAGGCGGCTTAGGCTCGCAAGCGGGTGACCGGCCGCTATCTCGGGGTTGTCGGAGAACCTGGAGTTGGTAATAGCCTTAGGGCTGCTTCTCGTAGGCCTGACACTCTACACGTCAACGCTCAGCTACGTGCTGCGGGGTTTTTCGCGCAGCCGACTTGCTGATTACTTATCCGAAGACCAACAGCGTTTGTGGTTCAAACGACTTGACCGGTACGAGTCGGAATTGCAGGTTTTGACCAGCTTCGTTCGGCTGGTGGCGATCCTGGCTACCTGGGCTTGGGTGGATGTGAATTACCTGCTGGGTGACACCGCCCCGATCGGGTGGGCCGCGTTCGCCGTTCCCATACTGGTAAATCTGGTGGTGCTGCTGGTGTTTGCAATCGGCGTTCCGCACGCATTGGCGACACACGCCGGCGAGGCGATCCTGGCACGCAGCCTGCTGCCGCTATGGGTCGCGCGGCACGTGCTCTATCCGATCGAAAAGATTTTGACGCTAATCGAGTTTCTCGTGCGGCGGCTGCTTGGAAAAGCCGAGCACTCGGTCGAGGAGGAAGCCGAGCGGATAGAGCAGGAGATTCTCGACGCGGTCTCCGAAGGCGAGCTGCACGGAGCGGTGGACGAGGAGCAGAAGGGGATTATCGAGTCGGTCTTCGAGCTGCACGACACGCAGGTCAGTGCGATCATGACGCCGCGGACCGAGATTATCGCGATACCGTCGGACGCTTCGTACGACAGGGTGCGCGAGACGATCGTGCGGGCGGGGCATTCAAGGATTCCGGTGTACGAGGAGTCGCTCGACCAGATCATCGGCGTACTCTACGCGAAGGACCTGATCCGGCTCGACGAAAACAACGGCTTCGACCTGCGGAAGATGATGCGAACCGTCCCGTTCGTGCCCGAAACGAAAACTATCGACGAATTACTCCGCCAACTGCGGCAGGAAAAAGTACACCTGGCGATCGTGCTGGACGAGTACGGCGGCACGGCCGGGCTGGTATCGATCGAGGACATTCTCGAGGAGCTGGTGGGTGAGATCGACGACGAGTACGACCGCCGGGTGCCGCCGGAGATCCGCCCCATCGACAAGGACACGCTCGAGGTCGACGCCCGCGTGCACGTCGACGAGGTGAACGAGGCGTTGGAGATCGCGCTCCCCGACAACGGCGATTACGACACGATCGGCGGGTTCGTCTTCTCAACCCTGGGCCGCATCCCCGACCAAGGCGAGGAATTCACGCACGAGAACGTGCATTTCCTGGTTCTAGACGTCGAGACCCGCAGGATCAATCGCCTGCGGATCCACGTGCAGCGTGAGCAGGCCGAGGGTACATAAAGCTTCGGAATGTCGTATTCGGCATATGGGGGTTTGCTTATCGAACAGTCCGGTCCGCCTACCACGCCTCCATGTACCAATCGGGTAGAACCCATCGCCAGTGAATCTCATGTTGTCCGTAGCGGTCGTTCCATGGCGGTGGTCCGTTTGGCCGGTACGCAAAGCCGTACCGTACACTGCTATTATGCCCCACCTGAAAGAAGACGAGCCCCTTGTGGAGACTATGGAAGAGTTCTACGTCGTATAGCCCGATTCGGCGCCAGGCAACGCGATTCCCCCTCCCGGCAAGGAGGTCTTGCGCTTCGTGGCGTAAGCTGGGCCAGCTCGCGTAGAACCGGAAGTAGACAGGCCACGGGTACACGATAGTGACGCATGAAACAACTGCGCACGCGATGGCCAGACGCCACCTTCGTCGGCCGGATTCAAAGTTCTGGAGAATCTGGACGTTTTCAGTCCGTCGGGCCCGAGCGCGGATGCGCCAGCGCCAGACAAGGTCGACGATTATGCCTACAAGCAGTATGTTGACAATTATGTTGACAATTGGGAGATCAAATAGCAGGCAGCATGTGAGGGTACTGATCCCAGGGTGGAGATTGAATATGTACGAGATCGACGAATTCATCAAGATTACTACTATCGTGATCAATGCTATCCAAGAAATGTCTCCTGTGCTATGAGGTCCGTCCGGCGTGAACCGTTCGATCAGTTTGTGGATAATCGAGGAACTCGGCCGAGCAGGATCGTAATAGCTATCCGGGTCTTCAGGGTCGAATGGATGTCCGCATTCCGGGCAAACCGGGTTGGGCAAGCCTCGTAAGAGGTAGCGGCAGTTCTGGCACCGCGCGGTGTCGGGAATATGTCGTGTCATTATGCACGCAAGCTGTGACGGCCCTGAGTATATGGGGCACGATGGAAAGCACGCGGGAACCGACATCCGGGATACACGTCAGAGTCTACCTCTTTATCGCCTTTTCGATCTTACTCCAGGAATCGCGCAGTGAAACCGTTCGGTTGAAAACCAACCTGTCGTTGGTCGAATCCGGGGCAACGCAGAAATAGCCCTGTCGCTCGAACTGGTAGCGGCTGCCGGGCGTCGCGTCCTTCAGGCTCGGCTCGACCAGAGCGTTCGGCAGCATTTCCAGCGAGTTCGGGTTGAGATTGTCCTTGTAATCGCCGCCTTCCGGAACGTCGTCGGGGTTCGGCTTGGTGAATAAGTGGTTGTACAGGCGCACTTCGGCTTCGAGCGCGTGGGCCGCCGAGACCCAGTGGATCGTGCCCTTGACCTTGCGGCCGTCGGGCGAATCGCCGCCGCGGGTGGCCGGGTCGTAGGTGCAGTGCAGTTCGATCACCTCGCCGGTTTGCTCGTCCTTTACAACGTTCGTACACGTGACGAAGTACGCGTAGCGCAGCCGGACCTCGCGTCCGGGCGCCAGCCGGAAGAATTTCCGTGGCGGATTCTCGCGGAAGTCGTCGCGTTCGATGTAGAGCACGCGTGAGAACGGCACCTTGCGGGTTCCGGCACTCGGGTCTTCCGGATTGTTGATCGCGTCCATCTGTTCGACCTGGTCTTCCGGGTAGTTGTCGATGACGAGCTTGAGCGGGCGAAGGACGCCCATCACGCGCGGGGCGCGTTTGTTCAGATCGTCGCGGAGGCAGTGTTCGAGCAGGGCGATTTCGCTGACGCCGTCGAATTTGGCCACGCCGACGCGGACGCAGAATTCACGGATGGATTCGGGCGTGTAGCCGCGCCGCCGCAGGCCCGAGATGGTCGGCATTCGCGGATCGTCCCAGCCGGAGACGTATCCTTGCCGCACGAGTTCCAGCAGTCGGCGTTTGCTCATCACAGTGTATTTGAGATTGAGCCGGGCGAACTCGATCTGCTGGGGGTGGACAATGGGCGCGCCCCACGGCCTGTCCGGCCCACGGTCTTCGTTGATCGCGTTGATGAACCAGTCGTACAGCGGGCGGTGGTTCTCGAACTCGAGCGTGCAGATCGAGTGCGTGATCCCCTCGATCGAATCCTCCAGCCCGTGGGCCCAGTCGTACATCGGGTAGATGCACCATTTGTCGCCCGTGCGGTGATGTTCGGCGTGCAGGATGCGGTAGATCACCGGGTCGCGCATGTTCAGGTTGGGATGGGCCATGTCGATCCTGGCCCGCAGCGTGCGTGAGCCGTCGGAGAATTCGCCTTTGCGCATCCGCTCGAACAGGTCCAGGTTTTCCTCGACGCCGCGGTTGCGATACGGGCTGTCCCGGCCCGGTTTAGTCAGCGTGCCGCGATGTTCGCGGGTCTGCTCCGCGTTCAGGTCGCAGACGTAGGCCTTGCCGGCCTTGATGAGCTGCACGGCCCACTCGTGCATCTGGTCGAAATAGTCCGAGCCGAAGTAGAGCCGATCCTCCCAGTCGAACCCCAGCCAGCGCACGTCCTCCTTGATCGACTCGACGTATTCCTCCTCCTCCTTGACCGGGTTGGTATCGTCGAAACGCAGGTTGCACTTGCCGCCGTACTCTTTCGCGAGCCCGAAGTTCAGGCAGATGCTCTTGGCGTGTCCGATGTGCAGGTAGCCGTTCGGCTCGGGCGGAAACCGCGTGTGCACGCGGCCGTCCCATTTGTTCGTCTTCAGATCGTCGTCGATGATTTCCTGAATAAAGTTTCGTGACGACTTCTCTTCGTTTGTGGCCATATCCGGTATTTCCTTGTCATATCCACTCGGTAGGGTCCATCGTGCAGATTAATAATATGCGAGGAGCCCGCGCGGCGAAACGGTACGCTGACAGCGACCTCGACGGCGATACCGACGTCGACCTGGCAGAGCACTATTTGCGAACGCCACGAAAAATAGTCACACCCGTTATCGGCGGTCGGGGCGGGAATTCCTTGCAATGATCGGTGGTGGCCGTTAAAAGAGAGATGTATGGGAGCCGCCGGCTTGATGCAGCGGCAGTGGGATGTGGGCATAGCGTCATGAGGGCGCCCTATCGCCCATCTCGGGAAGTGTTCACGAAAATTAGTGTTTCGTCGGTAACAGTATGCTCCGGTACAGCGGTCCGCGGCGTGGTAGTGTGATTATGCCGTGTTCACATCCGCCCTTACAAATGAAAGAGGAGGCAGAAGAACATGAAACAACTGGTCATGATTGCCATCTTGGCAGCGCTGGCGGGAGGCACGACAAGCGCCGCCATCGCTGGAACGATGGATCCCAATCTCGAGGCGGTCCTTAACGAAACTGGCGACCAGGAAGTGCTGTCGGTGCTGGTTTTCCTGGTGGATCAGGTGGATCTGCCGGTGCTGACCGAACAGTTGGAACGCGACGGGAGGCCAACGCGTCAACGGCGGCACGAGGTTGTCGTGACTTCACTCCAGCAGCGCGCGGCCGCAACACAGGGCGACCTGATGACGCGGCTCGAGGCGTTCACGACCGAGGGAACGGTGCAGGGTTACCATGCTTTCTGGATCGCCAACTGTATCAGAGTGGAGGCGACCAAGCCTGCCATCAAGGACATCGCCGATCGTGATGACGTTCTGTGCGTGTATCCCAATTACCCGATCGAGTCGATCGAGCCCGAGGTTAGCCAGTCGGGCAAGTCTGATAAGGATCAAGGCGGCCGCGACGGCCGTGCCCCCGAGCTCGGCGTCCAGGCCGTCCGCGCGCCGGAAGTCTGGTTGATGGGCTTTACGGGCGATGGAATCCTCGTCTCAACACTTGACACCGGTGTCGACGGAAACCACCCCGCGTTGGCTAACCGTTGGCGCGGCGTCGCCGACCCCCGCTATCAGGACAACCCCGAGTGGGCCTGGTTCGATCCCGTTACCAATACCACCTTCCCGCAGGGTTGGGGAAGTCATGGGACGCATACGATGGGTACCGTTTGCGGCGGTGCACCGGGTGACGAAGTCGGTGTTGCTCCGGGCGCTCAGTGGATCCACGCCGCCGTGATCGACCGGGTCAGTCTCGCGCAGACCGTTGCGGACGCAATCCTGGCATTCGAGTGGCTGGTCGATCCGGATGGCGATCCGGGCACAACTTGGGATGTGCCGCACGTGTGCTCGAATTCGTGGGGTATCGGCACCTGGCACAACATCCCGCCTTACAACTCGCCCTGTGATCCGTCGTTCTGGAGCTATCTTGACGCCTGCGAGGCAGCCGGCACCGTGATCCTGTTCTCGGCCGGCAACGAGGGGCCCAGCTCTAACACGTTGCGTCGTCCGGCCGACCGGGCCACGGACGATTACCGCACATGTGCCGTGGGCGGCATCAACGCCAACGATCCGCCCAACTGGGTGATGTACACCAACTCCTCGCGTGGACCGACGTACTGCACGCCGACCGGCAATCCGGCGATCAAACCCGAAATCGCCGCCCCGGCCGTCGAAGTTCGCTCCTCGATCCCGGGCGGTGGTTACAGCTCATTCACCGGCACGTCGATGGCATCGCCGCACGTCAACGGCGTGGTCGCGCTGATCCGCGAGGCTTGCCCCGACCTGTCCGTCGATGAGGTCAAGCAGATAATGTACGACACGGCCCTCGACCTGGGCTTCACCGGCAAGGATAACGATTACGGCTATGGTCTGGTCGATGCGTTTGAAGCGGTGAACCTGGCGCTTACCATGTGTTCAGGCGCGCCGAAAGCCGAGGACGGCAGCTACGAAACGCCCGCGAACACGTCCGTGCTGGTTACGCTTGTGGCAATCGACTACGACGGACTGCCCGATCCTCCGGGCTATTTGACGTACATCATCGATTCGCTGCCCGCCAACGGCACGCTCAATGATCCCGGTGCCGGGAGCATCGACGGCGTGCCCTACTCGCTGGTCGACGGCGGTAACATCGTCGAGTACAAACCGAATAGCTGGTACTTCGGCGATGACAGCTTCACATTCAAGGCCAACGACGGCGGCGAGCCGCCCGATGCCGGCGATTCCAACATCGCCATTATTTCCATCGATGTCCTGCCGCCCGCGCCCGAGGCCGTACATCTCTTCACCTTGGACGCCGATCCCGGCTGGTCAATCGAAGGCCAGTGGGAGTTCGGACAGCCCACCGGCGGCGGTACCCACAACGGCGACCCCACCGCCGGCTACACCGGCAACAACGTCTACGGCTACAACCTCGCCGGCGACTACCCCAACAACATGCCGCTGTACTGCCTGACCACGACGGCGATCAATTGCCGCGACATCCAGGACGCCGAGGCACGCTTCCGACGCTGGCTGGGCGTCGAGCGGAATCCATACGATAACGCGACCGTCGCGGTTTCTAATGACGGCAGCAACTGGACAACGTTGTGGTCGAATCCGGACAACACGATATCCGACTCCTCGTGGACGCAGATCGTGCTCGATATCTCGGAAGTCGCCGACCAGCAACAGACCGTCTATCTCCGCTGGACTATGGGGACGACCGATGGCAACATCACCTACCCCGGCTGGAACATCGACGATGTCGAGATCTGGGGCATGTTCATTCCGCAGTGCCTCGGCGACCTCGATTGCGACGGCGACATCGACCTGTCCGACCTGTCGCAACTGCTGTCCAACTACGGTATGAGCAGCGGCGCCAACTATAACGATGGCGACATCGATGGCGACCATGACGTAGACCTGTCCGACCTGTCCGCGCTGCTGGCCGTTTACGGGACAACCTGTCCGTAAACACCGCGCGCGTAACAGGTACAACCTGTTGATTGCAAGCAATACCCCACTTCGCGATACGCGGAGTGGGGTTTTATTGTTAGCAGTCCGACGTAAAAGTCATGTAGCGTCCGCCAAAACTGCCATGCACACCTTCTCGGTTCCCGTTCGGCGGTTTGCTTGACAGGGTGGTCGAGGGGCCTAGAGTTGCCCGGAGCATGGTCACACTGCACGCGTATATTCTGCGGGAACTGCTCAAGAGCTTCGGACTATCGGTTCTGGCGCTGACGGTGCTGTTCACGATGGGCGGCGGGCTGTACAACGTGCTGAAGTTCGAGGGGGTGACCGCCAGTGACATTTTCACCGTTCTGCCGATGCTGATCCCGATCGTGATCACGCTGACGATGCCGGTGGCGGCGTTGTTCGCGACGACGATGACGTACGGCCGTTTGGCGGCCGACAACGAGTTGGTGGCCGCCCGGGCGGCGGGGATCAACATCCACCGCCTGTTTTTCTCGGCGATCCTGCTATCGGTTTTTGTAGCGCTGTTCACGATGCTTTCGGTGAACCTGGTGATCCCCCGCTTTATGGAGCAGATCGCGCATTTCGCCCGCGGGAACGTGCGCGACCTGGCCTTCTACCGGCTGATGCAGCGCGGATACATCAACCAGGCCGAACCCGGAAAAGATCACTACATGCTCACCGCCCAGCAGGTGCTGAACGTTGCCGAGGATCAACTGATCGAAAAAGGTTTCGACCCGCCGGGCAACGGGATCGGCTATTTCTGGGTCGAGCAGCCGACCTTTCTGATGACGGACAAGAACGGTCGTTTCAAGCGGTGTTCGGTCGCCGAGGGCGGGCTGGTGCAGTTCGACACGCGCGAGCAGGATGTGAAGTTCACGCTGTACGTCAAGGACGCCCGCGATTACGAGTTCGGCAAGCGGGTCGTGCGGATCCGGTACCAGAAGATCGGGCCGTACTCGCGGGCGATCCCGTTCACTCCCAAGCCGTCGATGGTCGACCTGAACACGTTATCTCGATGGGATGCCGCCCCGTGGGAGGCGCCGAAGCATGGAGCCCGGATCAACGCCTTTCTCAGCCGGTTGGGCGCGCACGTTTTTTGCGACCTGACCACTCGGCGTCTGATCGACGGTGAAACACTCGTGCTGCACGATGCCGATGGCGCGCGCTATGAGATCACCGCGGGTTCGGTGGCTCCGGCCGGCCGTTCACAACTGGTGCTCAACGACGTCAGGATGACCAGGTACTCCGCTGAAAACGACGTCGGCCAGATCCGGCCGTCGACACGTTATGAAGCCGCCCAGGCCAAGCTTCGCGCCCGGACGCGTGGGGATGAGGCGTGGGTGGAAATCGAGCTGAACGAGACTACCGACCGACCCGTGCTGGAATTCATCGCCCGCGCGGACGACCCCAGCACGCAGCGGGAAAGGAAAACGGTACACATCGACGACCTGCAGATGCCGGAGTATGTCTCCCAGCGGATGGCGCCCTGCACGGCGTCGGCGGTGCTCGATCCCGCCGTCGAGTTGCCGACGGATGACGAACTGGCAAAACAGCGGACGAAGTTGCGGAAGTCCGCGCAGTCGCTCCAGCGCAAGATCGCCGCGGTAATTCACTTCCGTTTGAGCTTCGCGAGCAGCGCGCTGGTGACGATTTTGATGGGGGCGGCACTCGGTGTGATTTTTCGCGGGTCGCGCGCGCTGGCGGCGTTCGGTCTGGCGTGTATCCCGTTTCTGATCGCCGCGATCCTGATCATGATGGGTCGGCAATTGATCGAATCGCAAAACACACAGCAGCTCGGTCCGTTCATCATTTGGGGCGGGCTCGTGCTGGTCGGATTGGCCGACGCGGTGATCCTGCGGGTCGGAGTGCGACGGTGAGGGAGCAACAGTGAGCATCATTGACCGCTACGTCGCCCGCACGTTTCTCTCGGGGTTTGTGATCCTGATGCTGGTTGGGATCGGGCTGTATGTGCTGACCGATCTGCTCGTGAATATCGACGAGTTTACCGAAGACGAGTCGTTGCCGTTCTGGGAAGTGCTCGCGTTGATGGGCGATTACTATCTGTGCAACCTGCCGTTGTATTACTCGCAGCTTGGCGGGCCGTTGATGGCGATCGCCGCCGCGTTCACGCTCGGCGTGATGCTGCGGAACAACGAACTGACCGTGCTGGTGGCGGCGGGTATGCCGTTGCAGCGACTCGCGGTGCCGATCGTGGCGTGCTCCGTGCTGCTGGTCGGCGTGTGGATGGCGAACCGCGAGCTGCTGTTGCCGGAGCTGGCCCACAAGATCGCCCGCAAACACGACGATATCATCGGACAGCGCATCCGCGGCGTGCATTGCGCCCGTGACAACGACAACGCGATCCTGACCGCCAACAGCTTCTTTCCGCGCGAAGGACGCCTGGAAAACCTCCTCATCATCGAACCCGATGCCCAGGCGCTGATCGAAGCCGACGCCGCCGTGTACAACGAGCAGCGCGGCGTCTGGGAGCTCGAACGGGGCGTTCGCAGAACGATGTACGCTCCGAGCGACGGTGAGGGTCTGGGGCCCGCGATCCAACCCGAATACATCGACGAATACGACTTTTCGTTGACGCCTGACGATCTCATCCTGCGGCGGGACTCGCAATGGGCTGATCTGTTGAGCCTGCACCAGTTGAACGCTCTCTTGCAGAGCCGCAATCTGGTGAATCGGCCGATGATCGACATGAGCCGGCACATTCGGCTGACACAGCCGTTGCTGCAATGGATTCTGCTGTTGCTGGCACTGCCGTTTTTTCTGGTGCGCGAGCCGACGAACGTGATGGCGGCCGGGGGCAAGGCCCTGCTGCTGACGGGAGCGTTCTTCGTGGTTGCGTTTATCGCGCAGAGCGTCGTCAAGGAGGAGGCCTTCGCGGCGTTGGTGGCCTGGATACCGATACTGTTGTTCGGCCCGTTGGCGGTGTTGCAGCTTGCAAACGTGAGAACGTAAGAACACCTTTGTGCCCCTCGAGTGCTCCGTCAGTGTTGCTTTGAAGGGTTCAACCCGAGGAGCCGAGGGCCTGAAGCCCGCCCGGCGCCGCGTGGAGTAGAATTTACCCTTCCCGAAGGACCGGGCGGACTGAAGTCCGCGGCTCTTCGAGTATTGTTACCCTCTTCAAGTATTATCACGTCCTCGAAAGAAACACTACCCATCAAATCAACCTCGACAAAGCTCTAGCCGACGACCTGATTGTCGTCGGCCTCCGCCTCTTCGGACTCTTCATCCGACTCGCCCATGATGTAGCGTTTGAACCACGCCAGGTCCCATTCCATTTTCGCCTGGCGCATGCTGCACTTGCCCAAGCCGTGACCCTGCTCCGGGTAAATCAGCAGCATCGCCGGCACGTCGCAATACTTGTGCAGCGCGCGATAGAGCGCCCGGCTGTGCGCGACCGGCACGCGCGGGTCGCTGCCGCCGCAGTGGATCAGCGTCGGCGTGACCACCTTGTGCAGATACCACACGGGCGAGGCTTTTACGTATGCCTCCGGCCGCTCCCACGGCAGGCCCCGCATGTAGTTGATGACGTGCCCGGGCGTGTCCTCGATGGCCCACTGGATCAGCATGTCCGTGATGCCCGCGCCGCTGCTGGCGGCTTTGAAACGCGGCGAGTGCGTGATCAGCGCGTTTGCCAGGAAGCCGCCGTTGCTCCAGCCGATCACGCCGAGCTTGTCCGGGTCGGCGATGCCGCGTTCGATCATGGCGTCGACGCCGGTGAGGATGTCCTTCACCTCGACGTCGTTCTCACGGCCGATCAGGTCGGTCATGAACTTATCGCCGTAGCCGGTAGAGCCGCGATAGTTCGGGCTGAGCATCGCGTAACCGTTGGCGGCCAGGATCGTGCGGCCGTAGCACCAGTACCGGAAACCCATGTTGGTGGCCGCGGTGGGGCCGCCGTGGAGCTCGACGATCATCGGCAGTGGGCCATCGGTGGCGGGGTCGTGTCCGTGGGGCAGTTCGAGCACGCCTTCGACCTCGTCGCCGTCGGCGCCCTTCCAGGTGACCAGCGAAATTTGCGGGATTTTCCAGGTAGCCATCTGCGGGTTGACATCGGTGATTTGTCGATATCGTCCGGGGGCGTTGGCGATGAAGACCTCGCGGGCGTGCGTGGGGCCGCTGACGACGATCGCCGGGTCGCCGCTGACGTCGGCGTAGCTGAAGGCGTGGACGACGATGTCGCCGGGTGTGAGCAGGCGCAGCTCGCCTTGTGTTCCTTCGCGGACATCAGCGATGCTGTAGACGTGCTGGCGGGCGCGGTGCTCGCCGAGGAAGCACAGCTCACGTGACATATGCCGCCAGTGCAGTCCCCCGGTAACGGTCATACCGTCGTGCGGGCGTTTCAACTTGCGAACCGTCGGCTCGCCGCCGAGCCATTCGGCCACCAGGATTTCGTTGGGATAGCCGTCCCAGCCGACCGTGAACGCGAGCGCCTTTGAATCCGACGACCAGGCCATCTCCTCCAGCCAGGCGAAGGGCGAGGGGACATTCTCGCGATAGAGCTTGTCCGGGAGCGTGATGCTGTCTTTCGCCGCAATGTCGAAGATGTCCACGCGTGACCAGCCTTCGTTGGAAATAAGCTCGCCGTCGGGCGTGGTGAACATGGCGATACGCTTGCCGTCGGGCGCGAGAGCGAAATCGCGGATGTAACGTTGCTCATCGATGAGCTTTTCGGTTCGCCAGTTTTGCAGGTTGAGCTTCCAGATTTCCGAGACCTGGCGGCTTCCGGGGCTGAATTCGATCATGTCTTTATGCTGCGCGCGGAGGTCTTTCCAGATGTCGTCGTCCTGGTCGCGGTGGACGAGGTAATAAAGCGTGCGGCCGTCTTTCGATAGCTCGTAGCCGTCGACACCCTTTTCAAAGCGCGTGACCGGCACGGGTTCGTCGCCGTCGACGGCGATCCGCCAAACCTGCGTCTTGCCGTTGTAGGGCGGTGTGTCCCCGTCGCCGCGCGTTCGCTGGGAAGTGAAGTAAACCCATTTGCAGTCGGGGCTCCACTGTGGTGAACGTTCGGAGGCGGTGTCGAAGGTCAGACGCCGAGCGTCGCCGGCGGCGGTGGGCACGATCCAGATGTCCGTGTCGCGCCGATCGGAAAGGTCCTTCCAGCGCAGATCAGAATACGCCACGTACTTGCCGTCGGGGGACATCACACAGCCGACGATCATCGCGACCGAGGGGTAATCCTCGATTGTGATATCGTGATCGCGAACAGCGTCCTCGGCGTAAACGGCAACAGACAGCACCAAACCAATGATTGTTGTGACAGTAAAAGCTGTTGAAATTCTTCGCACGGTTAACCTCCTATCACGGGATTCACGGCTCAAGATGGACATTTTCGTGGAGATAGAGCAAATCGGCAAGGAGGACGGCGGGTGTGGTCTAATCGACATCTTGGCCCTGCTATATAAGTAACGCCGCGCGGGCTTCAGGCCCGCGGCTCTTCGCGGTTTCCCATAGTCGATGTCTTTGTGAAACAAAGCACTAGACCGCCATCCGCCGGCCCGCCCTAT
>JAUWNI010000212.1 GCA_030612705.1 Phycisphaerae bacterium | reverse complement strand
TAGGTACTCTGGGTAATATATGTAATCTCGCATTCGCCGCCGTTTTCGGTTATATCTTGCTCAACCTTGACGGCTGGCACCACAAGGAATGACAGAAGGAGGATAGAACCGATGGCCAATGGCACTGCAACGTTGAAGTCTATTGTCGAACACTTCGAGTCGCTCCCCGATCCCCGACACCCACGCCACCGGCGCCACTTGCTGGGCGACGTGCTCGTCATATCCGTGTGCGGCGTGATCGTCGGCTGCTCGGGACCCCCGTCGATTGAGCGCTGGGCCAAAGCAAGAGCAGATTGGCTGCGGCGAGTGCTGGCGCTGCCCAATGGCATTCCATCGCGGGATTGCATTCGCCGCATTCTTTCCACGCTCCGGCCTGAAGCGTTTCAAACGTGTTTCCAATCCTGGATTGCCGCTTGTCTGGCGGATGAAGATCCGGACGCGCGACCGACGATCCCTACGGCGAACTGCGCGCCGCCGACCTGCGGCCGACCGAAACCGAGTGGCCGAGCATGGGCGTCGGCCACCAGGGTCTGTTCTTCATCCGCTTCGACGGCGACCCCGACGACCCGCCACACGCTGTCGGCGCCCGAGGCCTGTACTACAACCGCAACCGCTGGTACAGCCCGGATTTAGGTCGTTTCATCCAACGCGACGTAAACGAGACGGCCTTGCCGATCATCACCGCGCTGGCGTTCAACGCCGAGATGCTAGCCAACTTCGTGAGCGCGTTCAACGGGCAAGCTCTCTACGCCGGGGGGATGAACCTGTACGAATACGCCGGCTCGAATCCGATCCGGTTCGGCGACCCGCTGGGCCTAGACTGGTTCGATGATATCGATGATTGCATCGCGGGGATTTGGGCCGGGCGGGCAGAGAGAGCCCAGGGTCTCTATGACGCGTTCGGCAGCTTGTTCCAGGCCGCGGGGGAGGCGGCGCTACAGGCGGTAATTGAAGGCATGGTCATTTCGCTCGTCCCCGGCGGAATCTTTATCGTCGGGGCATATCACGCCGTCAACGGAGCGATCGACATTCACGACAACGGCCTGGGGTGGGGCAATGCGCTTGGGGTTGTCGGCGGTGGGGCATTGATGGGCGGCGCCCTCGGCAAGGCGTTCTCGAAGTTCAGAGGACACCGAGCCTCGCTGCGCGCGCAAGGCGGCTGTTTCGTTGCTGGGACGCTGGTTTTACTCGGCAACGGGACCTTTGTGCCGATCGAATCGCTCCAGGCGGGTGACCGCGTGATGGTTGCCGGGGGAGAGTGCCAAGAGGTTGAAACCGCGAGCGTGCTCGCGACGCATGAGTTCGTTGCTGAGGAGCTTCTGGTTCTGGACCTTGGGGACATGGTCGAGCCGCTGACAGTCACGGCGGAGCACCCGACCTGGATCAGCGACCAGGGCTGGACTCCGGCTCGTCAGATCGAGGCCGGAGACTGCCTGGTAAACATGGACGTCGTGCCGCTGGAGGTGCTGAACGTCACGGTTCAAGAAACCCCCGAGCCGGTGTATAATCTGACCGTCGGTGGGACGAACACGTACTTCGTGACCTCGGCGGGCTTGTTGGTGCATAACAAGCCGACGCAGTATCGAGGGTTTGGTGATTTCGCCTATGACATCTATACTTCGGCCGGGGCCGCAATTCGTGCAACTGGCGGTGGACGAATAAGAGTTCGATCCGGCCCTCATTGCACAGATGCGGGATGGGCAGAGGCTGGTTTTACAGAGGCTTGGTACTTCCGGTGCAACGACGGAAAGAAATACACAGTGCTCCATGATCCAATCGCCGGTGATTGGACGTTTCCGCACCTATCGCATAGCCAAAAGACGCCGCCGTTTTAGCGACCATGGACCCCAAGATAATCGTGAACGTGACGCATCCCCCTGAAAGCGAAGCGTCGTTCCGCTTTGCCTCTCCGGAAGATGCTATCGGTAGCGCCATCATCAATCCCCGGCGCGCCCAAGCCGAACAAGAGACGGGGATTATCGGCGCGGTTGTCGAGGATGCTCGTTACGACGACTCAGGGGTGAGTCTGCTGCTCTCAAACGGCAAAGCATTGGACATTGGGCTCCGGCACAATGTCCCGTGTTGGATCGTCACGGAGAGTTCCGTAGAGAGCGCCGGGCCGCTGGATGCGTCAGACCCGGTGCTGATACTCCGGTGGCCAAGTGGTAGAAGGGAGATTTGGGATCGCGAGCTGCCCTTGCGCACGCGCGTCGGAACTCGCATATGTCTGTTCTCGGCTGGTTTCATCAACCTGCTTCTGTACTGCGACGAGCAGCCGATCCTGTGCTTCGAGCCCTATTTGAACCGCTCAAGTAACATTGTGTTTCTCCATTGGAGTGAGATTGACTAACGCTAAGCGGCGGGTGGCATGGTCTAGCGTCGCTTCGTGGAGCCCAGAACCCGAGACGGCCATCGCGTGGCGCCAAGCCGTGGCGTCTCGACTCAATACCCGAACGACCCCGACGGTGTGCCCGGCGATCCGGTCGCCAGGTTTGCCTACGACGGCCTCGGTCGGCTGATGTTCTACTCCACGCATCTGGACTATTCCGAGCCGATCGACGAGCACGTCAACCGGCATCTCTACTACGACGGCGTCCGCCGCGTGTCCGAGCAGCGTCACACGCGGCTGTGGGGCTACCCGATCGTGGACCGCTGGGACCAGCTCGACTACGTCTGGGGCCCGGATTACGTCGACGAGCTGGCGCTGGTCATCCACCGCGAGGGCGGCGTCAGGTACGCCATCCAGGACGCCAACTACAACCTGGTCGCCTGGCTCAAGGCCGGCAGCGTCGTCGCGGCCCAATACACCTACGGTCCCTACGGCGAACTGCGCGCCGCCGACCTGCGGCCGAGCGAAACCGAGTGGCCGAGCATGGGCGTCGGCCACCAGGGTCTATTCTTCATCCGCTTCGACGGCGACCCCGACGACCCGCCACACGCGGTCGGCGCCCGGGGCCTGTACTACAACCGCAACCGCTGGTACAGCCCGGATTTAGGGCG
>JAUWNI010000139.1 GCA_030612705.1 Phycisphaerae bacterium | reverse complement strand
CGGCGCCGCGGGGAGTAGAATTTACCCTTCCCGAAAGACCGGGCGGACTGAAGTCCGCGGCTCCTCGGGTTGAACCCATCAAAGCAACACTGACGGAGCGCTAGGACTTGGGGGCGAATGAGATAACCTACTGAGCCACACTCGGTTAGGAGAAACGTGCATGTTAATACGCGACATTGCCTCGCTCGCCGTCGTACCGCCCGGGCCGCTTGCCGGCGAAAAGATGCGCGACGTGAACATAATTCAGGACGCGGCGGTGCTGATCGAGGACGGTCGCCTCGTCTGGTTCGGATTAGCCAAAGACGCTCCCGCTGATAAAGGTGGTCCGGCACTCTCGGCCGAAGGCGGCTGCGTGATCCCGGGGTTGATCGATCCGCACACGCACATACCGTTTGCCGGGCACCGTGCCGCCGAGTTCGCCCGACGCATCGCCGGCGAGTCGTATCTCTCGATCATGGAGTCCGGCGGCGGGATTCGCGTCACCACGCAAGCCGTTCGCGAGGCCAGCGAGGAGGAACTCGTCGAGCTCAATCTGCCCCGTCTGCGGCGGATGCTCGCGCTGGGCGTGACTACCTGCGAATGTAAAAGCGGCTACGGGTTAGCTCCAAAGCATGAGTTGAAGCAACTGCACGCGATCCGCGAGCTCAATCGCCGACAGCCGATAGAGCTGGTTCCGACCTATCTTGGCGCACACGCGTTGCCGGCCGAGTTCGAGGGCCGGGCCGACGAATTCATCGACCGGATCGGCAGTGAGGCATTGTTACAGCAGATTGCGTCCGAGGGGCTGGCGCGTTTCTGTGACGTGTTCTGCGACAGGGGCGCGTTTACTGTTGAACAGGCTCGCCGAGTGCTGACGCGGGCGGCCAAGGTCGGGTTAAAGCCGAAGTTGCACGCCGACGAGCTGGCCCAGATCGGCGCGACGCGATTGGCGGGCGAAGTACACGCCGTCTCGGCCGATCATCTCGAGACGATCGACGAGGGCGGGATCGCGGCGTTGAAAGAGGCCGGCACGATCGCTGTCGTGCTGCCGGGGACATCGTTTTTCCTGGGCATCGAGCACTGCGATGTCCACCGATTGATCAACGCGGGCCTGCCGGTGGCGTTGTCGACCGATTGCAACCCGGGTTCGAGCATGATCGAGTCGCTACCGCTGATCATGAATATCGCGTGCTGCCAACTGCGGATGCCGCCGGTGGAGGTGCTGTCGGCGGTGACGGCGAACGCCGCCGCGGCGATTGATCTGCACGGTCGTCTCGGGGCAATCGAGAAGGGTTATGATGCCGACCTGGTGATCCT
Source organism: Phycisphaerae bacterium (assembly GCA_030612705.1). GTDB lineage: Bacteria > Planctomycetota > Phycisphaerae > UBA1845 > Fen-1342 > JALSRY01. The sequence continues at coordinate 9,895 of JAUWNI010000139.1, read as the reverse complement.
CGACGCTCCGACGCTGGACGAGTGGTTCTACACGCCGGGCCGCAATCGCGTGAAGGCGGTCATCAAACACGGCGAGGTCGTTTACAAAGCCTGAACGACATGAGGGCGCGTATGGCGCGCCAGAGACGGCAGCCAACCAGGGCCCGAAACGCAAGCGAGGGTCTCAGCGGCGGCGGTGTATCCTGATTCATCCCCCACATGCCCGAGCCGGAAAAGTCGTTGTCACTCGCGGACGCTACGTGGTTTTTGCGGCGGACAGAGCACTAGGTTGATTTGATGGGTAGTGTTTCTTTCGAGGCCGTGATGATACTTGAAGAGGGCAACAATACTCGAGGAGGGCAACAATACCTGAAGAGCCGCGGACTTCAGTCCGCCCGGTCCGTCGGGAAGGATAAATTCTACTCCCCGAACGACCGGGCGGACTGAAGTTCGCGGCTCCTCGGGTTGGACCCATCAAAGCAACACTGACGGAGCACTAGGATCTCCGCTTGGTTCGCTTGTTCGTCTTCCCGGCCTTCGATTTTCCGCCGGGCGGTTGCTTCTGTTGCCGCTTGCGCCATTCACAGGGGGCGTTCTTGTTGGTTAACTCTTTGAGTCGGCGACACCAGACGGCCGACATCGTTCGGCAAAGGCCGGCGGTCTCGGCCGGCGGGAAGTCGGCCTGGGGACAATCAAAGTCGCAGAATTCGGGAATAATGCCTTCCATCGCGTTTGGTCCGGTTTGTGCGCCACCGGCAAGATCATGTCATAGTGCTACGCAGATTCATGATTTTACTCACAGACGGAACAGAATGACAAATGCTCGTCGGCGATATTCATCTCGCCACCTCTTCGTGGGTGCGTGACCATCGAGGCGGGTTTCGGGGGAGGGAGTAGCGTCCAACCCCCGTGACGGACGTCGAGAACCGGGAACCGTTTGTCGTTTTACGGACGCCACGGGGGGCTGGGAAAACCCGTGGAGCCGGTTTCCCCAGATCCTACCCACGGGTTATGCATAAGAGTCTTGCATCATTGATAGCATTAACGTTAGATTAAAATTGCAAAGATGGCTCTTCTGCAAAAGCCATATTCGCGCGCAAATGCGTTCATGTTCCACGGCCTGGTTCGACGAACAATGGGGAAAACCCATGTTAAATCGGCGTGAATTCCTGGCAGGACTAGCATCCACGAGCGCGGGAGCAATCCTTGCAAAGGCGCTCGGCGATGAGCCTTTGCAGCCGATTGAGCCTGAGCCGTTTTACACGCGTTTCTTTCGCACTATCGAAATGACGGGGCGCGTCACCGGTGAAAGTGCGGTGATCAACCTGGTGACGGCCGAAGACCTGAACGAGGAGTTGTGGATACGCGTTCGCTCCATGAGGAATGGTAGGGATTTTCCGCATCCGCCTTTCTTATCGCGCATCGTTCGAACGAGCGCGCCGCGGTCACGTGTGGAACTGGCCCTCGCCGGCCTACAGCCGAATCAGACATATTCCTACCGGATTGAATACGCCACCGCGTCGAACCCGCGCCGCTGGTTTCACTTTAACCACATCAGTTCATTCTGCTCGCGGAAGACAGCCGGCCGGTCCTTCAGCTTCTGCGCTGTGGCCGACCCTCACTGGGGGCACCCCACGAAGGTCGCACCGGGCAGTCCGCGCCGTTGGACGGCCGAGCAATGCCTGCGTCGAATCCTGGAGGATGAACCATTTGACTTCATGATCGACCTGGGCGACTCACCCTATCTGAACTGGGCCGAAACCGAGAGTGAGTTGCGGGATTTGTATTTCAATTACCGAGATATCATGGCACCGATCACTCGAGCGATGCCAGCTTACCTCGTGCTGGGCAATCACGAACAGGAAGCGGGCTTTTATCAAAGGGGCACGGATGCTCCCGACCCACCGCGACCCCGGAACGGCCTGTCGGCAGAGCAATACCACCAGAAATGGGCATCCAAGGCCCGTTTGTTGTGCATTCCGAACCCACGCGGCGACACGTATCCCGAAGGCGGCGAAGGAGCACCGGGTTATGACTCGCTCGACGACTGGCTTGGTGAGGAAGGTCCATGGAACGAGGGATCACCGCGCGGCAATTTACAGAACTTCTATGCCTGGACGTGGGGCGACGCACTTTTCATCGTTCTCGACCCCTACCGCTATACGCTGGTCGGTTCGATCACAAGGCCGAACTGCATTTCACAATGGACCCTGGGGCCGACGCAATTGCAGTGGCTCGAGGATGTGCTTGCAAACTCCACGGCCACCTGGAAATTTCTCTTTTCTCATCATCAAGTGGGTGGTGGGCTCATCGACGCCCAGGGATGCAGCATTCTAGAGGGCGGGGCCAGCCCAGCCTATGGTCGCGGCAGCGCCGTCGAAGCCGACCGAACCGGCGCGGAACAAGCGTTTATCCATAATCTGATGTTGCAACACGGAGCACAATTCTTCGTTTACGGACATGATCACGTCTTCTGTCACAGCGTCAAGGACGGTATAAATTATCTGTGTACTGGTCGCCCACCCCACTTAAACCACTGGTGGCATCAGTCCGGAATGTTGAATTCTTATGGAAGCATACTTAACCCAGGGCAGAACACACCTTGGATCGACGCTCTATATGCTGTCCTTGGCTATGCGAAATTTAACGTTACGCCAAACCGCGTCACCCTACAATGGATTCGTACCGGATACTCCTTTGCAAATGACATGGTTCCCGTCGGGCAGGCGCAACGGGATTGGATAGAGTCGTGGGCGGGCAAGCAGTACCAAGTCGACTCGGCGGCGTCTGTGACCGTCCCGATGGTACCAACCGACGTGGATGGTGCGCGAACGGTGGATGGTGCCCCGGTACCATGGTTTTACCAACCCCCAACCGGTGCTCAATACTACGAGCAACCGAACCCCGTACGACCGGAGGACTACACAGACAGCATCATACCGCTGAACGACTTCCCAGACCCCATTGCCGTCGTCGATACCGTCCCGGAACTGGTTTACGAAGTCAGTTTCGATATATAAGTTTGGTACTACAACTTAAACGCGGGCAGAGTGTTGGGAATGCGCCCGCGTGACGTTCCTTCGGTCCGATATTCGATTAGCTCCGCCTGCGATACCTATAGCTTTTTTTCGATGCTGCGCAGCTTATCCGCGATTGTCTGGTCGCGGTCGGTGCGGGTGCCCAGTCGCAGAGTCGTGCTGACGCGGGGGGCGCCCATTTCGTGCACGACCTCGTGGCAGTGTTTGACCGCCGCCATAACCGTGTCCCACTCGCCCTCGATGTTGGTTCCGTAGGCGTGCAGCCGGGTTGAGAGCCCGGCGTCCGTAAGCACTTTCTCGCAGGCCGCTACATAGCGCGAGACCGAAACCCCCACGCCGATCGGCACCAGGCACAAATCCGCGATGACGTTCATTATCGAATCCTCCTATCCGTCGGCGACGTTGTCCGAGCGCAAAGACACTTTCTCAAGCCGTGCATATGATAATGGCGAAGGAAGAAAAGGTGAGTCACGAATCCGAACAATGCGAAACGACGCCCGCCGACGCGCCGGTCGCCGAGTCCGCGGAGCAATTGCCCCCGGCGCGGCGAAAGTCGTCTGTGCGTTACCCGAACGCGTACGTGTGGTTCATTTTCCTCGCGGCGCTCGACATCATGCTGACGTACCTGATCCTGCACCCGGTGCTGTTTGCCCGCGATGCGACCATGACCGAGTCGCGCGGGGCCGAAGCGAACGCGTTGGCGAACTGGTTCATCGAGCGTTGGGACGTGCCGGGCATGGTGATTTTCAAGTTCGTGCTGGTCGTGTTGGTGGTCGTGCTATGCGAACTGATCGGTCGTCGCAAAGACGAAACCGGCCGCCGCATTGCCGAGTGGGCGGTGGCGATCACATCGATCCCGGTGCTGGTGGCGCTGGTCCAGATGGGGCTGGACCTGTATTTCTGGTTCTACCCCGCGCACTGATGCCAAGCAGGCGAGTAATCGCATGGTGAGCATTCAGCGATCAGCGGTCAGCCGAAAGACGAGCGCCGGCGACCGAATTTCGCAAATAACGTGTTATTGAGAGCAGCGCGGGAACATGACTGCCAAGGCAAGGCACCCACCCGCTACTGTCCGCGAGCAGCAACGACTTTTGCGCGGGCTGCCAGTGCTATGTCTGCCATCGATTGATGGGCTGGTGTGCCACTACTCTTGAGCAGTGCTAATCATCGCTGGAAGCACGGACAAGCAAACTGCCGCTTGTCCGTGGCACCCGGTGCTACCCACCAATTGAGCTGTGTCAGAGCACTAACCACCGGCTAGTGTAGCCAGCTTCTCTTCGATTATCACGCAGACGATTTTCGGGTCGGCTTTGCCGCCGGAGAGCTTCATTACCTCACCGGCGAGGAAGCCGCGGGCGGCTTTCATTTTCTTGGGGTTGGCAAGCGCGTCGCGAACGGCCTGCTGGTTGGCGGCGAGAGCTTGTACTCGCTGATGAAGCGTTCCGTACGCGGGATCGGCAGTTCCGGCAGGTGTTCGCGCAGCTCCGTGACCCAGTGTCGATCCGTCGTCAACGGAACCAGGTCCGGGTCGGGAAAATAACGATAGTCGTGGGCTTCCTCCTTCTCGCGTTGGGGTGTGGTGACCCCGCGAACGTCGTCCCAGCCGCGGTTGGACTTGTTGCCGGTTTCGGTGACGATGCCGGTCTGCCGCCATTCTTCCAATTGGCGTTGGATTTCGTATGAGATTGCCCCGTGCAGCGCGCGAAACGAGTTGAGGTTCTTGACCTCGACGATCGGGGTGCGGAATTCCCGCCCGTCCTTCGTGATCTTGAGGTTGATGTTCGGCTCGAAGCGCATCTGGCCTTTCTGCATGTTGGCTTCGCTGACGCCGAGGTAGCGTACGAGCCGTTGGAGCTGGACGGCGAACTCGCGGGTCTCGTCGGCGGAAGCGAAGTCCGGCTCGGTGACGATTTCCAGCAGGGGGGTGCCGGCACGGTTCAAATCGACGGCGGTGCAGTCGGCGAGATCGTGGATGTTTTTGCCGGCGTCCTCTTCGAGATGTGCCCGATTGATGCGGATCTTGTGGATTTTGTGGTCGGCTTTCAGCTCGACGTAGCCACCTATGCACAATGGCTGGTTGTATTGCGAGATTTGGTAATTTTTAGGCAAGTCGGGGTAGTAATAGTGCTTGCGGTCCCACTTGGTGACCGGGGCGATTTTGCAGTTCAACGCCAAGCCGGTCAGGACGGCGAATTCGACTGCTTGTCGATTCATCACCGGCAGCGCTCCCGGCAGCCCGAGACAGACGGGGCAGACGCGTGTGTTCGGAGGCTTGCCGAACTCGACGGCGCACCCGCACCACATCTTGGTCCGGGCGGCCAACTGGATATGGATTTCAAGCCCGATAATCGGTTCGACAACGAGCCCGGTTTTTAGCTTCATAAGCCACTCTCAACGGTCGGCGGTTGGCCGGATCGGGGAAAATTGTAGCACCTTTTTAGAGTCGTGTCCGTCTCGGGGTCATGCACCCATCGACATGGGGCACCCCCGCTGGGTGTGACTCTTTGTAGTGGCAGAGCGAAGTCTTTGGAATGGCGCGAGTTGTGCCTACACACACGCGATTCGGGGTGGCACGGTCTGGCCTCGCCCGAACCAGTCCGCGTCCGTGGAAAGCCCGTCCCGGCGAGGACAGGCCGTGGTTTGCAACAGGGGCGTAACGTCGCGGCCGAGTAGCCACGGCCTGTCGTCGCGGCGACGTTTTCCGCCTGTAACGAGCCACCCAACGCGACGACAGACCGTGCCACCCCGGTCGCCACCAAATATGGTCACACCGACCCCGCTTTCCAGCATCGAGGCCGACTTGCACGGTGTTGGGAATGGTTGTAGTCTGGGGGGTTGTTGAAATGCTCACGGGCGTGGTTGTGAAGTATAGCCACGTTGCGGCCGGGAAGCCGCCACGTGAGCCCCCGGCGTGAAACTGCTTGAGTTGTATCCTGTCAGTTTGTCGTTGATCCGGCTGGGGGTACCGGCTCAGCCGCGGGTGGCCAACAGCGCGGACCTCCCCATCGACGGGCCGGGATGGAGTCAATGCCCACAATGACCGGGGTGGTCGGCGAGTTTATGGCTCGCGACGGGTTTCCAGTTACCGGGACCGATTTGACGCCGCGGGAACGTGCGGCGAATGACGTAGTGATCGATGCACGGGCTGCACCCGCAGCCGGGCGTGCAGATTTTTATAAGTTGTGGTCGCGGGCGCGTGATGGTGTTGCCGCGTTGAAGCGGGACGGCGTCCAGCGGCGGTGCAGTAGCAATAGTGAAAGGACAGGAGACCAGCATGGCTGAAGTAGAAACCAAGGAACGCGTATTCGAGCCGTCGAGCGAGACAGTCGCGCGCGCGCACATCAAGTCGATGGACGAATACAAGAAAATGTATCAGCACTCGATCGACGACCCGGAAGGTTTCTGGGGTGAGGTCGCCGAGGGCTTCTACTGGAAAGAGAAGTGGAGCAAGGTCCGCGAGTACGACTTCAAGGATACGATCTCGATCAAGTATTTCCTCGGGGCCAAGACCAATATCACCTACAACTGCCTGGACCGCCACCTCGAGAAGCGCGGCGATCAGACCGCGATCATCTGGGAAGGCAACTCCCCCGGCGAAGACGCCAAGCTCACCTACCGCGAGCTGCACGCCGAGGTTTGCAAGTTCGCCAACGTGATGAAGAAATACGGCGTCAAGAAGGGCGACCGCGTCTCGATCTACATGCCGATGGTCAAAGAGCTGGCGGTCGCGATGCTGGCCTGCGCACGGATCGGCGCGATCCACTCGATCGTCTTCGGCGGCTTCAGCCCCGACTCGTTGGCCGACCGCATGGTCGATTCGACCTGCGAATTCCTGGTCACAACCGATGGCGTGATGCGCGGTGCCAAGGCCGTCACGCTGAAGGCCAACGCCGACGCGGCGATTGACCTGGCCGCCAAGCAGGGCGTCAACGTCAAGACCTGCATCGTCTACAAGCGCGTCGGCGACGAGTTGGCGATCGAGATGAAGAGCGGCCGCGATCACTGGTGGCACGACGAGATGGCCGACGCCTCGCCCGACTGCGACTGCGAGTGGATGGATTCCGAAGACCCCCTCTTCATCCTCTACACCTCCGGCTCGACCGGCAAACCCAAGGGCGTCCTGCACACCATCGGCGGCTACATGGTCTTCACCGCCATCACGCACAAGTACATCTTCGATTACCACGACGGCGATGTTTTCTGGTGCACCGCCGACATCGGTTGGGTAACCGGCCACTCGTACATCGTCTACGGCCCGCTCTGCAACGGGGCCACCACGGTCATGTTCGAGGGCATCCCGACCTATCCCGACGCCGGACGTTTCTGGGATGTCTGCGACAAGTACAAAGTCAACCAGTTCTACACCGCCCCGACCGCCATCCGAGCACTGATGCGCGAAGGAGAGCAGCACGCACTCAAACGCGACCTCTCCAGCCTGCGGCTGCTCGGCTCGGTCGGCGAACCGATCAACCCCGAAGCCTGGATGTGGTACCACAAGAACGTCGGCCGCGAGAAATGCCCCATCGTCGATACCTGGTGGCAGACCGAGACCGGCGGCATCCTGATCACCCCGCTCCCGGGTGCCATACCCACCAAGCCCGGATCGGCCACACTGCCCTTCTTCGGCGTCAAGCCCAAGTTGCTCGAACCCGAGGGCAAGGAGATCATCGGGGCCGGCTCCGGCGTGCTGTGTATCGAGGAGCCCTGGCCGGGCATCATGCGATCCGTCTACGGCCAGCACGAACGCTTCAAGGAAACCTACTTCTCGACCTATCCGGGTCTGTACTTCACCGGCGACGGCTGCCGACGCGATGAGGACGGCTATTACTGGATCACCGGCCGCGTGGACGACGTCATTAACGTCTCCGGCCACCGCATGGGCACCGCCGAAGTTGAAAGCGCCCTCGTCTCCCACACCGACGTTGCCGAAGCCGCCGTCGTGGGCTTCCCGCACCAGATCAAGGGTCAGGGCATTTACGCCTACGTCACCCTGATCACCGGTCGCGAATATACCGACGAGCTCAAGAAGGAGCTGGTCAAGCATGTCCGCAAGGAGATCGGCCCGATCGCGTCGCCCGACGTGATCCACTGGGCGCCCGGCCTGCCGAAGACTCGTAGCGGCAAAATCATGCGGCGAATCCTCCGCAAGATCGCTGAAAACCAGCCCGACCAGGTCGGTGACACCTCGACACTGGCCGACCCGAGCGTTGTTGAGGATCTGATCGCAAACAAGCCGGAAGCTTAGTTCGACAAGCGTTTTCCCGGTTGAGGAGAGGGTGCGCGGACCCTTTCCTCAACCTGTTTTTCAATCCGTAGCACCAGCAAAGGAAACAAACTATGGGTGACGAAAGTGCCGCCGCCGCCGCGGCCGACAAACCGGTGATGAACCGCTGGCTTGTTGTCGTCGGTGCGATCCTGATCCAGTTGTGCCTGGGTGCTATCTACGCCTGGAGCGTGTTTACGCCGCCGCTGAAAGCGGTGCCGTTCAATTTCTCGGCCACGCAGACGCAAATCATTTTTGCCGTTGGCCTGGCGACGTTTGCCTTGGTTATGATCCTTGCCGGTCGCTGGCAGGCTACCGTTGGTCCAACAACCGTGGCTCGGCTGGGCGGCATCGTTCTGGGTATCGGCTATGTACTTGGTGGGGTGGCCAGCCGCACTATGGAGGGGACTCCTGCGTTTTGGGCGATCCTTATTACGATAGGTTTAATTGGCGGCGCCGGCATCGGACTCGCGTACGTGGTACCGATCGCCGTCGGCGTCAAATGGTTCCCCGATAAAAAAGGTATGATCACCGGACTCGCGGTCGCGGGTTTCGGCTTCGGCGCGCTGATCTGGATCTACCTCGGCCAGGGTTTGCCCGCGTGGACCGGCATCGAGACGAGCGGCCTGATCGCGACTCAGGGCGTCGCCAACGTTTTCCTGATCTTCGGCATCGCCTTCTTCGTGCTGGTCATGATCGGATCGCTTTGGATGAAAAATCCGCCTGAAGGATGGACGCCCGCCGGTTGGACGCCTCCGACCACTGGCGCGGCCGCATCCGCCTCGGGAGCCGGCGCACAATTTCAGCCTAATCAAATGCTGCGTACGCCCCAGTTCTATATGCTCTGGATCATGTTCATCTTCGGAGCGCTCGCCGGGCTTATGGTCATCGGCATCATCAAGCTGTACGGTATCGACGCGCTCAAGGCCGGCGGGATGGACGCGGCCAAAGCTTCCGCCACGGCCGGCACCGCGATGGCGCTATTCTATGCGTTGGCTAACGGGCTTGGACGCATCGTCTGGGGCGTCGTCTCGGACAAACTTGGGCGGAAAGCTTCGCTCACGATTATGATGGCGGCGCAGGGCGTCGTTATGCTCGTTTTTTTCTACATGGGCGACAAACCTGCTTTGCTATATCTCGGCGCCGCGCTCATCGGATTTAATTTCGGCGGCAACTTCGCACTGTTCCCCGCGGCAACCGCCGACTTCTTCGGTAATAAGAATGTCGGACGCAACTATGGTTGGATGTTCACCGCCTACGGCGTCGGCGGCATTGTCGGTCCGATTATGGCGGGGCTGTTCAAGGACGCGGGCCTGGAAAAAGGCGTCGATGCCTGGTTCCCCGCATTCATCGTCGCGGGCATCGCGTGCCTGATCGCGGCGGCGATAGGGTTGATGCTCAAACCGCCGAAAGCCCAGGCGGTTGCGTAAGCGTTTACAGACGCGTTCAGAGCCCCGAGCGTCGGCGTTCTGAGTCGCGAGTTTGTTGAAGAAATCCCCAGAGAGGTAACGTTAAGCCTTAATCCGCGAGTAGCGGGGGGGGGGGGCGCCGCCCGGCCCGGCGGGGGGGCGGGGGGGGGGGGCGCGCCGCCGCCGCGGGCCGCGGGGGCGCCCGC
>JAUWNI010000043.1 GCA_030612705.1 Phycisphaerae bacterium | reverse complement strand
CTTCGCCGCTTCGCGATCAGCCTGCTCAAACGCCATCCCTCGAAGCACAGCATCAAAGGCAAAAGCGAAATCGCGGGATGGAGCAACGAGTTCCTAATGGAAGTCCTTGCTATACAAGACATTTAATGCGCGCTGGCCCTGCGAACTGACCCCACGCGCCCTGGCGCGCGAGTTCGCCGTCGATGTACAGCTCGTAGCTGCGCAAGTCGGAAGAAACAAACCGGTACTCATGGAACACACCGGGCGTGATCGGTATGAAGGCGTCGTCCTCGAAGAAGCTCCAGATGTAGTCTTCGTGGAAGGCGAAACCCGCACGCCACCTCTCGTCAGAAGCAAGGCTCACACCTGGACCGCACCAAACGCCGACGACTTCGTCGACCTCGAGGCGCCATTCCATTACGAGCAGTTCGCCGGGCTCGGGGTCAAACTCACCGGGACGATCGATCCAGTTGTAGTCGTAGATCCAGGGATCGTGCAGCGTGTCGATCGTGAGCACGCCGTCCTCGAGCGTGCGGATCGCGCCGTCGCCCTGGTACTCGTCGTCCTGGTTGCCCCAGTAGCGAGTCCAGCCCTCGTTTTCCGGCAGGTCGTTTCCTTCGTACGTAAGCCAATACGGCTCCGCCCCGGCTTGCGCAACCAACGCCCCCGGGGCGGCTGCTACAGTGAAGAGCATGCGCGTTGTCATTGCATCATCTCCTTCCCGGCGGCACGCCGGTCGCCAATGTACAGCCGTTTACTCTACCGTCACAAACACGGCCGACACGGCCGTGCCACATTGATGTGGCGTCGAGGGCCATTCATCTACTACGTCGGGCACGGAGACCCGACGCTACCCGCAAAGTTACATTTGACTGAACACTAGATTCCTCCGCGCGTCCGCCGTCGGCGGACACGGTCGGAATGACATTCGGACGCCGTTCACTTTCGTGCCGCTCGCTTTCGTGACGCTTACATCGCCGGAGATGATACGTTTTTTCCCGTTGGCAGGCGGGGCGGGGGCGGCAATACTAACGGGGTTTGGAGTCCGGCATGCAGCGACCGTTGCCACAAATCGTTCGCCGACGTCTTGACCTGCGGGGGCAGGTGCAAGGGGTGGGGTTTCGGCCGTTCGTGTATCGGCTGGCGACGGAGTTGCGGCTGGGCGGAACGGTTGCGAACAACAGCAACGGGGCGGTGATCGAGGTCGAGGGACCGGCCGACCGCGTTGAAGTGTTTGCGGAGGAGTTGATTCGACGCCTGCCGCCGTTGGCGCGTGTTTCCGAGGTGCAACACCGGGAGATAACGGCGCGGGGGGAGACGACGTTTCGGATCGAGCGGTCCGAAAGCGACGCGGATCGGCGGCCGGAGGTCACGCCCGACGCGGCGACGTGCCGCGACTGTCTGGTTGAACTGTTCGATTCCGGCGATCGGCGCTACCGTTATCCGTTCATCAATTGCACCAATTGCGGGCCGCGGTATTCGATTATTCGTACGGTGCCCTACGATCGGCCGGCGACGACGATGGCGGAGTTCGAGTTCTGCGAGCCGTGTCGTCGGGAATACGAAGATCCGGCGGATCGGCGTTTTCACGCGCAGCCGAACGCTTGTCCCGCGTGTGGTCCGCAACTGCGGCTTCAATTTGCTGATTCATCGTTGGCCGATGGCGACGCTGTCAAGCTTGCCGCACGGATGCTGTCTGATGGCAAGGTTATCGCGATCAAGGGGATCGGCGGGTATCACCTGGCTTGCCGGGCGGATCGGCAGGATGTGGTCGAGCTGTTGCGGGTTCGCAAGCTGCGTGACGGCAAACCATTGGCGGTTATGGTGCCGGATGTCGAGGCCGCTCGGCGAGTCTGCCGGCTGACGTCGGCGGACGCTGAGGCCTTGGGTTCGCCCGCGGCGTCGATCGTGCTTGCGCCGAAGAACGAGGGGCACGGGTTGGCTGACGCGGTCGCTCCGAAGTGCCGTGATTTCGGCATATTTCTGCCGTATGCGCCGGTTCATCACCTACTGTTTGCGGAGGGGCTCGGGCCGTTGGTGATGACGTCGGCGAACCTGGCCGGCCAGCCGTTGACGTACGAGGATGAGGATGCGCTGGTGACGCTCGGGGACGTGGCCGATGCGTTTCTGATGCACAATCGTCGGATTTTTCGGCCGATCGACGATTCGGTCGTGTTCACGTTTCGCGGGGCGGCAACGCTGATACGCCGAGCGCGCGGCTATGCTCCGCGGCCGATTCGGCTCGGTGAACGGATTTGCCGCTCGGGAAGAGCGGATTTGAAGATTCTGGCGGTTGGCGGCGAGCTTAAGTCAACCGTGTGCCTCTACACCAACGGCGAGGCGACGTTGAGCGAACATCTTGGTGACCTGACAAACCCGGACGCGTATCGGCACTTTGTTCAGGCGATCGAGCGATTGAAGGATTTGTACGAGTTTACGCCGAAGGCGGTGGCCTGCGATCTGCATCCGCAGTACCTGTCGACACAGTTTGCCCGCCGGCTGGATGTCCCGGTCGTGGCGGTTCAGCATCATCACGCCCACATCGTGAGCTTGATGGCGGAGTGGAGCGATGCGGGGCCGATTGTGGGGTTGGCGTGTGACGGGGTTGGTTATGGAAGTGACGGCGCCGCGTGGGGTTGCGAGGTTTTGCGCTGCACGCCGAGCGATTTTCAGCGGCTGGGTCATATGGATTATTTTCCACAAGTTGGCGGAAACGCGGCGGCGATCGAGACATGGCGACCCGCCGCCGCGCTGCTGCGCCAGGCGTTGCCGGATGCTTGGCGGGAGGTGCTCGCGGAGTTGATGGATCGCCGGGGGCAATCGTTGTCACCTGTTGCGTTGGACCTCTTCGAGCGGCAGGCGGCCGGCGGTCTGAACGCCCCGAACAGCTCGAGCCTCGGACGTGTTTTCGACGCGGTCAGTTTCCTGCTGGGTCTGTGCGAGCGGAATCGGCACGAAGCCGAGGCGGCGATCGCGCTTGAGGCGGTTGCGGATCAGGAGTTGCCGACGCCGTATACGTACGAGGTGGTCGAGCGTGAGGGACGGATTAGCATGTCGGTGCTGTCGGCGGTGGTGGAGATTGCCGCCGCGGCCCGAGCGGGCGAGTCGGTTAACACGATTTCCTCGCGTTTTCACGAGACCATAGCGGCGATGCTGGCGGATGCCGGCGGGCTTGCGTGTGAAATGTCGGGTATTGACACGGTTGGTCTGTCGGGTGGATGCTTTGCCAATCGTGTGTTGCTGAAGCGGTCGGTGGAGTTGCTGGAAGGACGGAAGCTGCGGGTGCTCTATCATCGGCAGGTTCCGTGCGGCGACGGGGGGATCGCGCTGGGGCAGGCGGTGGTGGCGGCGTGGCGAATAGCCGGCGGTGAGGCCATCGAGGTTGCGTCATGAGTGAAAAGATTGAAGCGCTGCGTGGCGAGTTGGGCACGCTCTGCGAGCGGATCGGCCGGCGGGTTCAGATCATGGAGGTGTGCGGGACGCACACGATGTCGATCTTCCGGACCGGCATTCGCTCGATGCTGCCGGCGAACCTGCGGCTGGTCAGCGGCCCGGGGTGTCCGGTCTGTGTTACGGCTCAGCGGCACATCGACGCGGCCATCCGGCTCGCTGCCCGCGACGGCGTAATCATGGCGACGTACGGCGACATGATGCAAGTGCCCGGGCGGGATGGTAGTCTGGAAAAACGCCGAGCGACGGGGGCGCGGATTCAGGTGATTAATAGCGCCCGGAGCGCGCTGAATCTCGCGCGTGAGAATGTTAACCGGCAGGTTGTCTTACTCGCGGTCGGTTTTGAGACCACCGCGCCGGCAACCGCCGCCACCGTGCTCGAAGCGGAACGCGACGGCGTCGAGAACTTCAGTGTCTTGATGTGTCACAAGTTGGTAATGCCGGCGATGCTCGCGCTGCTGGAGGCCGGCGACGTTCCGCTCGACGGTTTTCTTTGTCCGGGACACGTCAGCGTGATCATCGGGGCCGACGCGTATCGGCCGGTTGTGGAGCGGTACGGCAAGGCGTGCGTCGTGGCGGGATTTGAGCCGGAACAGATTCTCGCGGGCCTCGTTCATCTTCTGCGGCAAATTGCCGAGCAGCGCGTCGCGGTTGAGAACGTTTACCCGGCGGTGGTCGGCGCGCAGGGCAACCTGGTCGCGCTGGAATTATTGAACCGTGTTTTTGTTCCCGCCGACACGTTTTGGCGAGCGTTGGGTGTAATCCCGCGGAGCGGGCTCGATCTGTTACCCGCGTATTCGCGTTTCGATGCGCTGCGACGGTTTGAGATCGAGCTTGGCGAAGATGAGGACCATCCCGGTTGCCGCTGCGGCGAGGTGATCCAGGGTAAGGTCGACCCGGATGCCTGCGCGCTGTTCGCGCAGGAGTGTACGCCGCTGACGCCGATCGGACCCTGTATGGTCAGCAACGAGGGGACGTGCGCGGCATGGTACAAGTACAACCGCCCGGCGGCGGCGACCGCGCGCTCCTCTTCTCGAAGAGTGAAGCAATGACGCCGACGAATCCGACGGACGAATGTGTGATGTTGTCGCACGGCGGCGGGGGCGAGTTGATGAGCCGGCTCATCCGCGAGCATCTGTTGCCGCCGCTGCGCAACGAGCGGCTGGCACCATTGGCCGACGGTGCCGTTTTGCCGCGTCTTGAGGGTGAGATTGTTTTCACGACTGATTCGTATGTCGTCACGCCTCTGGAATTTCCCGGCGGCGACATCGGGCGGTTGGCGGTTGCGGGTACGGTCAATGATCTGGCCGTGATGGGGGCCGAGCCGGTCGCGATGAGTTTGGGGTTGATTCTCGAAGAGGGTTTGCCGCTGGCGTTGCTCGATCGCATCGTCGCGTCGATCGCCGGCACGGCGAAGGAAGCCGGCGTTGAGATTGTCACGGGCGACACGAAGGTCATCGAGCGGCGAGCCGCCGGAGCCGGTGCGTCGGCAAGTGACGGGTTGTTCATCAACACGTCGGGAGTGGGGTGTTTGCGGCCGGGGGTCTCGCTCGATTTGGCGGGTGTTCGGCCGGGTGATGCGGTCATTGTCAACGGGACGATCGCCGATCATGGATTGGCGGTGATGTCGTTACGGAGTGGGATTGAGTTTGACACCGAGCTGCGCAGCGACGCGGCCCCGCTGAATCATCTGCTGGCCCGAGTGTTCGAGACCGGGGCGAACGTCAGGTTCCTGCGTGACGCGACGCGGGGCGGGATTGCCGGCGTGCTGGCCGACATCAGCGAGGGCACCGACCTGAGCATCGAGGTTGAGGAGCGGCGGATTCCGATTTCGCCGACGGCGCGCCATGCGTCGGAGATGCTCGGTCTCGATCCGCTGACGGTTGCGAACGAGGGCAAGGTGGTGTGTGTTGTTGCCGAGTCCGACGTCGATACTGTTCTGAGTGTGATGCGTCGGGACCCGCTCGGGAAAAGCGCGGCCTGTATCGGTCACGTGACGGACAGCGAGCCGGCACTGGTTGAGTTGATCACGTCGGCGGGTGGTCGCCGGATTGTGCAACGTCCGTATGGTGAAGAACTTCCGCGGATTTGTTGATCGTCGAGCAACCCAGAGCAGTCCGCCGCAAAAGTCATGTAGCGTCCGGTCTCCGTGCCGGACGGAGGGTTCGGGTTTGAACCGCCAAGGCGCCAAGAGCGCCAAGGTGGCGGAGGGTTCGGGGTTCGGGGTTCAGGGTGTAGCGTCCGGGCCCCGCACCGGACGGCCTTTCGTAGCGGCCGGTCTCCGGGCCGGACGTCGGGTTCAGGGTTCGGGGTTCGGGGTTCGGCGATCAGCTATCAGCCCTCAGCTTTCAGCCGATGGTAGCGTGCGGCCCGTAGGCACCACTCCGAGCCCCACATTTGAATCGTCCGCCACGGGTGGCTCGCGACGACGACGCTATGCCTCGACTGTGGGCGGTTCTTTCGGTTCTACGCCACTGTCCTTCCGCTGCCGATAGACGGAGATGAACTGCTCGGGCAAGCGATCAACTACGCCCTGTCGAACCGAAATGGCCTGACCCAAAAGCCGCGCGGCAGACGGCAGGGATCCCAGCATCGCGGACAGTAGCGACGACAAGAAGAGGCGGCCACGGGAGACGTGTGGCCACCTTCCGCGGGCGGTTACGGCAGCACTTCCGAGCAGTCGACCAACTCACCATTGCGGTAGCAAAGGGTTTCGGTCGTCGCTGGCATCGTGAAGTCGCGTAATAACCAGCCGGTGCTGAAGGACGCGACATTGCTCAGCCAGAACCGCTCATTGCACCCGGCGCTCGTGGCCAACAGCATGACACCGGTCAACAGGGCGAAACCCGTCATCCAGATCTTACGCCGCATGGTCGTCTCCTCTTCGCGGGCCCGTATGGCCCAGGTGGCTTAACTCAGCTATCGATGACATCCGTGATTGCCTAACGGCCCCGCCGGCGATGGCGGAGCTTCGTTCCAATCAGGCCGAAGAGCACGAGCAGCGGCGCAAGGCCGAGCGCGCCGCACAGGTACAGCGGCGTGGTCGTTTCCACGACCCTCAGGTACTCGTCCTC
Organism: Phycisphaerae bacterium; assembly: GCA_030612705.1. Lineage (GTDB taxonomy): Bacteria > Planctomycetota > Phycisphaerae > UBA1845 > Fen-1342 > JALSRY01. Next base: position 23,157 of record JAUWNI010000043.1, on the reverse strand, counting down.
GGCGTCGATGGTCGCGGCCGTCTCAGCCGCTTTGGGCGTCGTTATCTCTTCACTTGTCGCGCTGGCATTGACCACCACCTCGCCGGCTACGATTACGCGCAGCACGATTTCCACCTGGAGCGAATCGCCGGCCGGCACGTCACCGAACTCCAGTGTGACGAACTCGTCGCCCTCCGTGACCACCGGATCGGTCACCTGGGCCGATTGCCCCGCGACTAGCCTGGCTGAGACGAACTCGGCGTTCTCCGGAATCGGAATCGTGAGCACGACACCGGTCGCGGTCGCCGTTCCGACGTTCTCGACCGTGGCGGTAAACGCCACGTCATCGCCGACCAGGGCGTCCGCGTCTGTCTGGGCCTCGATCGTCACGCGCAGGTCGGGCGCCAGTTCCGGCTCAGGTTCCGGCTCGGGTTCTTCGGCGACCGTCGCAAACGTGACATCCGCCCCGTAGGCCGTGCCGACGCTGTTGGTGGCATAGGCGGCGACGTAATAGGTGGTGCCCGGGCTTAAGCCGGTGAGGTTGCTGGTGAACACGCCGGTGCCGGAACCATCAGTGGTCTTGTCGTCGGCCGTAGTGGGGTTCGCTGAGGTGCTCCAGCACACACCGCGGGCGGTGACGGCATCACCGCCGTCAGCGGTGACGTTCCCACCGGAGTCGGCCGTCGTGGTAGTGACGTTGGATACCGCCGTGGTCGTCACCGTTGGCGCCGTGGCCGGCGCCGCCGTGTAGATGTAGCCGCCGCCCATATCGTTGGCGGCCGCCGCCAGCTTCGTTCCATCGGATGAGGAGGCGATGCCGTACCAGCTTCGTGATCCGGCGTTCGTCTGCTCCGTCCACGTCGCACCGGAATCGGTGGACGTGTAGATGTAACCGACCATCAGATCGCACGCCGCCAACATCGTCCCGTCGGCCGACGAGGTGATGGCGTACCAGGGGCGCACTCCGGCGTTGGTTCGCTCGGTCCAGGTTGCGCCGGAATCGGTGGACGTGTAGATGTAACCATTCCAATTACATGCCGCCAGCTTCGTCCCGTCGGCCGACGAGGCCATGGACCGCCAGTTCCGCGCTCCGGCGTTGCTCTGCCCGGTCCAGGTTGCGCCGGAATCGGTGGACGTGTAGATGTAACCATTCCAATTACATGCCGCCAGCTTCGTGCCGTCGGACGACGACGCCATGGCAAACCAGTTCCGCGCTCCGGCGTTGGTCTGCTCGGTCCAGGTTGCGCCGTAATCGGTGGACGTGTAGATGTAGCCACCGTAATTACCTGCCGCTAGCTTCGTCCCGTCGGCCGACGAGGCCATGGAGCACCAGTTCCGCGCTCCAGAGCCCGCCCGCTCGGTCCAGGTCGCACCGGAATCGGTGGACGTGTAGATGTAGCCGCCGTTATTGGCCGCCGCCAGCTTCGCTCCATCGGCCGACGAGGTGATGGCCCACCAGTTGCGCGATCCGGAGTTGGTCTGCTCGGTCCAGGTGTACTGAGCCTGGGCGGCCGGGCAGACAATGGCCAAGCCGAGAAAAGTCGAGAATGCCAACCCGCGTCCGCGCAAAATGTGCCGTTTCATGATCGTCTCACCTCGCAAAGGCAACCGTCTCCGGGTTTGTGACTCTCCATTGTGCCGACTCTCAGCACCGCCACGCCTGCCGCTCCCTGAACCTCGACCGGCCTGCCGGCTGCCTGTTCTGCCGAAGCACGCTACCCGCGGCACGGGTCACGATATTGTCCGGACCGTCGCACCATCGCGCAGCCGACAACTCACCTGGCCCGGGACGAGCGGCGCGGCGTGCCCGCACATCCCCAACAGGGGCAGTCGCTTTCCCGCGCAAGAACTGTTATCGGATACTCGTGGCCGCTCGACGCAGGCTCCCGTCCACACCGCGCACTTCCTGCCCATGCCGCGACCTTGTTCGCGTCGGCGACTGTCTGCCTTGTCACCTTATCACCTTATCACCTTATCACCTTGTCACCTTGTCACCTTGTTACCTTGTCACCTTGTTACCTTGTCACCTTGTCACCTTGTCACCGCGCAGCGCTACGCGCCCGTCGTCACGACGAAAATATCCGAATACTCGCCGACCGGCAGGTCGTTGTCGCGGTAGCGCAGGCGGTAGCGGCGTTCCTCGGGCTGGCCGACGACCAGCGGCGGGCGGTTGTCGACGTAGGGCGAGTAGCCGTCGAAGGCCAGGTAGGACCAGTCGGACTCGGCGGCGCGCTGGCCCTCGACGTCCACGCCGTCGTGGCCGCTTTTGACGAACGTGATCCGGACTTCGTGCTTGGGCAGCGCCTCGGCCTTACCCTCGGGCTTGACCAGGCCCGCGCCGACCTGCTCGGCCCCGATGATGCCCAGATCCTCGCCGATCACCTCGGTATAGTTGGGATGGGCCTTGATCCGCGCCACCAGGGCCCGCGTGCGGCCGATCAGGCCGGGGGCCACGACGGTGGGCGGGACCAGCGTCGGCGCGGTCGGCACGGCGGGCGTCGGCAGACCGGGCGAGCCGTACAGCTCCAGGTTCTTGAAATCGACCCACTCGCGCTGCTCGGCCTTGTAGATCGCCACGCCGTTGATCGCGAACTCCACCATGGCGCTGTCGTCGGCGACGGTGGTCAGGTCGCCGGGGTTCAGGTCGAGCGTGGTCGCGTAGCCGGGGATCTTGGTATTTAAGTTGTTGAACCAGGGCATCAGTTCGTCTTCGCGGGCCGGCAGCCAGGCGCTGTTCGGCATCTTTTCCTCCCGCGGGCAGCCCCGCTCATATAAGGTTGTGAATGTGTGCCGGAGTGTCCCCGCGAGCATCCCCGCGATTCTTCGACCCCGGTTATCCGGACCTACTCTACAGCCGCGCGCCCCCGCCGCAAGCCCCCAGGGTCTCCTGGACGGCTCCGCCGGCACTCCTGGATCCTCCGCCGGGCCTGCCGGAAGCATCGCTGGGGCCAGCGGAAGCGTCGTTGGGGCCAGCGGAAGCGCCGCTGGGGCCAGCGGAAGCGTCGCCGGGGCCAGCGGAACCGTCGCTGGGGCCAACGGAAGCGTCGCCGGGGTCAGCGGAAGCGTCGTTGGGGCCAGCGGAAGCGCCGCCGGGGCCAACGGAAGCGTCGCTGGACGGCTTGTTGGCCTTTCCGGACGGTACGGGGGCATTTCCAGATGCGCCGGGGCTGTGCCCCACCGCGTCGCCGAACGCGGCGCGCCCTGCTCAAGAGCAGTCGCACACCGTCAGTGCCACCCGCCGACGGGGAAGATGCGGCCGTCGATGCCCATGTCGACGACATCCTGTCTTTCAGTCGTCATCGTCGTCCGGAGGTTCCGGCAGGTTCCGGAGGTCGTTCACCGTCATGGTCGTTCGGCTGACGTTCGCTGAGATTGTGAGGGTGCAGTCCTTCGGTTGCGGCAGATTCTCGGCATAGATGTGTCCGGCCAGTTGAAGCTGACCGCTCTCTGCCTTTCCGACATAGAACACATCCGACCACACTCGCCTTCCGGGTTGAAGGTCGCCGCATTCGATTTCGATCCGGTATCGCTCGTCGTTCTTGTCGATGGTTACATCGCCCGGCGTTTGTCGAAATGCAGGCTTGATACCCTTGAGCGAGAACGAGTCCGCTATCGAGGAGCGGCGTTTCGGCGCATCGGGAAAGTCCGAGGAATCCATGACATGAACACCGATGTTGGCAGGAATTGCCATTTCGCACCGAACGTTTGTCGCACTCACTTGGCCCACATTCCTCACGACCAATCGCACGGGACGGAACAATAGTCGAACAGACTCGAATCTAGCGAGTTCTCTGAAGTAGTGTGGATTCAGCCGATTGAACGGATCGATGCTCAGCGCGGACAGGTCAATGCCAAGAACGGGATGCGTTTGACGTGGGGCTTCCAAATCAGGAATTTGATTGAACGGAGGCATCTCAACGAATTCAGCATCCCACGCCATTCGAACACCAAGGGCCATATCTCGTTCGATATAAGCAAACTCGACGACCAACTCGGCGGATTGCGGCCCCGCCGTCTGGCCCATCAGTGCGATCTCCTCGAGAGAGGCAGGTTTGGATGGATCGGTCGAACTCCCCCTTCGAACGTAAACCTCGTCCCTATGCAGCTTTCCATAATCTCGTTTGAGATAGATCGGGCGCTGCTGTTTCTCGATTCGAATGATGCCGACCTGCTTACCTTCAAAGCCGAACGCCTCGTAATGGAAATGCACAGGACGATTCGTCAAGTTGTTGACAAATTGCTGGAGCGAGTGATCGTCGAGGTGGTCTGCCGCCGCGATTCCAACGACGTTGTCACGGCATCCGCGGACCTCATCTACGCCAATCAGAATGTAGGCTTCCGACCGTCGCCACGCATTCGCAAAACCAAGAATGTCCTTAAGCAGTTCAGACTTTTCGTCGTCGGTCGCTTTGACGAAGCGATACTGCTCCTTCTTGACATCAAGCGTGGACGTTTCCTCTTCGTAGAGCAATTGCTCGAAGAATGCTGTGTCCATACGACTTCACTCCAGGCGGCGTAGCGACGGCGCCGGGCGTCTGCGGAACCGCCTGCTTCACGCCAGCTTCTTCGCCAACTCCTCGTCCAGAATCTCGCGGACGGTCAGGGCGATGATGGCCTTGCCGCTCTTGCGGAAGAAGGCGTCGATCTCGCGCAGGGCGTCGGAGGTGTAGTCGAACGCGACGAAGAAGCCCTTGGTGCGGTCCTCGCGCGTCATGACCGCCTCGAAACTGTCGATGTCGGGCCTGCCCACCTTGTCCTTTTGCTTGACCTGGATCGGGTACCAGTGGTCGAGGAACTCCTCGAAAGCGGGCGTTTCGCCCTTGCGCACGGCGGCCTTGGTCGGCGCCGCGGCCACGGGGAAGATGCGGCCGTCGATGCCCATGTCGCCCACCTGAGTCTTGTTGGGGATGCCGCCCAGTGCGATCACGGCCCAGTTCTCGAACTCGAACGGCGGGATCTGCCGCAGCTTCTCCTCGGTCCACGGCAGGTCGCGGACGACGAAGCCGCGCCCGGCCCGCCACAGGTCTTCATCCTCACGGAGCTTGCACACGTCGCGCAGCCGCTTCGCCATCACGCGGCAGGCGGTGGGCGACATGTCGATCCCGATCCACTGGCGGCCGAGATTCTCCGCCGCTACCAGCGCCGTCCCACAGCCGCAGAAGGCGTCGAGGACGATGTCGTTGGGGTTGCTGCTGGCGTTGACGATTCGTTCTAGGAGGGCAAGCGGCTTCTGCGTGGGGTAACCAAGGCGCTCGGAGGCCTGCGAGTTGACCGGCGGAATGTCGGTCCACATTGTGTCGATCGGACGACCTTCCTGCTCGTCCAGGTATCGCTTGAATCGCGGGACAGCCCCCGGCCTCGGCTGTACCACGAGCCCCTTATCGTAGGCGGCCTGCATGCGCTGCGTCGTCCAACGCCATACCCGCGTAACACCGAGGAACTCGTACGTTAGGTTTGGCCGATCCGGATTCGGGTTAATCAGGTTGTCGAGTTGGTATAGCCGTCCGTCCGGGTCGCGGTGCGAGTATTTGGATGCCGTTTTCTCGTCGAGGTTGTCGGGGTCGTATTTGATGTACGGGCGATTGAACGCCACCGCCTCACCACCACCGTAGTAGAAGATCGTGTCGTGGTTGTTTGGGAAGCCCGTGAACGCAAGCCCCTTCGCGAAAGTACGGCGCCAGATGACCTCGCTCTTGAAGTTGTTCTGCCCGAATATCTGGTCCAGCATCACCTTGACATAGTGGCTGGCGTGCCAGTCGCAGTGGAAATAGAAGCTGCCCGTCTTCTTGAGCACCCGGGCCAGTTCGACGCAGCGCGGCCGCATGTACTCGATGTAGGCCTGCGTGCTGGCGTGGCGGTCCTCGAAGGCCCGCTTCTCCTTGGTCTCACCCCAGAAGACCTCGTAGTTGCGGTTGCTGTTGAACGGCGGGTCGATGTAGATCAGGTCCACGCAGCCGTCGGGCAGCTTGGCCAGTTGATCCACGCAGTCGCCGCAGTAGACGATGCGCGTATCGAGCAGCGCCGACGGACGCGCGGCGCGCCTCGGCGACGCGCCAGACTTGGCGGGCCGTGCTTTCTTTGACGAACGTTTGCCGGGCATACGGGACAGTGTACGCAAGCAGGCGGCAAGACGGCAAGGCGAGCACGCCGGCGACCGGGCAGCGTTCGAGGCCATGATCAGCAAATGGTCCGTCGACGGCCGGGCGACCATGGATCTGGCCTACAAACGGGCAGCCTACCGCAGCAACAGCTACTTCTACGGAATCCAGGCGTCCGCCCAGTTCACCTGTTGCCTGGTGCACCAAGCCGCCACCGAAGGCCTCTGGGATGTTGCGGTTGTCCGGGGTTTTCTGGGCTTGCGGCGATTGCGCCCTTACGTTCCGTGCGTTGTGGCGCGGATGCGTCTCACCGACGACAAGGGTGTTAACCGAGAAGCCGTGCGCGAGCCGTTGGATCCCAGGCAAGAGGACAACGAAAACATCTTCTTGATGTGGGATTTCTGCAGTCGGCCTCTTCCGCAATTCCGCTCGGTGCTTGCGGACGAGGGGTTTATCCACGGAGAACTGGTGGGCAACGACGTGGGAAGCACCACCGCCGTCGATTGCGTCACCGGCGAGGTCACCCGGAACGGGGGCGCCCGTCATGCGGGTGAGCTCGATCAGCGTTTCGGAGCATGCGCGCTCGTGCGAATACCGACGAAAGTGCTGATCATTGACCTCTTAGTCGCCGAGGGCACGTTCGGCACGTTCTCGCCGGAGGTCGTAGTGTTCGGGGAACACTTCGGGGGACCACCCATTCCGTCGCCGGCGAAAGAACGTGACCGATTGGATATGCTGGAGTCGGTGGTCTATTTGGGCAAGGGCCTGTCAGTTCTCCGAACACGCGATGTACCACGCTACGTGGAGATGGCCCAATACGCCGCCGGCCGTCAGGGATGGGACGGAAACAACTTCGATGTCTATCGCTGCCGGATCGAATACCCGGTGATGCCATCCTCGGTGATTGTGCGATTCGACCTGCCCGAGGCGCGTCAGAACGCGCGATAGAACATCTTACTCGCAAGGGTGGCCACCGGGGGCAATCGCATTTAGAGCGGTTTCAGAAATGGTGTAGCGTCCGACGCCCATGTCGGACGTAGGGTTGTCGAGGGATCCACGGCCGACAGGGGCGTTGGCCGCTACGGAGAAAGTGAAAACGCTCTAACATTTTCGTTGAGAGGCGTTTGGTCTTGACGCCGAGTTTACAGGTTCTTTCCTGGCGCGGGAGGTACAGAGCCAGGCGGCGCATCCGGGAGAAGTTTTCCGCCGAGTGACCGACTTGATTGCGTCGGCCGTCCTCCCGAAAGCTCACATCCAGCGATCAGTGTAGTGCTCTGTCCTGCTGAATCATCTACCGGCCCGGGTATTCGAGACCGGCGCGAACGTCAGATTCCTGCGCGACGCGACGCGTGACGGATAGTGAGCCGGCACCGGTTGAGTTGATTACGTCGGCGGGTGGCCGCCGGATTGTGCAACGTCCGTATGGTGAAGAACTTCCGCGGATTTGTTGATCGTCGAGCAACCCAGAGCAGTCCGCCGTAACAGTCAGAATGGGCCGGGAATGACGTAGCGGCCGGCGCCTCGCCGGCCGTAGAGGGCCGGAAACGCCGCTTTGGGCGTGCGGCCCGCGAGGCGCGGGCCGCAACATGACTTTTGCGGCGGACTGTTATTCCACGTTGGCGTAATAACTTCTTGATTCTAACGGCCGTTTTCGGGTTTAATGGGATTAACCGGGAAAGTCCGACCGTTCCCCGGGAGGAAGCGAGTGGCGCACGACTTTTTCCTGTTATGAACACAATCCGGACATCGGATATGAACACACACCCAGACAGGGTAACGGGTGTTTTGCTGTTCGCGATTGCGGCGGGCGTCTGTACGTTGCTTGCGCTGTCCACGCCCCGTGCTTCGGCGGCTGATCGGACCGTGCTTTGCGAGGAGTTTACCGACGTCTGGTGCCACGGCTGCACGTACGCCGGGCCCGCGTTGAGCAGGCTGCTGGATGTCTATGTCGATTCGTTCGCGTTCGTGCAATACCAGCCGTTCGGCGATTACGCGACGCCGTGGGTGGTTGACCGCTGGAGCTTTTACGGCGGCGAGTTCACGCCCACCGCGGTTTTCGACGGTGCCGACATCGTCGTCGGGGCGGTCACCGACGTTGATCAACAATACACGGTGTATCGGGCGAACCATTTCCTGCCCGGACGTGCCGTGCCGACCGACGTGACACTCGAGATAAGCGCTGAGGACCTTGGTGGACAGACCTACCTCGTTTCCGTGACGGTCGGGATCGAGGCCGACGGTACCGGCAAGACATTGCGTGTTTATATCGTGCAGGTGCTCGACCATTGGCCGCCGGAGAAGCCCTATCACCGCAACGGATTCAAGCAGGCAGCGGCTACCGAGGATGTTACGCTGTCGCCGGGCGAATCTCAGACGATTCAGTGCGATTTCACGTTCGACGCCGACAGTTGGGCCGCGCAGGACGACATCAAAATCATCGCGTGGGCGCAGTTGCCGGCGGAAGTCGGCCCGGCGGTGATCTACCAGGCGGCGACGCGGCTCTGGCCGCTGATCTCCTTTCCGGATGACGACGACGGCGACGGCGTTCTCGATGACATCGATAACTGCCCCCATCGCTACAACCCGGACCAACTCGACGAGGACGAGGACGGCGTCGGGGACATCTGCGATAACTGTGAGACGCTGTATAACCCGGATCAGGTTGACGAGGATGAAGACGGTTTCGGCGATGCCTGCGACACCTGCCCGGTGCTGCACCACGTCAACCAGGAAGATGCCGACGAGGACGGCGTGGGGGACGTTTGCGATTCGTGCCCGGAGGTCGACGCGCCCGGTGGGGTCGATCAGTTCGGTCGGCCGCTCGGTACGATCGATATCGACTGCGACGTCGATGCCGACGATTTTGTCATTTTCGAGAGTTGCATGGCCGGGCCGGGGGTCATAACGCCGCCGCCGGGATGCACTCCCGAGCACTTTGAGCGTGCCGACGTGGACGATGACGGGGACGTTGATCAGGCCGACTTTGCCGTGTTCAATCTGAACTTCACCGGCCCGCTCGCGAGCCCGCCGATGTACGTCGGGGCGACTTCCTGCACGTATTGTCACGAGAGCAGGCACACCGAATGGGCACAGACGATTCACGCGAGCGCGTTCGACACTCTGATTGCCGGCGGCGAGGGGGACAACTACCTGTGCTTCCCCTGTCACTCGGTCGGGTACGGTCAGGCCAGCGGGTTCGTCGATCTGGAGACGACGCCGCACCTGGCCGACGTCCAGTGTGAGAATTGTCACGGGCCCGGCAGCAACCACGTCGCCGATCCGTTCAACGTGCGGTTGGCGGTGAACCTCGACTCGCAGATGTGCGGGGCTTGTCATCAGTCCTGCCACGGGTTGTGCGGCGAGGATCATCATCCCCAGTTCGAGCAGTGGTCCACCTCGAAACATGCCACGGCCATGTGGGACATTATCTGGGACCCGGACTTCGAGGATGCCTGTCTGCAATGCCACTCGGCGGACTATCGCCTGGCTCCCGAGGATGACAAGCCGACGGGCAGCGAGGTGGAGTTCAACCTCGAATGCGTGGTATGTCATACGCCGCACAACAACATCAACGTCGGCCAGCTTCGCATGCCGCCTTATCAGTTGTGCGCCGATTGTCACACGATGGGCGACGTCGTGCCGGACGACGTGCCGCAACGGCCGCAGGCCGAGGTTTTGCACGGCTTCGGTGGGTACGAGCTGGACGGCACGCCGATGGACGGGCCGCACACGGCGCACTGGTGGGGTATCCCGAACGAGTGTGCCGCGTGTCACGTTCATGCGGAACCGTACGGCGGTCCGGAGCAGCCGGTGAGCAGTGGGCACACGTTTGAAGCGAACATGCGGGCGTGTGAGCCGTGCCACAGCGAGGAGACGGCGACGTTGCTGGTGGCGATGCTGCGGGAGGAGATCGAGGTTCGGCTGGCGACTATTGCGCGTTATTTCGATCCGGGTGATCCGTTGTACGTTGATCCCGAGACGCTCAGTCCGGAGGAACGGGCGCGGTATGACATCGCGAAGTTCAACTACGAGTTGGTCCAGGCCGACAAGTCGTTCGGCTCGCACAACCCTGATTACGCCCGCGCCCTGCTGGGCGAGGCCGAGACTTTCTTTGAGATTCCGCCTTGGCGGCTGCTGCTATTGTCACAAGGCGATGATGGAGAGGCTCGCCGGGGAGGGGGCATGCGCATGAACCTGGTGGAGATGCGTCCATGAGAATCAGCCGTCGCGAGTTTGTGAGGCTTGCCGCCGCGGCGGTTGCCGCCGGACATCTGGCGCCTGCCGCGCTGGCGAAGTTGGAAAAAGCTCTGCGTAAAGGCGACAAGCCGCCGGTGATTTGGTTGCAGGGCTCCGGCTGCGACGGCTGTGCCGTTTCGCTGCTGAATAGTATCCACTATGCCGGCTTCGACGATCTGCTGCTGAACACGCTCGACGTGAAGTTTCAGAACAACGTGATGGCGGCGGCGGGTGACCTGGCGGTCTCGGCGGCACAGGCCGCCGGTGCCGAACCCGGGTACATCCTGATCGTTGAGGGTTCAATCCCCGTCGGTGCCCAGGGGCGCTACTGCAACATCTGGCCCGATATGACCATGCACGCGGGACTGCTGGCGTTCGCTTCCAACGCCTCGTTCATTATCGCGCTGGGCACCTGTGCCGCGTACGGGGGTGTGACCGCCGGCGCACCGAACCCGACCGAAGCCCGTGGCGTCGGCGAGATTCTGGGCGACGACCCGCGCTTGATCAACATCCCCGGCTGCCCGTCGCACCCCGACTGGCTGGTCGGCACGATCGTCTACCTGCTAACCAACGGACGCGTCCCGCCGCTGGATGCACACAAGCGCCCGCTGGAGTACTTCGGCGAGCGGATCCATGACAACTGCTACAATCGGCGGAAGTATTGCGGCGAGGGCATCTTTGCCGATCAGTTGAGCGGGATCGGCTGCATGGAGTATCTGGGCTGCAAGGGCAAGCACACATACTCCGATTGCCCGATTCGAAAGTGGAATAGCGGGGGGGCGGGTGAGTACGGCGTGAACTGGTGCATCGGGGCCCGCAGCCCGTGTCTCGGCTGTGTCAACCCGAACTTCCCGGACGGGATGTCGCCGTTCTACGAATACCTGCCCGAACCGGGAAAAGGCGACGGCGGAGGCGGCGCCTCCGCGGCGGATGGTAACGGGAACTCGGCCGGCTAGTGCTCTGGGACACGTGGAATGGTGGATAACGCGAAGGGTGGCCCACCTCTTTAGAGGTGGGGAACACAAATAGGGCTTCGATTCGCGTTCCCCACGGCTAAAGCCATGGGCCACCCATCCACTCATCAAATGATGGCTGACAGAGCACTGGCTCTTGCAGGGAGTGAACAGTCCATGGCGACGACGATAAAGATCGATCCGATCACACGCATCGAGGGGCACCTTGAGATAGAGGTGACCGTCGATACGGTTCGTGGGCAGCAGCAGGTCGTCGACGCCAAGAGCGCGGGCACGATGTTCCGCGGGTTCGAGATGATTTTGATCGGCCGCGACCCGCGCGACGCCGCCCAGTATACGCAGCGAATCTGCGGCGTTTGCCCGGTATCGCACGCGATGGCGTCGACGATGAACCTGGACAACGCCTTCGGGGTTAGTCCGCCGGACAACGGCAGGATTCTGCGCAACCTCGTGCTCGGGGCGAACTTCATTCAGTCGCACGTGCTGCACTTTTATCATCTCTCCGCGTTGGACTTCATCAATACCACCGGCCTGCTGGACATGTCGCCCTGGACGCCGCGCTACGTTACGCCCGACATGGCGACCGGATCGGCGGCCGCCGACCTGGTGAGCCATTATCTCACCGCCTTGCAGATACGGCGAAAGGCCCACCAGATGGGGGCGATCTTCGGCGGCAAGCTGCCCTGCACGGGCTCGTTTGTCGTCGGAGGGGTCACGGAGATTGTTGCCGCCGAGAAGGTGGCTGATTTCAGGAATCTGCTGACCGAGATTCGCGCGTTTATCGACAACGTGTACGTGCCGGACGCCGGCACCCTGGCGGGCCTATTCCCGAGTTACTATACGATCGGCACGGGGTCCGGCAATCTGCTCGCGTTCGGCGTGTTCGATCTTGACGCGACCGGCAACAACAAGCTGCTGGGCGGCGGGCGCTACGCGGACGGCGTTCCCGGGACCGTCGATCCCGCTCAGATCACCGAGTACGTAACGCACTCGTGGTATACCGATGAGTGTGGGGAGAAGAATCCCGCCGAGGGCGTGACGGTGCCCGACGCTGATAAAGTAGGGGCATATTCATGGATAAAGGCGCCCCGCTACGCCGACCAGGTGTATGAGTTGGGGCCGCTGGCGCGGATGTGGATCAACGGCGAGTATGCCAACGGTATCTCGGCCATGGACCGGATCGTGGCTCGTTCGCTGGAGACCAAGAAGATCGCCGACGCGATGGACGGTTGGCTCGATCAATTGGAGCCGGGCGCTCCGGTCTATTCGTCAAGCTCGATCCCGCAGCAGGCGACCAGCCTGGGGCTGACCGAAGCTCCGCGCGGCGCGCTCGGTCACTGGATGAATATCACCAACTCGGTCATCGGCCGCTACCAGGTGGTGACGCCCACCAACTGGAACGCCTCGCCCAAAGACGACCAGAATCAGCCGGGACCGATCGAGTCGGCCCTGATCGGTGTCCCCGTGGCGGACCTGAACCAGCCGGTCGAAGTGCTCCGCGTTGTGCACACGTATGACCCGTGCCTGGCGTGTGCGGTGCACATGGTTCGCCCCGACGATCGTGCCGGCGGGATCAAGGTGCTGATACCGCCGAATATCGCATAGGAAAACAAGGGGCTATCAGCACGGTGGTGTGGCACAAGCTGATAACTGAACACTGAAAGCGAAACATGTTTCCGCACACTCAACAATCCGCTGCCACGCGAGCCCGGCCTTGTCCGACGCTGGTCTTGGGGCTTGGGAACATCCTGCTGCGCGACGAGGGCGTGGGGGTGCGGGTTGTGCAGGCGCTGGAGCGGATGACGTTGCCGCCGGACGTTGAAGTCTTCGACGGTGCCACCGCCGGTCTCGATCTGCTCGACGTGCTGGCCGGTCGTCGAAAGGTCGTCGTGATCGACGCCATCGCGGGCGATAGTCCTCCGGGCACGGTGCTGCGGCTGACTCCCGACGATCTGGCTACGCGATGCGAGCAGGGTATTTCGCTGCACGATATCGGCCTGCTCGAAGCCTTGGCGTTGACCAAACAGCTTGGCGACGCTCCGGAGGAAGTTGTGATCATCGGCGTCAAGCCGAATGACGTGGAGTGCGGTTTGGAGTTGTCGCCGGAGACGGCTCGGCTGTTGCCTAGGCTTCTTGATCTGGTATTTGCGGAACTGGAATAGCCGCGGGAATATTGACGCGTCCGGACGCGCGTATGAAAGAGAAGAACGATCATGAAACGCCTTGTTTACTTAGGGCATTGTCAACCTTCGATTAAGGGGTGGCTCGGGCGTCCCGCCCGAGATTTCCACAGGCGAGACGCCTGGGCCACCCTTGATGTTGTCCATCATTCCACGTGTGGCGGAGCACTAGCGGTCGTGTTTCTGTTGGCGTGGGGTCTCGTTCAACCGGCTTCGGCTGAGCCGGCTTGGGGCGGCAACTGTCTGCGTTGCCACGGCGTGTTGCTTGCTAACACGATCTTCGTGGTCGGCGAGGACACGATGGCCGATCCCGACGAAAGTGCTACCGGCGCGCCGGATCGCGGAATCCTGCAAGTCTTCCAGGCCCCCAACGGCGGCACGCGCACGCTCGAGGCGCTCGTCGTGGGTCTTGAAGCCGGTGATACCTACGCTGTCGAACTCAAGCGGTTGAGGTTTCCCGGGGTTGAAGGCGGCGGGGAGCTGCGCTACACCGGCGATTGCGAATGGCCGGAGTGGGGCGAGTCCGCCAACTACTACACCGAACCGTTTCTTTTCTATCGCTGGGGGACCGACCCCGAGGAATTCGCCTTTGATATTGACGTCGCGTCCGACGCCGACCACGACTATTACGACCTGGTCTTCGCGATTGCCGGCAAGTTCGCCGACAGCGGCGAGCTGTTCTACGCCGAAGAGCACTTCTACGTGCGGGTCGTGGACCTGTTGGGCGACATCGACGGCGACGGTGACGTGGACCTGGCCGATCTCGCCGCTTTACTGGGGGCCTACGGCGCCTGCACCGGCGACCCCAATTATGATCCCGCCGCCGACTTTGACGACAGCGGTTGCGTGGACCTGAGCGATTTGGCGGTGCTGCTGTCGAACTACGGCACGGGGACGTGATTTCACGTTGGGCCGAGCGGCTTAAGAGTCCGCCGCAAAAGTCATGTAGCGTCCGGCCCCCGTGCCGGACGTAGGATGAAAACGACGTTCTACGGCCGACACGGGGGTCGGCCGCTACGGTCTATGGACACTGCCGGTTGTCTACTGAACAATGTGTTCGTGAGCGAGTCGGTCCCAACCGCCGGTGGGGAGGGGGGAGAGAGAGATCGTTGCGCGTATTATGCCGGGTACGTCCCGAGGCCGGCGCTGCGACCGCTTCGAGTGCCATGAATCAGGGGGCACCGTCGATATCATCCAGCCCCAGCGGATCGTATCCCACGATTCTGAAAGGAGGCGATCGCCAGACCTCTGCGTTGGTATCGAAGTAAGCTTCGGTGATAGCTTCCTTGATCGCGGTCTCGCCGACCCGCGCCGGGTTGAACGTGATTCTTGCGCTTGCCGGCCCCGGCCCGGGCCAGACCTCGATTTTCAAGTAACCCGGCAACTCAAACTCGTCGTCCCGCTCGAGGAAGTACGTCAACAACGTCGCTCTTCCGCGACAAGTCAGTTCACGAATCTCCAGGTGCACCGTGGCCGTCCGGGCCGGCGGCTGCCCGCGAACCTTCACAAACGAGGGCAACGGAAACGCGCAACTGGCCGCCACCGCCACGCCAACACAGCACAGCACAACGGCGATCAATGCTCCCTGGGACCACCTGCCGCCGAAAACCTGGGGCGGTCCCCAGCGAATTGCTCCACTCGCCCGGGCCGGACAGGCCTCGACGCAGTTCAGACAGGACAGACAGCGCGCCGCCGTGACTTGCGTGGCCCGTTCCACCTGAATCCCCATCGGACAGACCGTGGTGCATACGCCGCAGTCGATGCAGGTTGCTTCGTGACGTTGAATACGTGTGAGTCCGAAGCGCGAGAACGGGTTCAGCACGGCCGCGAGGGGACACAGCCAGCGACAGAAGGGAACCAGGATCAACAGCGACGCAACCACGATCGCGCCGGCAATCACGTAGGCCCACAACGTGATGTCCTCGCCATGTCGGCTGATCAAGGCATAGCACGGATCGTAACCCCGGAAGTGCAGCTCGGCGGTACGCCACGTGACGACGAGGACGATCCCCAGCACCAGGTATTTCAACAAGGCCAACGCGCGGTCGACCGCGTAAGGCACGCGCCGCGGGCGGATTCCAACGCGTCCGCCGGCCGCGTGCAGCCACTCGGACACCGTGCCGAGTGGACACAGATAGCTACAAAACGCTCGCCGGAGCAATAGCGTCATGACCAGTACGGCGGCGAGGATATAGAAGTTGGAGACCCCCAGCGAGCAAAGCATGTTGCCTTCGCGGACGTACGTGTAGATCGCCTCCACGCCGCCGAAAGGGCACCAGCGCTCGGCATTGCCTTTGACGACGAAGACGCCCAGAACGGTCAGCAGCAGAAACCCGAGTTGAACGATTCGTCGTGTGGTTTTCATCTTGGATCAGCCAGGTCGTGGCAACCACATCCGGGCATCGGATTGCTCCTGGTCGGCAATCGTTGCCCTAGCGCGCCCCGTCACTGCTCATTTGAGGGTTGGAGCACGGACCCGCGGCGCTTCTCGATGCCCCATGTGCTCGATTCATCAATCCACTCGTAACAGAGCACTAGAGTATTTTCGATTAATACGTAGCGTCCGACAGGGGCGTCGGACGCTACACTATTATTGAAAATGCTCTAGGGTTTCTTGCCGCCGTCCTCTTTCTTGTCCGCGCCGGCGCACTTGTCTCGGCTTGGGCACTTTCCGCAGGTTGTTCCGCTGCTACAGCTCGATTCCTTCACCTGCGATTCGGTCATCAAAGCGGCAGCGAACACATCGCTGTTCGTCATCGCGGCGAAATCGGGACACTCCCGCGCGGCAACCTTGGCAGCCGCCAGGCGGCTCGGCGGGGTCGACTTGAAACAGCGTGCCAACAGCTCGACGGTGTCTTTCTCCTCGCCAATCAGCGCCCGCAGGCGCGCGAAGTCGAACGCCAACTCGGCCGCTGGCTCCTTCGGCATTTCGACTGTCGCCGCCAGCGTTTTGGCCTCGTCGACCTTGCCTTGCCGGGCCAGCGCAAGGCCAAGCAGCACCTTGATCTCGGGTGTGACCTGTGTCTTCTCAAAGCGCGCCAGTAGCCCGACCACGTCGGAATTAAGCTTTAACACGAGCTGTGTCCGCGCCAGCATCGTTGCCGACTCGGCGTTGTTCAACCGTTCGTGGACTCGCTGGTCGAGGGCGAGGGCCTCCGCGTAAATCCTGTTGCGGTGGTAGTAGATGTGCAGCGCCCGCGCCGTGCGCTCCCACCGCTCCCCTTCCTCGATCTTATCGAGCCCCGCGCGGATCTTGATCACCCGCCGAACCAGACCGGCTTGCTGACGATAGCCCTTGTTTTCCGGCGCCAATCGTGTTGCCTCGGTAAATGCCCGCAAGGCCCCGTCGAAATCGCCCTTTTGAAGCAGGGCACGCCCCTGCGCAAATACCGCCTCGGGTTCTTTATCATCGACATGAAAACCCGGGGCCGCGGCAACCGCCCCGCACCCGATAACGCAACAGACAAGCACAACACGAATATTCATAACGCTTCTCCTAAACGGCACGCCAAACACGGTATGATACCAAATTAGCCATCTCGAAAGCAACTGTGCCCTCCAGCAAACCAGCGATTCCGCAAGTGTGGTTCGTCGGTGTTGATGGCCAAGGACTTACGTACGGCTAGCGGTGGGAGCATGTTCGCAATGGGTTTTTTGGGTCGGTTTTGGCGAGCAGGCCCCGGCCTTAGCGCAGGGAGATTGCTCTGACGGCGCAGGAGGAGGCGAGGGGTAAACGAAGTTCTGAGTCAGCGGGTAAGCATCAGGCCGACACGCATGGCGGCCCGCGGATCTCGGCGTAGAGTTCCGCGGCGATCAACTTGCCCACATGCAGCGTCGTGACCGCCCGGCGCGCCTCAGGCTTGAGATTCCGGCAGTAGAAGGCCATAAACACGTTCAGGCACAGCATCGCCGGCAGAACGAAGGTCAATATCGCCGCGGGGTGATGCCGGAAGACGTGGTCCGCGTGCCAGCGATTGACCAGTTCGTTGAACCCCTGGTTCTCGATGCTCCAGCGCTCATGGCCCATGTTCACGACAGCCCGGGTCGCGGCCTGCCGTACGGACAAGGTGGTTACCCACATCCAGTTCGAGGAGAGTTCCTCTTCTTGCCTGTCCAATTGCCGCCGAACTGTCCACGTCTCCAGGCTCCGAACGACCCGCACCCGCGCCGACACCTCCGGCCAACTGGTGAAAGTGTCGCAGTCCCAGAACCGGCATCGACGGTTCCCGCGGTCAACATCCACCCCGGGCGGCTGGAAGTCAAACAGGGACCGGGCGTCCTCGATCAGGTTCGGGCGATTGTCTTTCAAGACCGCCATGGCATGCTTGCCCCGCTCGAGGAGAAAATTGAACCAATTCGTGTTGGCGTAGAGCGCGTCCCCCGCCACGACATCGAAGGCCCGTGGATACATCTCCAACGCCCGTTGCATCAGACGACGGGCGGCCGCCAGTTCATCCTCGCCCGGGCGAACGGGCTCCGCATTCAACATCAACGAGAGCTCCTGGCCGACCAGCCGAAGCGCCACATGCCGGTGGTAGTACTCCAGCACGTCTCCCCGCGTGGTATGCAGAACCCGCTGACAACATCCCGCACAGCAACGCTTGCGGCTGGCGGTGCTCTCATGGCCGTCCACCACCGCCGGCATCAACCCGTGTTCCGGAGGCGTCAACGCTTTCATTCGTTTCAGGCGGACATAGACGTGATGAAGCACGTCCCGCACATCCCCCGCGTCCATCAACGAGTAGATCCGCCCGATCGAGTCGGCCGACGGCATGGCTCGCCCGAGCCACCGCGGCCAGAAACGGCTCGGCTTGGTCTGTTTCAGGGCATTCAGGCTGCCCAGTCGTTCCAGGAACATGATCGCCACCGCGCGAGTGATCACGGACGTGGCAATCCGCGGTCGCCGGCGATCGTCGCGCACCGTATCCAGGCGGTCTTCCCACCTCAATACCTTCCGGGCGTAGGCCAGAACGCGTCGAAGAATCGTCAGTCCCGCCGATGGCGCAGCTTGTCCCAATAGATGCGCGAAACGTCTTCCAGGAGATCCCGGGCGTGGCGGTAGTCAGCCACCCAGTGTCGCACACGCGCCTCCCAATCCTTGGGAACAAAGAACTGTCGGGTCCGTCCGTTCTCCGAAATCACCAGAAACAGGCTTTGGTGGCCTTCGCCCCGAGCGCACCGGCAGTTGGCCTTGCCGCACTTGCGTTTGCGAACCAACAACGTTCCGCGGATCACGGCGCGTTGGCTGAGTACCTGTGCCAGTTGCGATCGAGCCCGTCGTTCGGCCGCGGTCATCTTGGAGTGGGGAATGCTGCTCTTTATGTCTGCCATATATATATTATGGCAGATACTGGCGCTTGTCAAGCGCATAAACGAATGCGAATATGCCCGATGTCTCCGACGAGGCCTCAACCCTTTGTCAGAACAGGAAGTTACAACCGTGAAAGGAATCTACTTGCGGAATCGCTGTGTGCTTGGGAATGAACAAGAGGAGAGCGTCACTTGCGGGGGTAACTTGTCATTTCGAGAAGCCCTTCGGCTTCGCTCAGGGTAGACTCCACACCGCGCGACGGCCCGCATAGCGGAGCCGGCGTGTCCTCACGCCGGTTTCCGGGCCGAGGACGGCCCGGCTCTGTTTTCCGGGCCGGGGACGACCCGGCTCTGTTGCATGATCGCGCACGGTCATATAGATACGGGACCAGCATGGCCGCGCTTCGCTTGGCCATGGCACCCAACCCGCTCGTACCCTTCAAAGCAACACTGACATAGCGCTAGAGCGGCTTGTCGGCCGCTTCGGTGTGCAGCCGAATCGTCTTCCGCGTCAGGTCGTGTTGGGCCGTGATGTAGCGGATCGTCCGCGAGCGCGAGCGCATCACGACCGAGTGGGTGATGGCGGTCTGCTTGCTGACCCTGACGCCGCGGAGCATGGCGTTGTCGGTGACGCCCGTGGCCACGAAGAGGATTCCGTCGCCTTGGGCCATCTCTTCCGAGGAATAGACGCGTTCGTAATCTTTGTCGCCATAGCCTTGCTCGGCGAGGGCGGCCCGCTCCTCGTCGTCGCGCGGCCACATCTTGGCGAGGATTTCGCCGCCGAGGCACTTGATGCCGGCGGCCGCGGTGACCGCTTCGGCCGACCCGCCGATTCCCAGGTATACGTCCATCCCGCTGTCGGGCATTGACGGAGCGATGGCGCCGGCGACGTCGCCGTCGCCGATCAGACTGATGGCGGCACCCGTGGCACGAACCCGCGCGATCATGTCGGCATGTCGCGGCCGATCCAGGATGCAGACCACCAGGTCGCGTACGCGCTTGCTGAGCTTGAGGGCGATCAGTTCCAGATTCTGCTCGATCGAGACATCGAAACGGATCTGGCCCGTCCCTTCCTTGACCTTGGGGCCGACCGCGATCTTGTCCATGTAGTAGGTCGGGATGGCGGCCAAGGCGTGGTCCTCGGGTGATTGAGCTTTGGCCGCCGCGATTACGCTCAGCGCTCCGGGTAAACCCTTCGACGTCAGCGTGGTTCCGTCGATCGGGTCGAGCGCGATGCTGACGGCCTGCGATCCGGATTTCCAGGTGCCCAGTTTTTCGCCGACGAAAATGCCGGGGGCTTCGTCCTTGATCCCCTCGCCGATCGTGCAAGTCGCCGACATGTCGATCAAGTTGAGCATGCCGCGGATCGCGTCGGTGGCGGCCTCGTCGGCGGCGATCTTGTCGCCTTTACCGATCCATCGGAACGCGTTCAGCGCCGCGGCTTCCGATGCACGTACCAGATCCAACCCGATCAGCCGCTCCGATTCCAGGCCGGCGCTGAAGGCTTCGATTTCTTGTGGCATGTTTCCTTACCTCTCGATGACACGAGCTTGGTTTATCAGTGCATCCAAGACGATGGCACGGGACAGCGGTACAAAAACCCTTCCCCCAGACCCACTGCAACAGCCTAACGCGTGGCCGAGCACGCGACAAGCAACCAACTCCTTCATTGTCCGCCAGTTGACCCCCTTTTTGCACTTTCTCTTGACTCCGAATCCGGCAAGTAGTAGTTTAATATTGTATACGCATCCCCTGGGTTTCGGCGGAAGCCCGTTCAGAGCGAGAAACTATTCCACTACAAAGGAGGGTCGTCCCATGTTGAGCCGAAATTCCGTTGGCAGATTCTTTGCGTTGCTCACCTGCTCGCTATTAGTGGCGGCGGGAGCACCACTTACGGCACCCGCCCACGCCGGCGACGGGGTCACACCCGTCAACGTCACCGTCCAGGAGGACACGCTCGGTCATATCTTGCTGCAATACGAACTGGGCGACTTCACCACCAAGTCCGTCACGATCGACGGCGAGAAGTATGCCCAAATCGCACTCGGCAACGAGAGCCTGACGATGGTGGCCGGCGCCCCGGCGTTGCCGAACGTCTGCCGCAGCCTCATTATCCCGGATGACGCGGAAATGGCGGTGAAGGTGCTGGCCTCATCGTACTACGACATTACCGACATCGACATCGCCCCGTCGAAGGGCAGCATTCCGCGAACGGTGAACCCGGAGGACGTGCCCTATACCTTCGGCGACGCCTATCAGACCGACGCGTTCTATCCCAGAGCAACCGCCACCCTGCGCGAGCCGTACATCATGCGTGATCATCGCGGCGTGGTGGTGGTGCTGAACCCGTTCCAGTACAACCCGGTGCAACATACGCTGCGTGTTTATACGGAGGTCACGCTGCAAGTCGTCAACGCCGGTCCGGGACAGGTTAACGTGCTCGATCGCAAGCACGATAAAACCAGCCTGGCTTTCCACGAGATCTACCAGCGTCACTTCCTGAACTACGGGATGCACATGCGCTATACGCCGCTCGACGAAGACGGCGACTTGCTGATCATCGCGCACGACCCGTGGATCACGAACGTGCAGCCGTTGGCGGATCATAAAAACATGCGCGGGATCGACACAACGATCGTCGGCGTATCCACCATCGGCAACAACGCTACCGCCATCGCGAACCACATTCAGGGCGTTTACGACAGCAGCGACCTGGCCTTCGTGTTGCTGGTCGGTGATGTGGCCCAGATCGCCACACCAGACTCCGGCGGCGCTTCCGACCCGACTTACTCCAAGTTGGCCGGCGGGGACGACTATCCGGAGATCATGGTCGGTCGCTTCTCGGCGGAAACGGCGGCCCAGGTGGATACTCAGGTCCTGCGCTCGATTGAATACGAGCAGATGCCGGCCACCAGCCAGGACTGGTTCTGGAAGGGTACCGGCGTCGCCTCGAACCAGGGCCCCGGCGACGACAATGAGTATGACAACGAGCATATCGGCTACATTCGCGACGACCTGCTCGCGTACGGCTATACCGAGGTCGATCAGATCTACGACCCATCCGGCACGGCGGCAATGGTCACTACCGCTCTGAATGATGGCCGCGGCATCATCAATTACTGCGGCCACGGTTGGATCCAGGGCTGGAGCAGCACCGGCTTCTCGAACACCCACGTCGACGCTTTGGTCAACGACAACATGCTGCCGTTCATCTGCTCCGTCGCCTGCAACACCGGGGAATTCGACGGATACACGACCTGTTTTGGCGAGGCCTGGCTGCGCGCGACCAACGGGTCCGAACCGACCGGTGGGATCGGCTTCTACGGTTCGAGCATCGGTCAGTATTGGGATGAGCCGATGGACGCCCAGGACGAGTTCGTCGACATGTTCGTCACCGAAACGTACTCCTCGATGGGTACGCTGTTCTACGCCGGTTCGTGCCACATGATGGACGAGTACGGCGCCAGCGGCGTCGATATGTTCGATACGTGGATTCTCTTCGGCGATCCGTCGCTGCGGGTGGTCATGAGCTGCACCGACATGGGCACCGTGGCTCTCGACAGCGCCAAGTATGCTTGTGAGGACACCGCCACGATCCAGGTGATCGACTGCGGGCTGAACCTCGACGACGAGGTTGTCGACACGGCCGAGGTGACCATCACGTCCGACACCGAGCCGGCCGGCGAAATCGTTACGCTGACAGAGTTGGGAACCGACACCGGTCAGTTCGAGGGGGCAATCACGCTCAGCGAGACCGACGATGCCGGCATCTTGCAGGTCAGCGCCGATGACACCGTGACCGTCACCTACAACGACGTAGACGACGGCACCGGCAACCCGGCGGTCGTGACGGTCGATGCGGTCGTGGACTGCACGCCGCCGACCGTCTTGAACGTACAGGTCGTCGACATCGAGCCGCGCAGCGCCACGGTACTGATCGAAGCGGATGAAGTGGTGCGCGGCGAGGTCTACTACGGACCGTCCTGCGACAACCTCCCGTATGCCGCGATGGGTGGCTACGGTAACCCCGCCTCGGTCAACCTCACCGGCTTGCAGGACGCCTCCACCTACTTCTTCAAGCTGATCGCCGAGGACGAGGCCGGTAATTGGGTCATCGACGACAACGATGGAATGTGCTACGTATTTTCTACGCCGGACATCCTGGACTTCTTCACCGAGATGTTTGCCTCCGGCAACGATCTGGATAATCTGACGCTCCTATTCACACCGAACGCTTCGGTCGATTACTACGCCGGCTGCACCGAGGAGATCGACGAGTTGCCGACCGATCCGGCCGGCGGGACGAGCATCTACCTCTCCGACGATGACTACGAGGCGATCAGCCTCAGCGGCGGGCAGAATGTTTCGCTCTACGGCGAC
>JAUWNI010000125.1 GCA_030612705.1 Phycisphaerae bacterium | reverse complement strand
CAAGTTGCAGATGGACGTGACGAAGGTGACGGAGGCTCCGATCACCAGCAGTTTTTCCAGCTTGGCCAACGTCAACGACGACGCGCTCATTTTCAGGGTTCAATTGAACGTTGCGTTTTGACCAATACAACCGTATAGGTTCTGACTCAAGGACGAAATTAAGTTAGCGATACAAGGAGATCGAGCACATGACCAAAATGACGACACTTAAAAAGGCCTTGCTTCTGCTCAGCATGGGTGGGGCCACCTTTGCTTTGTGGGGCCTCCCCTACGGCTATGACGCGAGTTGTGTTTCCAATGCCGATCTGGTGGGTTTCTACCAGGGCATTGGTGACGAATCGATCGCGGCATTCTCGGATGCCACATCGGCTGCCATTAACGGTGCTTTAGGTGCGACTGCGCCAAGCGACTTTGACCAGGTCGTGATTACTCCGGTCAGCACCATCTGGACAGCGATGTGGGACAACTGGATTGCAGACCAGTTCCCACTTGACCCCGCGTAACACGTGGGTGTCCCACAGTTGGTTGACATTGCCCCAACTGCGGGTTTGATCGTATAGGAAATCGATTTGGGGTGTGGCGCTTTCTCGAAGGTGTCGCACCCCAGTCTTATGCGCCGGATGCGTTTGGATCGGTCAATTGTCAGCAGATCCTCGATGTCCGGGGGCGCCGGCAGGATGGATTGAACCGCTAAGTCACAGCACGGCCTTTGGCCGCTGCCAAAGGGACAAAGGCACCGAGGGGGCAAGGGATCGGGTGGCCCATCGTTTTGACGATTGACGGTTGACGATTGTGGATTAGAGCTCCATGGCGGTCACAAAGGCCTATAATCGTCATTCGTCAATCGTCAACCGTCAATCCGGGATGGTTTATCCACCTTTCCTGTCATGGCTGACAGATCATTCGTCGAACGTACCAGCACAGGGGCATTCCACGGCGAGTTCGCAGACCGAGCATCGCGGTCGGCGGGCCCGGCAGACGTCTCGGCCATGTTGAATCAACGCGTGTGCCAGGTAGGTCCACGACTCGCGCGGGAAGAGCTCCATCAGGTCGCGTTCGATCTTGACGGCGTCCTTGTCGTCGCGGGCGGTGTCTAGCAGGTTCAGCCGGAGGGCCAGGCGGCCGACGTGCGTGTCGACGACGATGCCGTCGTTCTTGCCGAACCAGGTGCCGAGGACACAGTTGGCGGTCTTCCGGGCGACGCCGGGGAGTTGCAGAAGCCCATCCATCGTGTCGGGGACCTGTCCGGCGAAATCATCACGGACGGCCTTAGCCATCCCAATGAGACTCTTGGCCTTGTTACGGAAGAAGCCGGTCGAGCGGATCATCGCCTCGAGCTCGTCCTTTTTGGCGTCGGCAAGGGTGTCGGCGTCGGGATAGCGGCGGAAGAGGTCCGGTGTCACCTGATTGACGCGCTTGTCGGTACACTGGGCCGAGAGGATCGTCGCGACCAGGAGCTCGAGCGCGCCGCGGTGATGCAGGGCGCACTGTGCCTTCGGGTAAGTGTTCTTAAGCGTGGTCAGGATGCGGAAGGCACGCTGCCGGCGGGCAGCCTTGCTTTCGTGTGAACGCGCGACATTCGGTCTGGTTACCGGCTTGCGTTTAACGTCCCGCTTCGAGGCAGTTGTTTTCTTACGCGTAGCCTTCACCGATACACCTTTCGCCGACCCCTTTGTCACCTTGTCACTTTATCACTTTATCACCGCCTCTAATACGGCGTCGGCTCATTTTCGTCGGGTTTGACTCGCGGGGTTTCGATCGCCGGGGGTTCGGGCAGTACGCCGCCGACGGGGATCAAGGCTTCGCTGAGTTCGAGGTCGAGTTCGAAGAGGCCGCCGGGCGGGTCGGGAAGCTTGTCGGAGAGCGGTCCGGCAAAGGCCAGCTCGTACGGGTCCCAGTTGTAGCGCGCGAGCTCGACGGGTTCTCCGCGGGTTTCGTCGGTTGCCGCTCGCGGTATGCGCCACAGCAGTGCAACGTAGGGATAATCGTCTTCGTAGAGTAAATCGAACCGGAGCCCCCGCGGCGACTTGGCAACCAACGCCGACTGCAACTCGTCGCCGAGGACAAACACCTGGCCGGGCAGGAGCAGTAAGTGCGGGAAGAGTTCGGCGTCTTCCGCGCGGCATAGCAAAGCGATCTCTTCTTCCACGCCCATCATTGGCAGCGTGATCTCTCCGGCCGAGTCGATCAGCACGAGGCCGGCGAGGCGTTGGTCATCGGGCGCGGCCAGGCCGAGCGCCCACAGTGTGTCGGACAACGCCACAACACGTAATCGCCGGGCGATCTTGAGCGGCAGTGGATCGGGCACGCAGAGCGGGAGGGTATCGGACAATCGAACCAGCCGCACGGCGGCGCTCAGCCGGGTCGTGTCGTCCGCCATTTTGGCCAGGGCTTCTTCCAAGGACCAGTTTTCGGATTCGGGCTGTAACGGGTCCGGCTCGGGCTCCGGTTCGGGCACGGGCGGCTGCATCGGGGGTACCTCAACGGCCGGCGGTGAAGCGGGTGGCGGCTCAGACGCCTCGTCCGACGAGCAGCCGCCAACCGCCAGCAGCAGACAACAAAAGCCCGTTTGTAGCAGCCCTGGTATTGGACTACCCCTGCGATTAACCACGATGTAATTCCCAATTCGCCGCCGAACCGAGCAAGATACAGTTATGTTACATTATTCGTAAGCATTCAGCGTTCAGTAATCAGCCGAAAGACGAGCGCCAGCGATCAAATTTCGCAAATAATGTGTTATTGAGAGCAGCGCGGGAACATGACCAAGGCAAGGCACCTGCACGCTCTACAACGCAGATGGCTGACCGCTGAAAGCTGATTGCTGAAAGCTTGTTGCAAACGGCTGAACTGTTGCCATTACTCCGCCATTCCAACGTTCCCATGCGAGTCAGTTTATTCCAGTTCGCCGCCGGGCCGCAAACGTTTATGATGCGTTATACGCGAACTGAGGTATCCTGGTGGAAGCGGTCTCCCCCAATACTGACACTTCACGCGCCGGCGACACTTCCTTCGGCGTCGAGCCGCTGGACTGCTCGGCCGTGCTGACGCATCACTGGCTGGTTCGACGTCGGGGCGGTGAGCGGGTGCTCGAAGCTCTGTGCGAGCTGTTGCCCGATAGCCCGATCTACACTCTGGTCCACGATCCGGCAGGATTTCCAGATGTCGAGCAGAGTCATTCCGAGGAAGCGCGGCGATCGAGGCATCTTGCTGGGTTGGGAGAGAACACACGGCCGGGTGCCTCGTCTATCCAAGAGTGGGCGACCGATTCGAGGCATGTGAGAACATCCTTCTTGCAGTATCTCCCCGGTGCGAAGCGGCACTATCCAAAGCTCCTGCCGCTGATGCCGCTGGCAGCCCGGCGAATGAAACTGCCGCCGGTGGACCTGGTCGTCTGCTCCGACGCGGCGATCGCCAAGGCGATGACGCCCGACACGCGCAGCCGGGTCGTATGTTACTGTCACTCGCCGGCACGCTATGTCTGGGATTTGGCCGACACGTATCGCGCGACACTCCCGGTCTTTCTCCGGCCATTCTGGCCCGCGATAGTGCGGCAAATTCGTGCGGCCGATCGACTAGCCGCCCAGCGCGTCGACCGGTTCGTCGCGAACTCGCACCACGTCGCGAAACGCATCCGCCGACACTATGGCCGCGAGAGCGTTGTCGTCTACCCGCCGGTGGACTTGCCACCCGAGCCGGCGACCGGGTCGCGTGAGGATTATTACCTTTGCGTTGGCCAGCACGTGCCCTACAAGCGGCTCGATCTGGCAATCGAGGCGTGCCGCAAGCTCAAACGCAAACTGCTCGTGATCGGTGAAGGCCCGGACGTCCGCCGTTATCAAAAGCAAAACCGCCCCAATATCAAATTCCTCGGCTGGCAGACGGGTGACGCCGTCCATGAGTATTACCGCCACGCGCGAGCCCTGCTCTTCCCCGGCGAGGAGGACTTCGGCATCGTCCCGGTCGAGGCCATGGCCCACGGCTGCCCGGTAATCGCCTACGGCATCGGCGGTGCGACCGAGAGCGTCGTCGACGGCCGGACCGGCATCTGGTTTGAAGAACAGACCGTGGATTGCGTCACCGCCGCGATCGAGCGTGCCGAGGGAATCACATTCGATCCGATCGCGATGCACGCACACACACAACAATTCAGTCGTACACGCTTTCTGCGCGAAATGCGTACAGTGCTGCGATCTGTCTTGCGCTCAGAATGACAAGCTGATAGCTGATTGCTGCCCTCGGTGCACAGTTTGGAATGGCAGGCCTGGCGGGCTCGCACGTGGGGCGTTCTCGGCTGGTTAGGGTCGAATCGGCGGATTGAACCGCTCCGACGTTTCACGGCCTGCCCTACACAGAACACGGGCAGGCCTTTGACCTGCCCATGTCACCCGACCGCCGTTCCACACCAACTCCTAAGAAAATAGCCCGACAAGCAGTTCCTTTCACCCGTGGCCGGCAACGCCGGTGAAAAGCTCGGAATGACAGCGTACCACGCAAATGACGCTTACCTTTGCGGAGTGGCGAAGCACGGACCGATTGAATCAGGTCGACTGGCTAAACTCGATTGAGGCGCCCCGGCCGGGGTGTGTGCGGAGCAGTTTGGCGGGTCGGTTCGGGGGAGGCTGATATTGATGGACGATCGCGTGCTCGATCCAGGGGACGCTGGTTTCGCGCGTGAGGGCGACGACGCAGCCGCCGAAGCCGCCGCCGGTCATGCGGGCCCCGCGGACACCCTCGACGGCGGTGACGATCCGTACGATCTGGTCAAGCTCGCGGCAGGAGACCTGATAGTCATCGCGCAGCGAGCGATGCGATTCAGTCATCAGACGCCCGAACCGGGACAGGTCGCCGGCACGTAACGCCTCGGCGGCGGCGAGGGTGCGCTCGTTTTCCGAGGTCACGTGCTTGGCCCGAGACGCCGGCAAGGGATCCATCTGCTTGATATGCGAGCGGACGGCGTCGAAAGAGACGTCACGGAGAGCGCGAACCTGGGGGTCGAGTCGGCGAAAGTAATCCACCGCCTGACGACACTCCTGTTGGCGACGAGCGTATTCGCCGCCGGCCAACTCGTGCCGAACGCCGGTATCAATTATCACGAAAACGTGGTCGCCAAGGTCGCAGGGGATGTACCGGATCTCGCGACTGCGGCAATCAAGGAGAAAGGCGGTGCCGGATCTGGCCGCGAGTGAAACCGACTGGTCCATCAGCCCGCAGGGAACGCCAGCGTAGTCATGTTCGGCTTTTCGGCAAAGGTCAATTAACTCGTTGGGCTCAAGCGATATGTCGGCGATGTCGGTAAGCGCAAGGGCGGTGGCGATTTCGAGGGCGGCGGAGCTGGAGAGCCCGCCCCCGGGTGGAACATCGCTCCGGATAAGCAAATCGAAACCGCCGAGGCGGGTGCCGCGCAAACGGAGCAGGGCCGCGACGCCGGCAACATACGCGGTCCAATGCGGGAAATCGGCGGCCTGCCAGTCGTCGATGGGCCAGGTTTGCTGGTCGTCGAGCTCGGTCGAGTAGACGCGGACGGTTTGATCGTCTCGCGGGGCGGCGGCGACCCAGGTCTCCTGCTCGGTCGCGATCGGCAGAACGAAGCCGTCATTGTAGTCGGTGTGTTCGCCAATGAGATTCACGCGGCCGGGAGCACGGGCGATGACGCGGCAGCGCTGCCGGAAGCGGTCGGCAAAGCTATCACGCATTTCGGAAGGGTTCATTGTTAAATCATTCGCTGAGAATCATATGTGTAAGCACACGGAATCGAATACACATTCGTGTCCCCCCACCTCTAATAGTCCGCGTTTAGCCTTCTAATAGTCCCGGAGGGACGAAAGATAGTAGCCCAGGGCGTAAGCCCTGGGATAAGGGAGCGTTTTGTGCCGAAAGCCCCGGAGGGGCGGCAGAGACGCGGCGCGTGTCGGGAACTCTCTGTCGCCCCTCCGGGGCTCTCATCACCGAACGTCACGTTTTCCGGGGGCTCACGCCCCCGGCTACTGACTGTCGCCCCTCACGGGGCTGCAACGTTAAACATTTACCTTCGTAGTTTCTTTGGATCCCTTCGACTCCGCTGAGAACAGATTCCTCGCTGCGCTCGGAATGACAACGTTCAACATTTCCCGCTCGGAGTCATATATGCAACATATGGTTAGGGCATGGTCGCGGCAATGGGTCGTTGGGTCAAATAAGCAGATGGTGATTGCCGACAACAACGCAAGCGAAGCGTGGTTGGCCGATTCCTCTGCCGGAGGACGTCCCATTCGAGCTGTCGCCGGTATCGCCCGGATTGATGAGCGGTCGGAAGATGTCCTTGATCAGATCGATGAATTCGTTGGTCTGCACGGCAACGGCGAGCGAGGTAAAGATCGTGGAAAGCATCGCGTCGGCCCAGCGGACAACGAAGTCGCGTTCCTGCTGCGTCTCGCCGCTAGTCTGCATGCGTGACGATTCTTTCGGTTGAGCGAACGGAGTGTCGGCCGATTCCTGGTTCGATTTCTGATTAAGATCCTTGAGGTCGATGCCGGCACCGGCGAGCATCTGGATGACCTCGGGCGGGAGATTGGAGAAGTCGTCGCCGGTCGAGCCGGTCGAACCGCTGCCGCCGCTGCCACCCAGGCCGGTGTTCAGGAACGAGTTTATCAACGAGGGCGAGAGGCTGCCGAGCAGGTTTGAGAGCCAGTCACTGGAGCCGCTAACCGCGAGAGGCTCGGGCGCCAGAGCGGAAGTGTCGCCGCTACGCTGAGCGGCAAGCCGGGCGTCGCGCAGGGCCATGTGTCTGGCACGGGCGAAGTCGATCACGCGGCCGGGGGCGCGTTGGTGCACGGCTCCGCCGCGGACGTTCTCGGCGGGTTGCTTATCGCCGATGGTGTCGGCGTCGTTATTCCCGGATGTTTGTGCCCAAGCGGTTGGTGAGATGAACAACAGGGCTACGCAAAAAGCGATTAGCGAGCATCTCATGTTGATTCCTCGTCAATGCCGCGCGGCTTTCCCGCAGACAAAGCGGAGCTGTGCGGTTCCCGCGCGTTGATTCTTCACAAATGCCGCGCGGCTTTCTTACCGCGCAGTATACTCAGGTGTATTATAGCTTCATCGGCAAGTTTTGGATGCACCCGCTTGAAACAGATTTGGTAAATGAGACGACGGATGCTCAACCGGGAAAACGGCACCATCGGCGATCGAACAGCACGCATATTATCGCATTTCATTATCCTGGCGGCAGTTACGGGTTGCGAGCAGGTATCCTCGACGCCATTGAGCGGAAAATTACCGCTAGAGGGTGACCTGATCGTCCTGGTCACACCGGCGGAATCCAACCCGCAGTGGGCGGGGATCGCCGGCGGGGCCCGACGGTTTCTCGAACGATATCCGGCGTTGCGGCTGGAGACGTTTACGCCGCCCGATAATCGTGGTGAGTCGCTGTTGCGCGTAGTCAACGACGCGCTTGCCAAAAAGCCAAAGGCGGTTTGTCTTTACGTACATGAGTCGGCGACGGCGCGGGCGGCGGCCGAAGCCGTGGTTAACAGCGCGACGATCCTGGTGACGTTGGGCGTCGACCTGGATGTTGCGGGCGTATTCGGTCACGTGCGGGAAGACCTGGCAGGTGCCGCCGAGCTGTTGGGGAAGCATCTGACGGAGATTGCGGGCGATAAGCGCAGTTACATCCTGCTGCACCGCAACGGAGTGTGTGATCAGGATACGCGTTGCTACGAGCGGTTTATGTCCAAAGCCTGTGCGCACATTGGGATTTCGTTGTTGGAAGAGCGGAATGCCGGCAAGGGTGAGCAACCGCCGACGAAGTTGGTCCGTGCAATGTTTGCGCGGTTCCGGCATGCCGGTTTGGTGGTGACGTTGGAACCGTCGGTTTGGCTAACGACCTCGCCGGCGAAGTTGCTGGGCCGGAACGCACGTTTTGCAACGGTGGGCGCGGCCCCGTCGCTATGGGGGTATCTGCGATCGGGTGAGGCGGCGGCGCTGGCGGGATCGGTCGACGGCGAGTTGGGCGCGCTGGCGGCCGAGCTGGCGTTGGGCGCGATGACCGACAACCAAAAGGCCGGCGTTATTCGGATGGTCCCGAGCGAATTGGTGACGCCCGAGACGTTGGACGATTTTGCGAAGCGTTACGCCGAGGCGGCCGGTCTTGAGTTGCGCGAGCTGCTACCGCCGCCGGCGTCGCAACCGGCCGTCCCAACCGACCCCTGAGACGCCGATGCTGCCCGTCAAATGTCCGCATGACGGAACACTAGAGCGGTTTCGGAAATTATGTAGCGGCCGACGCCCCTGTCGGCCGTGGATGTTTAGATGATTCTCCGTCCGGTACGGGGCCCGGGCCGCTACACTTTGTCGAAACACGCTCTGGTGCTTTGACATACGTGGAATGATGGATAATACGAAGGGTGGCCCACCTCTTTAGAGGTGGGGGACACGAATAGACTATCGATTCGTGTCCCCCACGGCTAAAGCCATGGGCCACCCATCAATCGAGTAGCGACGGAGCACTAGGCGAGCGCGGAGGATTAACGATGACTTCACAGCAAGAGAGAAAGCCGCGATTAACGTGGCTGACCGCCGTCTTCGTATTGCTGTTGTTGGTTGTGCTGGGCGTACCGAACCGGCTGGTGACACAGTGGACCCACGCGGTCGAGCGGGGAAGGCTGCAAGCCAACAGCGACGAGTTGGCGCTGGTAAACCAGGACTTGGCGCGCGTGCGGGAGGTATCGCACGCGTTTCGGCTGGTGGCACGAGTCGCGCGTCCGGGAGTTGTACACATTCACGTAGCCGCCAACGAAGACGCGCCGCAACGAATAGTCGCTCTGGAACGCGAGGAACGTCGGCTCCGTGGACTTCTGGAGGAAATGGCGCGGCAACTTGACGATGAGCAGGTGGAAGATCCGACGCTGGAATCGATTCTCGATGTGCGGCGCGGGCTGGAGCGGGTTGAAGAGCAGCTTGAAAAACAGAAGAATCTGGCTCGTCCCGCCAGCGGTAGTGGGATTATCTTCGACAAAGACGGCTGTATCCTGACGAACAACCATGTGATCGAAGGTCGCCGCCGGATTTACGTACAGTTGCCGGACGAGCGCGAGTACGAGGCGACGTTGGTCGGGACAGACCCGAAAACCGACCTGGGGATGATCAAGATCGACGCCTCCGAGCTGCACCCGCTGAAGTTCGGCGACTCCGACAAGATGGAGGTGGGCGACTGGGTCATCGCGGTCGGGGCGCCGCTCGGACTTTCACAGAGCGTAACGCACGGGATCATCAGCGCGACTGGACGAATGGACGTGGTGACGGGCCGCGGGATTCTCTACCAGAACTTCCTGCAAACCGACGCCGCCATTAACCCGGGCAACTCGGGTGGGCCGTTGCTGAACCTGCGAGGCGAGGTGATCGGCGTGAACACAGCCATCGCGATGAACAGCGACGGGTATCACGCGGGAATCGCGTTCACCATTCCGTCGAACATGGCGGTGAAAATCGCCGAGCAGTTGAAGCAAACCGGCGAGGTGGCGCGTGGTTGGCTGGGGATCACGATGGGAGAGCTGACAGCGGTGGATCGCGAAATCTTTGGGATCAACCAGCGCCGCGGCGTGCTGATCACGCAGGTGATCGAACGCGGACCGGCCGACCAGGCCGGCGTGCTGGTCGAGGACATCATCCTCGCGGTCAACGGCAAGCCGGCGTCGAACATGGCCGAGCTACGCGGACTTATCGCGGACGTGCCTCCCGGCGAGGCGGCGACGTTCGACCTGATCCGCGGCGGGAAGCACGCGGCGATCACCGTAAAGCTCGGGCGGCGACCGAGTGACGAGGAATTCACCGCCATTACCGCCAATAGGCGCGAGGCGCGAGAGCTTGGAGGTCTGGGATTGTACGCGCGGACACTGTTGCCGGATTATGCCTCGAATTTTGGATACGACGAGAGCAATCGCGGCGTCTTGATCCTGGGCAACATCGAGGGCGCGGCGGATCCGCCATCGATCAGAGTTGAGGAACTGATCGTCGGCTGCAACGGCAAACCGGTGAGCACCGTGGCGGCTTTGCAGTACGCGCTCGACGCGGCGGGGAAAGATACGCGGGTCAAGCTGGATGTTGTGAATGCGGCCGGTGAGCGGCGGACGGTGCAATATCATCGGAAATGATGCCGTGGTCGGTGTTGAACAGCACGGTCGGGGCTTTGTTGACCACCGTTTGCCACGCTAACTCGCTTTCGCTACGCTGCCCGCTCTGAATCCCGCTGGAGAACCACAACACATGCTGATAACGGCGATCGGCCCCGCCTTCGAGTACGGGGCCGCGACAATCTGGTTCTGGATCACCTGCCTGATTGGGCTGGTCTGGCTCAAGCGGCATATCGATCTCAACAAGGGCCGTAACGAGCCGGTCCTGCGACCCGACGAGCCCGGCGCGGAGGCGGACGCGTTGCCGGACCTGTCGATGCTGGTCGCCGCCAAGGATGAGGAGGAGAACATCGGGCGCTGCATCGAGAGTCTGCTCGCGCAGGACTATCCGCGGCTTCAAATCATTGTAATCAATGATCGTAGCGACGACCGCACGGGTAAGATCATCGATGAATTCGCCGCCGCCGACAGCCGCGTTACCGCGGTACACGTCAAGGAGCTGCGTCCGGGCTGGTTCGGGAAGAACAACGCGATGCACGCGGGGGTTGAGCAAGCAACCGGCGAGTGGCTGTGCTTCTCCGACGCCGACTGCGCGTATGATTCGCCGCGGCTGCTGACGGCGGCGGTACGTTTCGCGCTGCGCGAGAAAGTCGATTTTCTATCCGTGCTGCCGCGGTTGGAGGCCGGGACGTTCTGGGAGCGGGTGGTTCAGCCGGTCGCCGGTGCGATCATGGTATTCTGGTTTCCGCCGCAAAAGGTGAACAGCCCGAAGTCGCCCCGGGCGTATGCCAACGGCGCGTTCATGCTGATGCCGCGAAAAACATACGACGCGATTGGGGGGCACGAACCCGTCAAGGCGACGCTCAACGAAGACATGCACATGGCTCGGCTGGTCAAGGCCGCCGGGTTGCGGCTGCAAGTGATTCGCGGCGGCGACCTGTATCGCGTGCGGATGTACACGGGGATCAAACAAATCTGGCGCGGGTGGAGCCGCATCTTTTACGGCTGTTTTGGCACGTTTCCGCGTTTGCTGGTCAGCGTCCTGATGCTGTCGATCTTCAGCCTGTCGCCTTATGTGACGTTGCTGGGCTCGCCGCTGACGGGCGGCGAGTGGGTTTGGATGTCGGCGGCGGCGGGGTTCGCGATTCTGGCGCAGCAGTCGATTCTGTGGCGGTTTTATGGCATCACGGGCAACCGGCCGCCTTGGGCGCTGAGCTATCCGCTCGGGGCCGTTCTGTGTTTGGGGATGACGCTCAACGCGATGCGTCGCCTGGGGGGCGGCACGACCACCACATGGCGGGGGACGACATACCATGGCGGAGCCCAAACATCGCCCGAATCCGCCGGCTCGAACTAACTCCTGATCCCACAAGGAGTTCGGTGTCTGTCGATAAAAACATCCCCAACCGATGGCGTTCATAAACCCAGCAGGCACCAACATCTAGGTCCACACGTCTGAAAAAAGTTGCCGAGGCATTTGACAAAGTCCATATGTTAGGGTATTATTCGCATAGTTGTGCCGGGGATGGGCATGTCGGGTTCGCACGACGTGAGACGCAAAGGAGTGCGTAGTGTCCGCGGATGAATATCACGATGGACGTGCGTTGTGTGTACTCGGGCCGGGCGGGGCCTTTCGCCAGGAGATTCGCGACGCCGGACCAGGCCTTCTGGACCTGGAGACATCCGCCCTTAGTGACGAGCAGGTGGTTGCGCTTGCAAAGAAGCTGGGGCAGCGTTTCAACGCCTTGAAGGTGCGGATCCCGGTGCGAACGGTGGCGGGAGTGTCGGACGTTCAAGTCTGGTCGGCAAGTCGCCGGGAATTACCGCCTGTCATCTACGGTTCTTTGAGTGCTTACCTCATGGAGGAATGGACGGATGCCGCGTGCGAGACCGTCGAAGAGAAAGCCGCCCCCGCTGACTCCCAAGCAACTGCGCGTCCTGACCTTCATCCGGGACTTCACCCGTGCTTACGGGTACGCGCCGACCATGCAGGAGCTCGGCGACGAGTTCGGCGTCAGCAAGGTGACCGTGTTCGAGCACATCGCCGCCCTGCAAAAAAAGGGTTATCTCAGGCGCACGAAGCACAAGGCACGCTCTTTGCGACTTAAGAGCGACATCGTTTTCGCGGACGAGCGGGCGACGCGTTTGCCGCTGGTCGGCGTGATCGCCGCTGGCTTGCCGATCGAGGCGATCGAAGATCGTGAAGTTCTCGACCTCGAGGAGATGTTCGTCTCGCCGCACGGCAACTTTGTTCTGCGCGTGCGTGGCGACAGCATGATCGGGGACAATATCTCCGACGGGGATTACGTAATCTGCGAGAAACGCGAGACGGCCCACGATGGGGAAACCGTCGTTGCTCTGATCGATGGTGAAGAAGCGACGCTCAAGCGTTTTTTCCGCACGTCACGCGGTATTCGCCTGGAGGCGTCCAACCCGGCGTATGAACCGATCATCAGCAAGAATGTCGAGATTCAGGGCGTGGTCGTCGGGGTCCTCCGAAGCTACTGAATGACCGTGTGCAATCGTACGGCGCGGCCGGGATGATTTCTCGCTGCGCGGGGGGGGGGGGGGGGCGCCGGGAGCCCATTCCCGATCGGTATGGACTTTTCCGGGGATTTGGAATCAGGCCCCCCCAAAATTTTTATACGGCCCCCCCCCGCGCGGGGGGGACCCCAA
>JAUWNI010000197.1 GCA_030612705.1 Phycisphaerae bacterium | reverse complement strand
CTTCGAGAAGGATAAATTCTACTACCCGAACGACCGGGCGGACTGAAGTCCGCGGCTCCTCGGGTTAAACTCATCAATTAAGGTGTGGCGGAGCTAGTATAATCGACTAAGCGGCGTTCATATGATTACAGTTCGCGGTCTGACATACCGACCCTCGACGGCCGACACGCCGCTCTGGCCCCCGCTGGAGTTCGATACGGACTCGGCGCGCCTGGTCCTGCTGTCCGGGCGCTCCGGCTCCGGCAAGAGCACGCTGTTGCGGATCCTCTGCGGTTTGCTACCCGGGTTTCGCGGCGGGCAACTCGAAGGCGAAGTCGACATACTCGGCCAACCGGCCCCGCGCCGGCCCGACGGCCGCGTCGGTCTGCTTTTTCAAAACACCGACGCGATGCTGCACAGCCCCCGGGTGGCGGACGAGCTACTGGCGCGGGCCGGTACCGTCCGAGGCCGGGATACCGGCGACCTGCGCCACGGGTGGCTCGCCGATCTCGTCGAGCAACTCGAACTCGGCGAGTTGCTGGATCGAAAAATCGTGGAACTCTCGGGCGGGCAGCAGCAACGCGTCGCGTTCGCGGCCGTCCTGGCCACTCGTCCCGCCGTCGTCCTGCTCGATGAGCCGACCAGCAATCTCGATCCGCGCGCGGCGGCGGCACTGGTGCGGCTGGCCGCTGGCTGTGCCGAGCGTTTTGGAACGCGTTTTATCGCCGCCGAGCACAAAGCGAAACATCTGTTGGATCTGATCGACGGGGCGGTGCGGCTCGACTCCAACGGGGCCCGCGCCTGGTCGGGGTCCCGCGGTAGCGCCCCGCCCGAGGTGCTGCCCGACCCGCTTAACCTGGAGATGCTACGAAGGCTCGCCGCCGCCGAGCGCCCCAACGGCGACGATCAACCCGTGTTTACCTGCCGTCACCTTTCGTGTCGGCGGTCCGGGCGCTTGGTGCTCGACGACATCGATTTCGAGTTGCGGCCGGGCGAGGTTGTCGGGCTGACGGGCCCCAACGGTGCCGGAAAAAGCTCGTTGCTGCTGGTGTTGGCCGGCGGCCTCAAGGCAACCTCGGAAAGCGACCTCAAGTGGCGTTGTCAACGGAAACGGCATACCTGCTCACGCGTGGGATTGTTGCTGCAAAACCCCTTGCACCAGTTGTTCTGCGATACCGTCCGAAACGAAGTCGCGCTGGCGGCGGAGAACGCCCGGCGACCCGCGGCCGGCCGGCAGGTCGAACAACTACTCACGGCGGCCGACCTGTCGTCATTGGCCGATCGCGCTACCCTCTCGCTGTCATACGGCGAGCAGCAGCGCACGGCCCTGGCGGCGGCAATGTCGGGCAACCCTGCCACGATCCTGCTCGACGAGCCCACCCACGGCATGGATGCCGACCGCCTCGAACGGCTCATCCGATTCGTGCTCGAACAGCGGCGAGACGGGACGGCGTTTGTCATCGCGTCGCACGATCAAACGCTTTTGGAGGCCTTCTGCGATCGCGTTTTGGTACTGCGTAATGGAAGACTCGACTAACACAATCAGATCACCCGCGCAGGCCCAGTGGGTCGCCGTCGTCGCGGTCTTCGGGGCCGTCTGGGGCGCCGCCGAGATATCACTCGGCGCAATCCTCCGCTCCGCCTCGATCCCGATGCACGGAACGCTGATGACCGGCATCGGCATTATCATCATGCTCGTCGCCCGGCGAACACTGGCATCAAGCAATCAACGCGGACGCGGGGCGTGCCTGGCCGTCGGAGTCGTCGCCGCCGTGATGCTCCCAATGTCCGTCACGCGCGGGATCGAACGGGCGGTGATCGGCATCCTGGCCGAGGCCGTCTGTATTGAATTTGCGCTATGGTTCGGCCGACCGGCGAGATGGCGTTATGCCGTGGCGGGAGTGTTGGCCGCGCTGGTGCCGCTGGTTCAGTTGCTCGCCATGTTGGCTGTACAATATGGTCCCGGCGCGCTGAGCAGTTTCCGCACAATCCTGCTGGACAAGCAGGGCGGTGCCAAACTCGGTCTGGCCGGCCAGGCCGCGGGCACTTTGGTCGGCATGGTTGTAGTGGTTTCGTCTGTATATGGTTCAGTTTGTGGGATATTCGGATGGTCGCTGGCTCGTCGAATTCTACAAAGGCTCGGACGAGAGCCCGAATAATCGCGGCACTCGTCCTGGGACCAGCAACGCTCATCGCCACGCTGATGCTGGATTGGCCGGCGCTGCTGGTGCCGGCGGCGCTGGCGCTGGTAATGCTGGCGGTGCTCGACCGGCGCCAGTTTCCAGCACTGTTCAATAAATGGCTCTGGCTCGGATTGACTATCGCGGTCGTGCTGCCGATCTGGCTGATCGGCACGCCCGGCGAGACCGACGCGCCGCATAGCGGCGGCGGCACACCAGCAATGACCGCCGGCCTTGGCATGGCCGTCCGCGTGCTGGCAACGCTGGCCGTCATGTTGCTGATCGGTGGCTGCATCGCGCCGGCCGCCGTCAGTCGCTTCCTCGGCCGATTCATCGGCAAAAAGCTTGGGTTAGCCTGTGCAATCGGAACGAATCTGCTGCCGGCGGTCCTGGAAATCCTGCGCCGATCCACGTTGGCACTGCGGCTGCGCGGCGGTTTTCGCCGACATCGGCTGAAAAACCTGAGGCGGCTGGTAACCACCGTGGGAGTGCAAACGGTCCGCCTGACCGAAGACGTCGCCGAAGCGCTGCTATTGGCACAAGCCCCCGGTCAACAAGCCGCCGAGCCGGAAAGCAAGCCGGAAGAATCAGCGCCATGAGCCTTGCCCTACTTGTCGGCGATCGTCACAGCGGCAAGACGACCACGTGTCGCCGATTGGCTGAACGGATGTGTGCTCGTGGTTCGACCGCGGGCGGCATCATCGCGCCGGCCGTCCACGAAACGAGCGGTTGCGTGGGCTATGATGTCGTCGATCTGGCAAACGGACGTTCGGCTCACCTGGCAACGATCGACGGCCCGGGCACCGAACAGGTCGGCCGCTTTCATTTCCTGCCGGCGGGGCTCGCCTTCGGAAAAGCCGCCCTCGAACAGGCCGCGGAGTTAACCGGCGGCCTGGTAATCGTGGACGAGGTCGGCCCGCTGGAGTTGGAAGGCGGCGGCTGGTGTCAACAACTGGATCAGTTGGCCGATCGGCGGGGCCTTACGCTGCTAACGGTCCGTCGAAGCCTTGCCGTGGAAGTGGCGCGGCGCTGGAACGCACCGGCAACATCGTTGCACGATTTGGTCGACGGCCCGGATGCGATCATCGCCCGCTTGATCCGAATGCTCGAGGGCGGAATGTTAAGCAAATGAGTTATGTGCAGGCTTCGGCAGGTCGTCCTTGATCTTCTGCTGTTTCACTTCCTCGCCGTCGGTGGAAAAAAGCAGCATCTCGTCGTCGATGTGGGCCTGGAGGTGCACCGGTCGGCCCCAAATCTTTTGCAGGTTCTTCAGGCACTCGTTGGCGTACGAGATCTTGATATCGATGCCGTTGTGCTTGTGGGCGAGATAAAGCTCGCCGCGGTTGGCGTAGTTGCCGTCCGCCACGTAGATATAAGGCTGTCCGTGGTTGGTCAGCATGAACAACATCGTCTGCTTGATCTGGTCGAAGTCGCGGTTGACCACCACCATCCGCCCCGTCGTCGGATCCTGGCGATAGTGGTATAGCTTGTAGCGATCGACGAACTCAGGCGTCAGAAACTCGTCGATAAACGTCACGTCGTTATGCACCCGGCGGACCTCGAAAATCTTCTCGCGGCCCTCGCCCAGGTCGATGTCCCAGTTCTGCCGCCGCTGGATGTCCATGCATTCGTCGTACTCTTTCCCGAAACGCCCCTTGTTCCAGCGGTCCTCGATGTCGCGGAGCAATTCCACGCCCATCTTGTACGGGTTCAG
Source organism: Phycisphaerae bacterium (assembly GCA_030612705.1). Lineage (GTDB taxonomy): Bacteria > Planctomycetota > Phycisphaerae > UBA1845 > Fen-1342 > JALSRY01. Next base: position 1,249 of record JAUWNI010000197.1, on the reverse strand, counting down.
ATGCCCCGGCGACGTCGCCAGCGTCCCCGAGTGATGGTCGGCGTACGTGATTAGCTCGTCATCGCGCAGGTGATACTGCGTCATCATCCGCGAGTGCCAGTACGTCGCCCACCCCTCGTTCATGATCTTCGTCTGACCCTGCGGTGCGTAGTAGTAAGCCTCCTCACGGATGATCCCCAGGATGTCCGCCTGCCAATCCTCCAGCGGGGAGTAGTGCAGCAGGAACCCTAGCACGTCGCGGTCCGGCGACGACGGAAACAGCGATTTCTCCGCCGTCAGCCGTGACATCTCGCGATCCCGCTCCTCGCTCAGCCGCTCCGGCGGATTGATATAACGTTCCATGTACGGCTTGGCCTTGAAACGCGTGACGCTCTCCTCGGCCTGCTGGCGTACGTGTATGTCCCTTGTGTGGGCCTTCTCGACGGCGTCCGGCTGCCGCTTCATGAACGGTAGGTAGGGATCGATCAGGTTTTCGAGCGAGAGGCAGAGGTCGATAAACGACTCGACCGCCTCGTAACCCTCACGTTCGATGTACCGCCCAACGCGCGTGGCGTGGTTGGCCATCTGGTCCATCATCTTGCGGTTGGTTTTGGAGAACCAGACGTTGTTCTTGAAGAAATCGACGTGGGCGTAGACGTGGGCCATGACCGTTTTCTGGTCCACGAGCATGTTGTCGGTCAGCAGGTAGGCGTAGGCCGGATCGTTGTTGATCACCATCTCGTAGATTTTGCCGAGCCCGTAGGTGTGCTGCTTTTTGAGCCGCTCGTATTCCATCCCGAACCGCCAATGCGGGTAGCGCGTCGGGAAGCCCCCGTACGATGCGATTTGGTTCATCTGATCGAAATCGATCATTTCGAAGATCGTTTCGTAGAAATCGAGCCCCTCGTCGCGCGCCACGTCCTCGATGACCCGGCGGTATTCCTCGAGTTCACGTGGAAACGTGGCTAACACAGCGGCTCCTTCTGGTACGAGTGCTCCGTTTGAATTCTATCGACCAATTCCCCGAAAAGTCTTCTGGCCGATAAAAGTTTGCCGGATTAACACCGATCGCGAGTGCTATGACTATGTTGATTTGATGGGTAGTGTTTCTTTCGAGGCCGTGATAATACTTGAAGAGGGCAACAATACTCGAAAAGAGCAACAATACTCGAAAAGACCACCAATACTCGAAGAGCCGCGGACTTCAGTCCGCGCGGTCCTTCGGAAAAGGTAAATTCTACGCTCCGCGGCGCCGCGCGGACTGAAGTCC
>JAUWNI010000071.1 GCA_030612705.1 Phycisphaerae bacterium | reverse complement strand
CCGCGCCGCCCGCCCCCCCCCCCCCCGGCGGCCCGCCCCCCCCCCCCCCCCCCCCCCCCCGCGGGGGGGCCCCCCCCCCCCCCCCCGCTACCCAAGAGCCGGGGCGTGACGGAGCACTAGCCGCACACCGAGTGACGGTGTCTCGTACGAGCATGGGCCATGGAGATCGAACGCGAACGCTTCTCCCCGAGCGAGTTGGCCGTGGTGTTGAGCCACTACGACCTGGGCGTTATCGAGAATGCCAAGGAGTTCCCACGGGGATCTCGCCGCTCGCCTAAACTTCGGCTGCGGACCGCCCAGGGTCGATATTTGCTCAAACGCCGGGCCCAGGGTCGCGACAAACCCGCCCGAGTCACGTTTGCCCACACGCTTTTGTGGCATCTGCGGCAAAAAGGCTTCCCGGTTCCGGAGCTGCTGCCGACACGCGACACGCGGGACTCGATGCTGATCCATGGTGGGCGTGTCTACGAGCTCTTTGAATACATCGCCGGCGAGCAGTACGACGCCTCGCTCGACCAGACGGCACACGCGGGCAAGACGCTGGCGCGTTTCCATCGCGCGGTGGGGGATTTTCAGACGGCGTGGCAGCCGCCGGTGGGGGGGTACCACGATTCGAGCACGGTGCGCAACGGGTTGAACTCGATCCCGAGCACGATCTCGAGCCACGATTCCGTAAGCGGTTACGAGGCAGAGCTGCTGTCGTTGACACAGGAGCTTTACGAACGCTACGACGAGGCCGCCGAGGTGGTCAACCAGTTTGGATTCAGGCAGTGGGAAAGCTGGATCATTCATGGTGACTGGCACCCTGGCAACATGCTGTTTCGCAAGAATAAGGTCGCCGTTGTGCTCGATTTCGACTCCGCCCGTCGCAACCCGGCTGTCGCCGACGTTGCCAACGGGATGTTGCAATTCTCGATTCTGCGGGGCGGCGACGACCCCGGGCAATGGCCGGAGTTTTTCGACCAGGCGCGGATGCGGCGTTTCCTGATGGGGTACGCTTCTCGCGTCAAGCTCGATCTGAACCAGCGTCAGGCGATCCCGCATCTGATGATCGAGTCCTTGATCGCCGAGTGCGTCGTACCGGTGGCGGCGACGGGGTCGCTCGGTCAAATCCCCGGATTTGGGGTGTTGCGGATGGTCAGGCGGAAGGTGCATTGGCTGATGCGCAATTTTGAGCGGTTAAGACAGTGGATTACGGAGTAAGAAATCGTACGCATCCGAGATTTATTGAAGGGGCGCACGCCCCTTTATCGACTACAATATAAAGAGTGTGTGTTTTTGGGGGGGATAAGTCGGTGGCGTGCACCCGGCGAAATGTTTGGGGATGGATACCGGGATAGATAAGGTGCGCGACTTGAACGTTATAACGGGGTCCGACATGCAAACCGTGAGTGAAACGATTCCGACGACGGCTCTGCCGACTTCCTATGCACGTCAGCGAGTTACGCCGAAACGGACCGTCAGGCGCTGGTGGATCCTTGCCGCCGTCGTGGTGATATTAGGCGGTCTGGCGCTGTCCTTGCGATCGACCGCGGTCGGTTGGTTAGACCGCATGATGGGGCGCGAGGACACGGCCGGTGCGTATCACGTGGTCGAGCCGATGACGCTGGGCATCACGCTGTCCGAGGACGGCGAGCTCGAGCCGCGCGAGTCGGTCAACATCAAGTGCGAGGTCGAGGGACAGAGCACGATCCTGTTCGTGGTGGAGGAAAGCACGAGTGTGAAGAAGGGCGACCTGTTGGTCGAGCTTGCCTCGGACACGCTCGAGGAGCGCCTGAAAGCCAAAGAGATGGAGTTGGACCGAATCCAGGGGGAGTATGACTCGGCGGTCGCGGAGCTAGCGATCCAGAAGAGTCAGAATGCCAGCAATCTCAAGAAGACCCAAATCGACCTCGAAGTCGCCAGGCTCGATCTGGAGAAATACCTGAAAGGTGATTTCGAAGGGCAGCTCAAGGCAATCGACCTCAGTATCGAACAAAGTCTGATGGATATTGAACGCAAGGAGACGGAACTCGAGGAGAACCAGGAGCTGGAAGAAAGGGGCTGGGTCACTTCGAACGAGATCAAGGATCGTGAGTTCGCCCTGAAAGTCTCGAAGATGCAGCTCGGACGGCACGAACTCTCCAAGGAGATCCTCCTGAAATACGAGAAGCCGAAGGTTGAGAAGCAGCGGCGCTCCGCCGTCGATCGTGCCCAGGAAGAGCTGGATCGCGAGAAACAGCGGGCGGCATCGCGGGAGGATAAATCGGAAGCCCGGGTAAAACAGTATGCCAAACAGTTGAAGAACAGCAAAGAGGGCGTCGAAAAGGTCCATAAGCAACTCGACAAGTGCAAGATGTTGGCGCCGGCGGACGGCATCGTGCAGTATCCGAGTGGCGGCGGTTGGCGGTGGGGGAATGATCGCATCGCGGCCGGCGAGAGAGTTCACGAGGGGCAGACGCTCGTCGTGCTGCCCGATACCAGCCAAATGCTCGTCAAGACCCGCATCCACGAAGCCGATCGGCACCGCGTCAAGGAAGGTATGCCGTGCCTGGTGACCGTGCCGGCCGTGCCGGGAGAGTCGTTTACCGGCAAGATCACCAAGATTGATAAATATGCCGACTCCGAAAACCGCTGGCTGAACCCCGATCTGAAAGAGCACGGGGCCGAGATTTTGCTCGACGCGACCGATGCCCCGCTTTCGCCCGGCGATAGCGCCGAAGTCAAAGTCCTGATCGACACGCTCGAAGATGTATTGTCGGTTCCGGTCCAGTGCGTCTTTACGCGCGGCTCGCGCAGTTTCGTGTTCGCGCGCCAGGGCGGCTCCGCGACGCCGGTCGAGGTTACCCTCGGGCGCTCGAACACCAGCATGGTTGAGATCGTCGACGGTCTGCGAAGAGGGCAGCAGGTGCTCATGCACGCGGATGAGCAGTTGCTCGCGAAGCTGCCAACCATCGAGGCCGCCGATATTGCCGAGAATCAGGCCGCCATGGCCAAGCCCAAGCCTGACAAGCAACCCGGCCACACGGGCAAAGGCAAGAAAAAGTCAGCCGACAAGGAAGTCACCACCGTTCCCGATGCCGCCGGCGGCGGGGAGGCCGCCGAGAACAAAAACGGCGATTGAACCCCTATCAGAAAGTGGCGAGTCGCACATTTTTCGCCATTTCGGTTATCCTATCTGACATAACTATTCATGTTCAGCGACAGTAAGAGTTGCGGGCTTGAAGCCCGTGCGGATCCGGCGATTCTTGAGTCCCCGCGGAATTCTGAATGATACTTGGAGCGTTCAGAATTCGCCGACACGTCTGACTTGCAGGTTGACAAGAACAGGGGTTGGACCATGGTCGTTGTGCAGTGTCCCGCGTGCGCGGCCCGCTACCGCGTCGCCGACAAACTGCTCGGCAAACAAGGCAAGTGCAAGAAATGCGGCGAGCGGTTTACGCTTGCCGCGCCGGTCCAGGAGTTGGAGGACGATCTGCTCGGCGCCCTGGCCGATGGTGAGGTCCAGGTTCGCGAGGCCCCGCCGCCGGTTCCGACTCCGGACACCTCCGCCGGCTTTTTACCTCCTCCGGGCGGAGCGTTTGCCGCCGCGGACGATGCGGCGCGGCGTGCCCCGACCGGCATGGGAACCTACCTCCGTGACGTCGGGAAATCGCTGCTGTTCTTCACCCGCGGCGGCGATCTGGTAACGTTTGTGATCGTCTCGGTTATCGTGCTTATGCAAATCCCCTTGCGGTTCGCCGGGTGCTTGGGCTTGGTCGGACTCTTCATCGTGCAGGGCTGGTACATGGCGTACCGACTGAACGTCGTGGTTGATGCCGCCGCCGGTTTGTTGGAACTTCCCAATATGACAATCGGGGATGTGTGGGAGGGCATTATTCTCCCGTTTCTGAAGTGGACGGTGGCGTGGTTGGCAGCGTTGTTGCCGTTTCTCATCGGCTTGGGCTATCTGCTGTTGCTTGCGCAAATGACCGCCACCCAGGCGGGAGCTCAGTTGGTGGTCGCGTTTGCCGGGGACTTCCTGTCCTCATTTGATGAATCCAAGAACGGTGGACTCGTTCTCGGTGCCGTGCTGCTTATCACGATGACTTTCTGGCCGATGATGCTGCTCGTTGTCGCGCTGGGAGGTATGCGCTCTGTGATCCGCTTCGATCTGATAGCGATCACGATCGTCAAGACGCTGCCCGCTTACATCACCGTCGTGCTGCTGGTCTATGTCGGCGTTGTCGGACCGTCGCTGCTGGTTGGGGCAGTATGCGGCAACGGTGCCGATGGCGGCATAGGGCTCGGCGTTGAAGCGGCATTCTCCGTGCTGATGGTCTACGCCAACATCTTCACCATGCGTGTGATCGGACTCTACTATCACCATTTCAAACACCGCTTTGCCTGGTCCTGGGGCTGATCGAACTGTCTCGCTCGGCAAATTTATTTCGGGCGCGTTCCCGGTGATAGTGGAAGTCCCCTTGCCGCCGGTCGTATTATGATATGGAGGACCGGCAGCAGGTCGAATGTGCCGGACGGGGATTGCCGGCGACAGAACGACAGGTTTTATCAGCAGTATCGCTGGAGCCGACCGGAGCACTGCCCGCGAAAAACCCCGAGGGAACCAAGGAGCGATAAAACATGAACGTAAAATTCGGGTTTTTTATTATCGCAATGTTCTTTGCATGGCCGCTTATGGGAGGTTGCCCGGTCACCGTGGATGCGGACGTCGACATCAACGCACCAGCGGATGTGAACGTAAACGCGGATGCGAACGCCGGCGCCGACACCTCCGATGCGGGGCGCGAATCGCCGAGTGACGGTACCGGTGGCGATTCAGCCTTAAACGACGATTCTCAGGTAACGAACGGGTCCGACGACAGCGGGGATTCACCCGACAACAACGTCACGCCCGCGTTTACCGGGACGTACAGCGGCCAGTGGACCCGTGTCAAACGCGAGTCGATAGGTGGTCCGCTTGACAGTGAGAAGGAATGGACCACGAACGAGGCGGTCACCTTTGACGCAAGCGGCTTGCCGACCGCGCTCATTGTGCCGGGTTACGGACAAACCCAGGGCGGCGTCGATTTCGTCGCGGAAGTTAACCAGGTTGGCGATTCCGTCACGCTCAACGAGTCCTCGGCCGGTTACGATTACACGCTGACCGTAACGGTCGCTCTGGCGACCTACGGCGAAACGACGACGCGTGTCGTACTGAATCTCGTTCACCACGCCGAGGGCTCGAACGAGGCTCAGACCCAGGACGGCACCGGCGTCCAGGTCATCGAATACAGCCTCGAGAACGGCAATCTCGTGTATTCCTCGACGACGACGTACGAGGTAGCCCTGTTTCACGGCAGCATCGAAACGATCTGGGAGGTCACTTGCGAGGGCACGCTGTCGCCTGAGTAGGTTCTAAAACAAACCGCACCCGCAAGGGGTGCTTGCCGAATCGGCTTGGTGTGGGATGATCGGCGTCTGGTTCGCGGCAATGCGACAGGCGCCGTTTTTTTTTGGTGATTTAACGCGTAGCCGGGAGCGGTTACGGACTCGCTTCCGGCCGTTCCCGACTCCAACCAGGGCTAATCTGTACTCGTGGGACCTTGACCGGACGCGGTATAATCACAACAGATTCGGATTAATTAAATAGGTATTGTCGTTTCCCGTCCGGCGGTTCGTCGAGCGGGACCCGCAACGCGCGCCTGCGGGACATTCCTCAATGGTGCGCCAGAAAGGGGACTTCACCATGACTGGCTTGAGAATTCTTGGACTGATCGTTGTATTCATGTTTTTGGCTACAGGTTTGGGTGGCTGTCCACTAGCGGAGGGTTTTTTGTGGAATGCCGCTGACCCTGCTGATCTCGGCTCGAATAGAGAGGCGAATGGGGATTCGAGCGATGACGCTGCCGCTGAAAGAGCAAACATGTTGAGTGATCTGGCGGAGAGGGTTGCGGCCGGCGAGGGAGGGTATGAGTTGGCCTGGTCCTATGGTTACTCGACGATTTCCATCAACCCGAACATCGATGTCGGCGATACGCATGAGCGATACAGGCCGCCGAACGCGGATAGCCCTGGAGGCGGTAGCGGCGACTGGTTTGGGGATTTCCCCGGCTTTGACGGCTGGGGCGGGAACGGTGGCTCGGACGACTCTGGCGGAGACGGCGGCTCTAACGACGATGATGGTTCTGGCGACGACGATGACTCGGGCGACGATCCTCCATGCCAGCCTGATTCGTCCTGGTCGGGTTGGGACGGCGACGTGTATTACGGAAACATCGACGTCGAGGAGAGCGAGTGCCTCTATGGCTACGGTGAGAGTGGCTACAACAGGATAGTCTGCATCACTACGGCTTTTGACCAGGATGGTGCCCTTTATACACCGGTGCACGCATTTGCCTATGATGATTGGCTGACGGTTGAAGTGCGTTTCGAGGGCCAGACCGAGACGTACTATGTGTGGCCTTATGACTTCACCATTACGGTTGTATCTCTCACCCGCACGGCCGACACTATCGACGTCGTCCTCGATCTCGACATGGGTTTCGACGATGAGAATGCGGCGGTCACCGCCGAAGGAACCCACACGCTGCATATGGAGATTGACGGGGACTCGATGACCTACGCCTCGCAGACGCACTACGACGGCTATTTCCGAGCCGGCAGCGCGTCTGATCCCGATTGGGAGGGATATGCCGTACAAGACTTTGACTGCTCCGGGACGCTGACAAAACGATAGACCAACGTCCCTGCACCGCAAACGGCCGATTTCTTCGAGGTTCGCAAAGCTTTTCGTTACGTGGGTGGCCCGTCGCTTCAGCGGCGGGGGAAACGAATGAACGGTCGATTCGTGTTCCCCACGGCTAAAGCCATGGGCCACCCGATCGGCAACTTCCGCAATAGAGCCGGGCCGTCCTCGGCCCGGAAAGCAGAGTCGGGCCGTCCCCGGCCCGGAAACCGGCGTGGGGACACGCCGGCTCTGCCTGTTTTGTCATGGACTCCTTCCCGCGGCGCCACGGTGCTCTTCCTCGCTCGGACTCCGAGATTTCGTTATACTGCCGCCCGCTGTGTAAGCCGGGAAACGTAGCGTCCGCCCCCCGTGGCGGACGTGGAATGTGGAAATCTTTCGCCACCCGACGTCCGCCACGGGGGGCGGACGCTACAGGGTCCGCGCCGAAGCCCACCGGAATTGTCATGAACCCGGCAACCTATACCTCAAGAGTGATTGATGGAAGATCTATCCAAAATACGTAATATCGGCGTTACCGCGCATATTGATGCCGGCAAGACCACCACTACCGAACGCCTGCTCTACTACAGTGGTACGATCCACAAGATGGGCGAGGTAGACGAGGGTACCACCGTCACCGACTTCGATAGCGAGGAGCAGCAGCGCGGGATCACGATCTACAGCGCGGCCGTCTCGTTCCCGTGGCGCGATTGCCGGATTAACCTGATCGACACGCCCGGCCACGTGGATTTCACCGCGGAGGTCGAGCGCAGCCTGCGCGTGCTCGACGGGGCGGTGGTGGTGTTTGACGCGAAGGAGGGGGTCGAGGCGCAGTCGGAAACGGTCTGGCGCCAAGCGGACAAGTATCGCGTGCCGCGTATCTGCCTGATCAACAAGATGGACAAGATCGGGGCCGATTTCGAGCACGCCTTTGAGTCGCTGCGCCGGCGGCTGCGCGCCAAGCCGATCGCGATACAGCTTCCGATCGGTCAGGAGGCCAACTTCCGGGGCTTCATTGACCTGATTGCGATGCGGGCGATGACCTTTAGCGGCAGCGGCCACGATACGAAGAAGGCGGTCGGCGAGATCCCCGCCGAGCTGCGGGAGCGGGCCCAACGCGAGCGTCACCTGCTCGAAGAACAGGTCGCCGAGCTCGATGATGAATTGATGGCGAACTATCTCGACCATGACTCACTCACGAACGAGCAGCTCGTTGCCGGACTGCGGCAGGGGACGATCGCGCTGCAATGCCAGCCGGTCTTGTGCGGGTCGTCATTGCGTTACATGGGCGTGCAGGCGGTGCTGGACGCGGTTTGCGACTTCCTCCCGTCGCCGCTCGACGCCCCGCCGATCGAAGGGGTTGACCCTAACGACCTCGACCGGACCGTCCAACGCAAGTGCGATCCCGGCCAGCCGCTGGCTGCACTGGTGTTCAAGGTTGTCACCGACACGCACGGCGACCTGTTTTTCGTCCGCGTCTACTCCGGCGTGCTCAAGGCGGGCTCGCGCCTGCTCAACGTCGGCCGCAACAAGAAAGAAAACCTCCCGCGGCTCTACCGAATGTTCGCGAAGAAACGCGAGCAGATCGACCGGGCTTACGCCGGCGACATCGTTGTCGCGATCGGGCTGAAGGACACCGTCACCGGCGACACGCTCTGCGAAACCCGCGGCTCCGTCCTGCTCGAAAAGATCGAGTTTCCCGAGACCGTCATCAGCATGGCGGTCGAGCCGAAGGCCGCGAGCGACCGCGACAAGCTGCTCAACGCGCTCTACGTGCTGTCTCGCAGTGACCCGACGTTTGACTTCAAGACCGACATCGAAACCGGGCAGATGATCATCTCGGGCATGGGCGAGCTGCACCTGGAGGTGATGTGCCACAAGCTGGAGCGCGAGTTGAACGTCCCGGTCAAGATCGGCAAACCGCGCGTGGCCTATCGCGAGGCGATTTCGCACGCGATCGAAACCGAGGGACGTTTCATTCGTCAGACCGGCGGCCGCGGCCAATATGCCGTCGTCAAGCTCCGCGTCGAGCCCTTCGTCCCCGAGCCGTCGCAGGAGCACTTCTGGTTTGTCAACGCCACGACCGGCGGCGCGGTCCGCAAGGCGTTTATTAGCGCCGTCGAGGAAGGCGCCCGCGAGGCGACCGAGAACGGCCCGCTCGGATCGTATCCGCTCATCAATGTCAAGGTGACGCTGCTGGACGGACGGGAGCATCCGGTCGACTCGTCGGAGATCGCGTTCGAGAGTGCGGCGGCGCTGGCCGTCCACAAGGCCCTCGAAGACGCCGATCCCGTTCTGCTCGAGCCCATTATGAAGGTCGAGATCGTCACCCCCGAGGAGTACTTCGGCGCCATCAACGGCGACCTGATGTCCCGCCGAGCGGTGATCACGTCGACCAGCATCCGCGGCGGCAATCACGTCATCAACTGTGAGGTTCCGCTCTCGACCATGTTTGGCTACGCGACACACATGCGCTCACTCTCACAAGGTCGCGCCGGCTATGCCATGGAGCCCTGCCGCTACGCAGTGATGCCGTTGGCTTTGGCGGAAAAAGTCCTCGGAGCCTAGTGCTCCGTCAGTATTGCTTTGATGGGTTCAACCTGAGGAGCCGCGGACTTCAGTCCGCCCGGCGCCGCGCGGAGTAAAATTCACCCTTTCCGAAGGACCGGGCGGACTGAAGTCCGCGGCTCTTCATCTGGATGCGAGGCATTATTTTTGAGACACTACACTAGTTGCCAAATGAGGCCCCGCGCAACGCGGAATTTGAGAAAAAAATGCCTCTGGTCAGGAAATTTACCGTAAACAGTGACTCCCAGCGCCAGATATGCTTGGCGGACGTGTGTTTCTCGGCCGGTACGAGGCCCGGCCGCTACAACCTCCCGGCCGGCACGGAGACCGGCCGCTACATTGTTTTTTCACACATCCCCCCGTGATTGCTCGGCGCGCTCGCGTATAATCGGAATCGCGCAAGCGTGCCCGTCGTACCGGTAGCTTTTGTCCCGCATGTAACAATCGGACCGGCCGTAGCGACAACGTTACCTCACTCGAGCATTGGAGCCGCACGATGACCATACCGTACGAACCCGGCGATGCCCTGACCTGCCAGGAGATTCGCGAACTCGACATCCTCGCGATCGAGCACGTCGGCATTCCCGGGATCGTCCTGATGGAAAACGCCGCCAGGGCCGTCGCTCTGTGTATTTATCAAGTGCTACTCGATCCGCCCAAGTCACATGTGCTCCTGCTGTGTGGTTCGGGCAACAACGGCGGCGACGGTTTCGTCACGGCGCGGCACCTCCGTAACGCCGGCGTGAAGGTCGCCGTCGTGCTGGCGGCCCCACGCGACAAGTATAAGGGTGACGCCGACCTTAACCTGGGCATCTACGAACGCATGGAAGGCACGCTGCTCGATGCGACCGACGAAACGCAGCGTAAAGAGATCGAGGCCCAGATTACGAATACGGATGTCATTGTTGACGCCTTGCTCGGGACCGGATCGACCGGCCCGCCGCGGGGCGTAATCGCCGACCTGGTTCGACTGGCTAACGCCGCCTCTCGTGCTCGCCGCGTCGCGGTTGACATTCCGACCGGTCTGAACGCCGACACGGGCGAGATCAACGAGCCGTGTTTTCGAGCCGACGCGACGGTGACATTTGTCGCGCCCAAGGTTGGTTTTGCCGGCGAGGCGGCCCGCGAGGTGCTCGGGCGCCTGGTAGTGGCGGACATAGGCGTACCGCGTGAATTGATCCCGGGGCGAAAAGAAATCACTCCGGGCACTTGACTGTTAGGCTAATGTTTGCATAATGGATTACGCCAACTCGCGGGGTTTGTAAAACGTTCGTATTCGCCGGTCTCCCGCACGGCGTTAGGTTCTAATCTGTGAGGGTCGATACATGGCGGAGTCGCGCGAAGAAAACCGAACCGAGGCGTTGAACCGGGTCATTCAGCAGATCGAGAAGTCGTTCGGCAAAGGGGCCATCATGTGCCTCAAGGACATGCCGTGCGCCGTCACCGACGGCATCTCCACGGGAGCACTTTCGCTCGACCTCGCTCTCGGCGGGTCCGGCATCCCCCGCGGCCGCGTCGTTGAAGTCTTCGGTCCCGAGTCCTCCGGCAAAACCACGCTGTGCCTGCACGTCATCGCCGAAGCACAGCGAGTGGGCGGCGCCGCCGCCTTCATCGACGTCGAGCACGCCTTCGATCCCTCCTGGGCCAAGCGCATCGGCATTAACCTAGAGGAGCTGATGGTAAACCAGCCGGGTTGCGGCGAAGAGGCGCTTGAGATTTGCGAGCTGCTGGTCCGTTCCAGCGTGCTCGACGTGATCGTGATCGACTCCGTCGCCGCCCTGGTCCCGCGCAAAGAGCTGGAGGGGCAGATGGGCGACGCCCAGGTTGGGGCCCAAGCCCGCCTGATGAGCCAGGCCATGCGTAAGCTCACCGGCATCATTAGCAAGAGCCGCACCAGCGTCCTGTTTATCAACCAGATACGCGAAAAGATCGGCGTGATGTACGGCAGCCCGGAGACGACGCCCGGCGGCCGGGCGTTGAAGTTCTACAGCTCCATTCGCATCGACGTACGGCGCATCGGCATGATCAAGGACGGCGACCAGGTGATCGGCACGCGCGTGCGCGGCAAGGTGGTCAAGAACAAGGTCGCCCCGCCTTTCCGCCAGTCCGAATTCGACATCCTCTTCGAGTGCGGCATCAGCCGGGAGGCCGACCTGCTCGATTTGGCGGTTGACAGCGGCATCGCCGCCCGCAGCGGCACCTGGTATAGCTACGGGCAGATGCGTTTAGGGCAGGGCCGCGAGAATGCCCGGCAGTACCTGCGTGACAATCCGGACGTTTTCGACGAGATGCGCGCCAAAATCCTCGAAATCCGCCTCCCAAAACCCGAGCCGGACACCAACGCCGAAAAACCTAAGAGTATGCCGGAGGATAAGGTGCGGAAGGCACCCGCGCCGGGGTCGAGCAAGCGGGTTGCGCATGTAGCCGCGGCCACGTCCCGTAAACGATAGCCTGGCCGGCCGCGGGCCGACCCTTGCGCAGCAAGTGCCTTCGCCAACTGATGGGCCGGCCCCGAGTAGCCGAAGATTGAAGGGTGGTACGGGCGTCTCGCCTGTATGAATCTCGGGCGAGCCGCCCGTATGGTTCGCATCCGGCGTGAGGGAAGTGAGTTACCGCCTGATTATCGGATGGCTACCTCGATGCACCTTGTGTTGAAAAGCACCGTTCGCTTCAAGCCTCCCACGCTGCTGGAGACACGGTTCTGGGCATACGTCGCGCTGCTGTTCCTGCTGCTGGCGCTCTTCGCGCCGATACGCGCCGGCGGCGGCGAAAATCCGACCGCCGCCACCGAGCCGCTTCCCGATCTTGCCCAAATCGAAAAGGCGTTTGAACGCGTCGTCGAACGCGTCACGCCCAGCGTCGTCGGCCTTCGCGTCCAGCGGCGCTACATGGCGACACTGCCCGGCGTCGGGGCGGAAAAGCCGAATGGAACCTTCGAGCAACTGGTCACGGTCAACGGCAGCGGGACAGTCATCGACTCCGACGGCCTGATTCTCACGAACGAGCACGTTATCCAATCCGCCAGCGAAATCGAGGTGTTCTTCCACGACGGGCAGTCATTACCCGGCATCGTTGTCGCCGCCGACGCGCGCGGCGACCTGGCCGTTCTGAAGGTCAAGCGGGGCAACCTCACCCCGGCCCGGATCGTCGATTGGTCCGAGGTCGCTCGCGGGCAGTGGACCATCACGCTCGGCAATCCCTACGGTCTCGGCAACGACGGCAACCCCAGCGTCTCCGTCGGCGTGATCTCGAACCTCGGACGAAAGCTACCCGGACTCGGCGAAGTCGACGACCGCTTCTACGCCGACATGATCCAAACCACCGCCGCCATACACCCCGGCTGCTCCGGCGGTCCCTTATTCAATATTCATGGCCAGTTGGTCGGCGTCGTCACCGCCATGCACACGCGTGCCCCGGCCGACGAGGGGGTCGGCTTCGCGATCCCCATGACGCCCACCCGCTGTCGCATAATTCAGGAGTTGGCCAAGGGGCGGCCGGTCACTTACGGCTATCTCGGGCTGACGGTGCGCTCCGCGTCGACCGAGGAACGCGAGGCCGCCGGGCTCGATTCCCAGGTTGGCGCCGTTGTCAAACAGGTTGATCCCGCCGGGCCCGCCGGCAAGGTTGGCCTGCGCGAAGGCGATCTCATCCTCCGTTTCGGCAATCAACTCGTGAATGGGCCGGGTTCGCTGGCCGAACTCGTCGGCCAGTCTCCCCCGGGAAAGAACGTCACAATCGAACTACGGCGCGGCCGGCAGCGCCTGACCGTGCACCCCGTCGTCCAACGCCGCCAAATCAACTGCGTCAGTTGGATGCGCGGCGGCGCCGTGCTTTGGCGCGGCATGCGCCTGACAGACCTGACGCCCGACCTGCGACGCCGCATGGGCGTGGATGCCACAGCAGCAGGCGTGGTCGTCATCGACGTGATGAACGGCAGCGCGGCTCAGCGTGCCGCCGTACAGATCGGCGACGTTATCGAAAGCGTCGCAGAAGCCCCGGTACGCAACACTGCCGCTTTTGACACTCAGGTGCGCGGCCAGCAGGGTCCGGTCAAGATACGTCTTCACACCCGTGGCGAACTTGTCGTCCGGCCCTGACGGCCAGCCCGGCGGCCGACCCGAATCCAACTCCACCGCCAACGCTTGTGCCACCGCCGCCCGAACCTGCGGCAGCTTTTTGCTCAGATAGCGTCCGGGGCAGGCGGTCTTGTGCGTCACATCGTTGTGTCCGTACATGTGGGCGGGATTTATCCCGGTCTTTGAGCAGAGGAACTCCGTGAGCGCTTCGAGTGCCGCCAATTGCCGCTCGCTCGGCCGGGTCTGTTCGAAATTGCCGATCAGACAGATGCCGATCCCGTGCGTGTTGAAGTAGTTGTTCTTTCGCCAGATACCGAAGTAACGTCCGCTGTCGCTTTTACAATGCGCGCCGGTGATCTGCCGCTTCCAGCGCGAGCCGGCGTAGACCTCCCCATCCTCGGTATTCACGCCGTTGCCGATCACGAAATGGTAGCCCAGCCCGTTGCACCATTTGCGTTCGTTCCGGTGATAGTTATCCATACTCTCGGGTGTTGCGTGCGGGCTGGCGGAATGGTGCACGACGATGACGTTCCAGAGACCGTGTTTAATTCCGCGGGGCGGAATCAGCTCCCGCTCGTTGAGCCGCGCGGACGTTGCTCGTCGGGAGATTCGCGGAGCGGGTTGTCGAGGGGGCGTTGCCGGCACGACATATCGTTTTGTCGGTCGGTGAGTCCGCAGAAGCGGATCGGGCAGTGGTCTGGTGGTGATTTTCGTCGGTTTGGCACAACCGCTCAGCGCCGCGATGATCACGCAGGCGCTTAATGCAATCCGTTGCATCGGGCATACTCCCTTGTCTCGCCGAGACGCTGACCGCTCTGGCCCGTTGCTTAATATATCGGTTCCGGCAAGTTTGGCCAAACCGGATTTTCGCACACCCGGCCGGCAGCGGTTATAATTTGCGCTGCCCGGGAGTTGTTCCCGGCGCAAGCGGTTCTGGAATCGGGTCTTCTTTATTTACACGCGGTGAGCCATGTCGTTCGACAAGTTCGGCCAAGGCGATGAGTTCGATGAGTGGTCGCGAAAGATTCACGACATCATGGACGAGATGCAGAAACGCGATTTCGTCCACTTCCGTGACTCGGGCACCTGGCAGCCGGCCACAAACGTTTACGAGACTCGCGATACTTACCACATCTGCGTCGAACTCGCCGGCGTGCCCCGCGAGCAAATCGACGTCGAATGCAGCGAACAACAACGCATCACGATCAAAGGCAACCGACGACAGCCGCGCCCCGACGGCGTCGAGGGACCGCTGAGTATTCACGCCATGGAAGTTGATGAAGGCCCGTTCTGGCGGGAGATCGACCTGCCCGAACCGATCGAAGTGGACCACTTGGAAGCCATATATAGCGAAGGTTACCTATGGATCACAGTGCCGCGCAAGACGACCGAGTAGACGACAGCGCCGACGATACGAGCGGGCCGGTCATCGAAGAACGTCCGGAGAGCGGCGGGCCCGACAAGCCCGAGTTACCCGACATCCCCCGCGAGTTGCCGGTGCTGCCGGTGCGTAACGTGGTCGTCTTCCCGGGCACGGTCGTCCCGCTCAGCATCGGGCGCGAGAAAAAGCGGCGGCTGATGGACGCCGTCCTGGCCGGTAACAAGCTGCTCGCCGTCTTCACCCAACGCCGGGAAGATGTCGAGGATCCCGGCATTAACGACATCTATCGCGTCGGCACCGTCGCGCACGTCCTCAAGCTGTTGCGCATGCCCGACGGCACGAACAGCCTGCTGGTGCATGGCGTGCTGCGCACCGGGCTGGAGGAGTTCGTTGCCACCGAGCCCTATTGGCGCGCCCTGATCCATCCCCACGAGGATGAGGTCAAACCCGCGCTCCAGCTCGAAGCGCTGGCCCACAATGCCCGCGAGGCCGCCAAACAAGTTATCCAACTAAGCCCCAACGTCCCCGAAGAAGCCTTGCAGATCCTGCAAAGCATCAAGACCCCGGGACCACTGGCCGACTTCCTCGCAGCCAACCTCTCGCTCGGCGTGGTCCAGAAACAGGAGTTGCTCGAGACCTTCGATGTCGCCGATCGGCTCCGCAAGGTCAACGCGACGCTGCAAAACCAACTCGAAGTGCTGCAACTCGCGCAGAAGCTCCAGACCGACGTCCGCAAGGAGATCGACAAGACCCAACGCCGCTACTACCTGCAAGAGCAGATGAAGGCAATCCGGAAAGAGTTGGGCGAAGAAGACACGCTCGCCGCCGAGATCCACGAACTCCGCGAGCGTATCGACAAAGCCGACATGCCGGAAATCGTTCTCAAGGAAGCCAATCGCGAGCTCGAACGAGTCGGGCGAATTTCGCAGGCCTCTCCCGAGCACGGCGTGATCCGCGATTATCTCGACTGGTTGATCGAGATGCCTTGGACCAAGGAATCCGAGGACAAGCTCGATCTCGAGCGCGCCGAGGAAATCCTCAACGCCGACCATTACGGGCTCGAACAGATCAAGCGGCGAATTCTCGAATACCTTGCCGTCCACATCCTCAACCCCGAGGGCAAGAGCCCGATCCTGTGTTTTGCCGGACCGCCGGGCGTCGGCAAAACCTCGCTCGGCCAAAGCATCGCCCGCGCGACGGGACGCAAATTCATCCGCATCGCCCTCGGCGGCATCCGCGACGAGGCCGACATCCGCGGACATCGCCGAACCTACATCGGCGCCATCCCCGGCCGACTCATTCAGGAGATCCGCAAAGCCGGCACGCGCAATCCGCTGATCATGCTCGACGAGCTCGATAAGCTCGGCGCGGACTTTCGCGGCGACCCGGCCTCCGCCCTACTCGAAGTGCTCGACCCCGAGCAGAACCACAGCTTCACCGACCACTATCTCAGCGTACCTTTCGACCTCTCGAAGGTCTTCTTCATCGGGACCGCCAACTACATGGACCCCGTCGAGCCCGCGCTGCACGATCGCATGGAAGTCATCGACATGCCCGGCTACACCGCCGCCGAAAAAACCGAGATCGCCAAACGATATCTGGTCGATCGACAGATCGAACGCAACGGTCTGAGCGGCGTCGGCGTCACGTTCGACGAAGACGCGTTGCGCCACGTGATCGACGCGTATACACGCGAAGCCGGCGTCCGCAACCTCGAACGCTCGATCGGCACCGTCTGCCGCGGACTTGCCGTCAAGGTCGCCCGCAAACAGAAAATCGACAAGACCGTTAACCCGACCGATCTGGAAGAATACCTCGGACCGCCCAGGTTCGACCGCGAAGTCGCCCAGCGGACCAGCATCCCCGGCGTCGCCACCGGTCTGGCCTACACGCCCGTCGGCGGCGAAATCATCTTCATCGAGGCATCCATCATGCCCGGACGCGGATCCTTCATCGTCACTGGGCAGATCGGCGGCGTTATGCAGGAATCCGCCCAGGCCGCCCTCTCGATTATCCGCTCACGCGGAAAAGAATGGGGTATCCCAATCGAACGACTCGCCGACGCGGACATTCATGTTCACGTTCCTGCCGGAGCGATCCCGAAGGACGGCCCGTCCGCGGGTGTCGCCATGCTGACCGCCCTTTTCACGTTGCTGACCGACACGGTTGCCGACCCGCTGGTCGGCATGACCGGCGAGATCACGCTCCGCGGGCTGGTGCTCCCGATCGGCGGGGTCAAGGAAAAACTACTCGCCGCCCACCGTGCCGGCTTGAAAAAGGTCATCCTCCCCGCCCGCAACAAACGCGATTTGCACGAGGTTCCCGCAGAGGCCCGTGAAGCGCTGCAATTCGTTTTCGCCGAACAAGTCGAGGACGTCCTGTTCGCCGCCGTCCCAGCCCTCAAGCCCGCGACCAAAACCAAACGGACTCGCAAGACGCGCAAACGTTCCTCCACTAAAAAGGCCAGCTCCAGCAAGAAAACAAGGCCGGCGCGGAAACCAAAGGTCGTACGCAAACACAAGGTTTCCGAAAAAACCGCCGCGAGAAAAGCGTCAACCCGCAAGGCAGCGGCCAAAGCGCTAAGCTCACGCACATAGTACCGTCCGTCGTCTGACGGAGCGGCGACGCGTGAGAAGCCGTTCAAACAACGTACGACGGATTGAGCGTTCCGAACGCGTGCGCGCCGAGACTGGTCTTGTCAAGCCCAAGGCCCCCAAAAAATTTTCCCCCGGCTTGACATAACTCATTACCCTAACTGGAATTCCGCTTGATTGCTCCGCCGCCTTGCCGTAACATGAAGATCGCTGATCGGCAGAAGACGATTGGCCCTTTCGCTGAACGGCGAGTATTTGGTCAGAGGTTAAGTCAGCAGCGCCTAACATTGGCTGCTTGGGGAACGTGATGAAGACCATCACAAAGAAAGACTTGGTCGATCGAATCGCGGAACAGGGCGGCAGCAAACGCGTTGTCGTCAAGAAAATTATCCAGCAGTTCCTCGAAGAGATCATTCATGAACTTGGCGACGGCAACCGGTTGGAGTTTCGCGACTTCGGCGTCTTCGAAGTCCGGGCCCGCGCCGCTCGCATCGCCCAAAACCCAAAAACCATGGAAAAGGTCCGGGTTCCCAGCAAGCGGACCGTCAAGTTCAAGATCGGCCGACTGATGAAAGAACGTCTCTACGGCGACGAGTCGACCGACAAGCCGCAACTACGGATATCCGCCGCGGATTCCGATCCCGTCTCTGTTCCGGGCAGCGGCCAGTCAAGTTAGCCAATAGCATTATCATCCCGAAACTCACGCACAACGCGCCGGGGTTTTCGTACACTTGCAAGTAAGAAGTTGCCGATACGCCGCCGTAAAAGTCCTATAGCGGCCGGGCTCCGCACCGGGCGTTTTCCAGGTGTACTTTTTCCGTATTCCACGACTGGTACAGGGCCCGGCTGCTACAATGTTTCGCCGATACCAACTTAAGTAAGCGGCGGATTAATAGGACACGTAAGGAGCTTTGTTTCGAACATGACGCACCGGGAGAAGCCAGTGACTCGCCAGATTTCTTTATCCGGCCCCGATATCTCCGAGGCGGAGATCGAGGCGGTTACCGCCGTCCTCCGCACACCCTACCTCAGCCTGGGTGCAAAGCTGGACGAGTTCGAACAAACGTTCACCGATCGGCTGGGTGTCAAGCACGCCATCGCCACCAGTAGCGGCACCGCCGCCCTGCACCTGCTCTGGCGCGCCTTCGGACTCAACCCCGGCGACGAGGTGATTACCACGCCGTTTTCTTTCATCGCTTCAGCGAACAGCATCCTCTTCGACGGCGGGCGGGTCGTCTTCGTTGACATCGACCCCGAAACCTGGCAGATCGACGTCGCGCGCATCGAGACCGCGGTCACGCTGAGAACCAAGGCCTTGTTGCCGGTTGACGTCTTCGGCTCGCTACCGGACATGGACGCGATCTGGTCGCTGGCGAAAAAACACGACTTGCGCGTGCTGGAAGATTCCTGCGAGGCACTGGGCGCAAGCTATAAGGGGCGCCCCGCCGGCACGATCGGCGAGGCCGGCACCTTCGGCTTTTATCCGAACAAGCAGATCACCACCGGCGAAGGCGGCATGATCGTCACCAACGACGACGAGCTCGCGTTTCTGACGCGCTCGATGCGCAACCAGGGGCGCGACCCCGACGCCGGCTGGCTACAGCACGCCCGGCTCGGCTACAACTACCGCATCTGCGACATCAACTGCGCCCTCGGGATCGTGCAGATGCAGCGGCTGGACGAAATCCTCGCCAAGCGTACCCGCGTCGCCGGCTGGTATTCCGAGCGTCTGGCCGACGAGCCGCGCGTCGCGATGATGGAGATTCCCGACGAGGTGACGATCGCCTGGTTCGTCATGGTCGTCCGCCTGTCCGACGATTATTCGCAGGCCGATCGCGACGACATCCTCGCCAAGTTGCGTCGCGCCGGTATCGCGTGCAGCAACTACTTCACCCCGATCCACCTCCAGCCGTTTTACCAGCAGCAGCACGGCTACAAGCCGGGCGACTTCCCCATCACCGAGGCCCTCTCGGCCCGCACGGTCGCGCTGCCGTTCCACAACCACCTGAGCGAAGCCGACGTGGATCAAGCGGTGACGGAGCTGCGCAAGCTCCTGTAGCGGCCGGTCTCCGTGCCGGCCGTCTTGGCAATTCGCATAGGGATCCGTGACACTTTTGGCGCGCTTGATTCCTTCAGCAAGTAAGGTTTTTCTGGCGTGTCGCTCAACGCTCAGCATATGAGCCCCGGAAATCGTCCCCTGTGGCGGAAAGCCGTGTAGGGTTCGTCTTGACGCACAGAACGGCGCAACCGCCCTCGCGAGCTTCTGTCGCCCCTTCGGGGCTGATTAGACATGTCGATCGCAATCCGAGGGCTTACGCCCTCGGCTATTGACTATCGCCCTTCCAGGGCTGGCAACAGCGCCCCGCTAAAAGTGTCACGGGTCCTTCGCATAGCCGTCACAGTTACAATAGACGTAAGATGTCCTCTATACTTGCAAGGTCGGGTCATCGACCCGACATTTGTCCGACGGCCTGCGAGGCGCGGGCCGCTACACGAGGCCGGCATGAGTGACGTGACGCGGATTCTCGAGGACTTGAGGAAAGGCGATCAGCGCGCCGCAGACGAGTTGCTGGCGGCGGTTTACCAGGAGCTGCGCCGCCTCGCGTCCGGCAAAATCGCGCGGGAGCGGCCGGGACAGACACTACAAGCCACGGCGCTCGTGCACGAGGCGTACCTGCGGCTCCTCGGCGACGAGCCTGCGCAGTGGGAAAACCGCGGCCATTTCTTCGCCGCCGCCGCCGAGGCCATGCGACGCATCCTGGTCGAAGCCGCCCGGCGAAAGGCTCGGCTCAAGCGCGGCGGCGGACATCAACGGCAAGAGTTGGACGAGGCGGATTTCGTCGAGTTGCCGGCTTCGGTCGATCTGATCGCACTGGACGAGGCCCTGGAGAAGTTATCCCAACAGGACCATATCAAAGCCGAACTCGTTAAGCTGCGCTTCTTCACCGGCCTGACCGCCGAGCAGGCGGGACAGATTCTGGGGATCTCGCGTGCCACGGCCGATCGCTACTGGAAATTCGCCCGCGCCTGGCTATTTCACGAGATCGGCAAGGGCAACGATTCGGGAGAGGCATGCTCGACCTGAGGCCGATGCGCGGAGAGGGATAACAGTCCGCCGCAAAAGTCACTACGGGGCGGGAATGACGTAGCGGCCGGCGCCTCGCCGGCCGTACTAGTGCTCTGCCACAGTTGATCCGGTGGATCATCGTTGATTGGGTGGCCCATCTCTTTAGAGGTGGGGGACGCGAATGTTCGGCTGATTCGTGTCCCCCACGGCTGAAGCCATGGGCCACCCATCCATCAATTGAGGTGTGGCGGAGCACTAGGCCGGAAACGCCGCTTTGGGCGTACGGCCTGCGAGGCGCAGGCCGCTACATGACTTTTGCGGCGGACTGATAAGGGGAAACATCCCCGACAGGATTCGAACCTGTAACCTCTGGCTCCGGAGGCCAACGCTCTATCCAATTGAGCTACGGGGACCTGCGCATCTCGCCGCGCTGCCGGATTTTACTCTACCCAAGCATTTTCGAACGTCAAGCGACCATTATGTTTGACAAGGGCTTCTTCTGTTGTATAATTAGTCTATTGATTGATTAATCAATCAGCTTTGTCTCCCGCGGCGCGGTTTCACCAGAAGCTGGTTCTCCAGAGATTGGAAGAAGCATAACTGTGGCAGTCTGCCCCGTTAATCGGCGCGGATTGCCAGAGCGGCGATAGCTGCGCCGCGCGAAGATGGAAACCCCGTAACCCTGATGTTGGAGATTATTTAATGAGATATATGGCAGTTGTTCTGGTGACGCTCGCCTATTCAATCTCCGCAATCGGCGTAGCCCGCGGCGATTTGATCGACGGCGTCTACTGGGCCGACGAGGTTACCGAATGGACCGGCAACATACAGAACTATGGCGGGCAACCCATGACCGACGAGACCACCTGGTGGCTCACCGGCGCGCCCGACGCGGACGTTAACCAGAACGGGTATGCCTGGGACCCGGTGGACAACGACTATGTTGCCGGTTGGCGTAGCTGCGGGGGCAGCGGCGACGAGTCGTTCACGGTTCACTTTGAAGTACCAATCGGGGATGTGGACGGGCCGGATTTCATGATCCACTACTATGCCGGGCTGCAATCTGCCGCCTCGGTCTGGGCGAGCAGCAACGACGTCGACTACTTCCAAGTAGGGACAATGGGCAGCGGGACCCCAGGGTACTTTATCGACGAGTGGATCGATCTTGACGGATTTGTCAACGACGCGCGCTACATTCGCGTCGTCCGCGAAACCGACGGGTCGCAAACCGGAACATTTATCGACGCCTTGGGCGCTCCGTCGTCCGCGTTGATTCCCACACCGGTGAACGGATCGGACGGCAAGCTGGGAACCAGCGGCGGCAGAATGTTCCCGGTGCCCGAGCCGGCTGGGGTGGCGTTGATTGGGTGGGGAACCCTGGCCCTCGCTCGGCGGCGACGGTGATCGCCGATGAGACGGATAATGCGTCGCTCTGGGGCGTTTACGCTGGTTGAGCTGCTCGTTGTCGTGGCGATTATCGCGCTGCTGATTGCCATTTTGCTGCCTAGCTTGCATGGGGCACGCAACGCGGCCCGATCGACACTTTGCTCGACGCAATTGCGTGATCTTGGGTTCGCGCTGCAATATTACGCCGATGAGGAGTCCGACTGGTTTCCGGCCGCCGAACCGGCGTACCGCGAGCCGGTCAGCAAGCAGCACTGGTTTATGAACCCCGCGTTGATGCGGCATGTTCATGTGCCGCTTTGTTGTACCGAGGATGGGACGTTGCTCGGTCCGCCGGCGGAAGCGTCGTCGTTGACGTGTCCGCTGGATGATGAGCCGCTGTGGTTTCGGGATGATCAGGAGCGGGGTTATGCGCTCAGTTACGCGATGAACGTGACGTTTGGCGTCGGCGGGCGGCCGAACAACAATGATTATCGTCGGCGGGCCGAATTCGTGTATCCGGCGTTGACACTGGCTTTCACGGACGCCAACGGGAACTCGATGGCGCCCGGCATCGTCTCTTACCATTCCTGCGGCAAGGACAATTTCGCCTATCGTCACAACGAGGCCGCCAACGCGGTTTTTCTGGACGGGCACGTGGCGCGGGCCGCGGAGCACCGGATCCCCTTCGGCTTCGAGCATCGCTACGAACCGTTCTGGAGCGCGAAGCGGCGTAGTGCTCTATCAGCCATCGACTGATGGGCTGGTGTGTCACTGCTCTTGAGCAGTGCTTTTTAACGATTTCGGTTGACACGTCGAGGTTTAGCACTACTCAAGACGTAATTTCCCCCACTGCTAATGAGTCAAGTGCTTAGACCATAGCAGGTTAGTTGCTCTTTAGAATGTCAAAATGTACCATGTACATAATTGATATTACCTTGATGTTTGCTATATATATAGTATAATTGCCGTAGATCAATACTATGTACGGTGGGCCATGTTTCTTGAAATCCATTGTGACCGACGACGGAAAACACCCTACTACTATGGCTTG
>JAUWNI010000169.1 GCA_030612705.1 Phycisphaerae bacterium | reverse complement strand
CTCTGTCTAAGTTGATGTGATGGGTAGTGTTTTTTTCGAGGCCGTGATAATACTTGAAGAGGGCAACAATACTCGAAGAGCCGCGGACTTCAGTCCGCCCGGTCCTTCGGAAAGAGTAAATTCTACGCCCCGTGGCGCCGCTCGGACTTCAGCCCGCGCGGTCCTTCGGGAAGGGTAAATTCTACTCCCCGCGGCACCGCGCGGACTGAAGTCCGCGGCTCCTCGGGTTGAACCCATCAAAGCAACGCTGACAAAGCATTAGCAGTCCGCCGCAAAACTGTAGCGCCGGACTGTTAGAAGAACTTCTCGATCCGCACCGGGCGGTTTGGCAGGAAGCTGCCGGCCTGGAACGCTTCCTCGGACATCAGCACGACGTTGCCCTGGTTATGCGGCTCACCGGCCCGGCAGTGCGAGGAGCGCAAACCGCCGAGCCACCGGCGCGCGTCGCCAACGTAGAGCAGGTCGCCCGTGCGGGCCTTCATCCGCTCCATATCCTCAGCGCTGAAACGGACGATGGCGTACTCGGGCGGCGGCGGGCCGGGCTGTACGGCTGGAATACCCGCTTGCGGTGACTCTGCGTTTTCCGTGCTCGTATTGAGCTGCGCCTGGTATTGCTCGAACGTCAAGGCGGTCGTCACGGGGGTGGTACCTTCGGACGAAACACGCAGGGCGGCCTTGATCTTTCTGCCAACGTCGTAATTCGGATCCGCGCCCTTGAACTTCTTGCGGGCGAAATCCATCGACCCGATCCAGAGCCCGGCGATCTCCTCGTCCGACTTGGGTTTGGTAAAGAACGAAACGACCACGCCGATGACCGCCGTACAAATCAGCCCGAACATCGCGGTCATGAAGTTGTACTGTCCGTCGGCGTCGGTTGCCACGCCGTGGGCGAACGGTTTGACGATCACCGGAAAGAATTTCGACAATCCGATGCAGAACATGCCTCCGCCCATGGCCCACAAGGCGGCAGTCGGTGTAAAGCGTTTCCAAAAGGCACCCATGAAGACGACGGCGACAATCGGGGGACAGACGAACGCCTGAAACATGCCGTGAATCTTGTACATGTCCTTGCCGAAGGTGGCGAAGAATAGCCCGATGCCCATGCCGATCGCCGCCGCGCACGCCGACGAGATTCGGGCCGCTCGCATGTAATGTCGGTCGTTTCGGCGTTGCGCGACGTAAGGCTGATAGATGTCATAGACGAAGAGGGCCGCGGTGGCGTTAGTGAGCGTATCCATGGTCGACATCAACGCCGCCGACAGGGCCGCCAAGACGAACCCGAAGACGCCCGGATGGCAGACCGTCTCGGCCACGGTGACGAAAGCGTCGCGGGCCTCCTCCGGTGCGTCGATCATCCCGAGCTTGACCATCACGTTGCAGACCCAGCCGGCGTTGCCGACGACGACCATCGAGATCGGGAGGATGAACACGGTGTTAAAGAGAATGCACTTGCGGCCTTCGTTCACGCTCTTGGCCGCCAGGAAGCGCATGATCAATCCCTGGCTGATGAAGAGGAACATGATGCTGCCGGCCACGCCGTCCTGCCAGAACACGCCGATGAAGTTGAAGTTCTGCGGCTCGTTGAAGTGTGCGAAAGGCAGGCGCTCAGACAGGCTCAGGTTGGCCCAGAGCGTCTTGAAGCCGTCGACGATCCCCCCGTCGAGCCCCAGCGCGTTCAAACCGATTGCGAACAGCACCAGCCCGGCCGCGAGCAGCATGAACCCTTGGAGCAGGTCGGTAAAGATGACCGCGGTCTGCCCGCCGGCGGTGATGTAGATGCCGGAGACGATGGCGATAACGCAGATCGCGATGTTGATGTCGACGCCCAGCACCTGGTGCGCCGCCGTCCCCAGCGTGTACAGGTTGTATCCAATGTAGCCGATCATGTACATCAGCAGGAAGATCACCGCCGCGAAGCGGGCCGGCGTATTGAAACGCCGCTGGAAATACTCGGGGATCGACCGCACGCGTGAGAAGTAGATAATCGGCAGCCAGCCGAACATGAACAGCGGGATGAAAAACCAGTCGTTCATGTACGACATGCCGCTCGACATACCGTGCTCGTAGCCCTTCTGGGCGTATTTCATGAAGCTGTGCGAGCCGACGCCGGTGGCGACCATGCTCATCCCGATTAGCCACCAGGAAAACTTGGCCCCGCTGAAGAAGAAATCCTTCGTTGACTTGGTGTACCGCCCGAAGAAACTGCCGAAGCCGAGCACCAGCAGGAGGTAGCCGATGATGACCGCGTAATCGAGCGACGTTCCGTAGGTCTGCTGTTGCGCCAGAAGCGAGATCATCCGGTACCCCCCGGCGCTTCCGGCATGACGTAAATCGCCGCCAGGTACCAGGCCAGGTGGATGCCGGCGTACCAGATGAATCCGAAGATCAGCACGCCGAACCAGAAGCGGTCCTGCTTGCGCGACAGCACGCAGCTTTTATAGCCGAGGATCAGTGCCAGGCCGATCAGAAAGATGATCAGGCCGACGCCGTATTGATAGAGGTATGGCCACCAGTATTCGGGGATGGTCACGGGTTGCCTCGCTCTTCAGAGTTCAAGTGTTCGCGCCGTATTTTCCGTAACGAAACCCAAGCGACGCCAGCTGCGACACGATACAGATTAAGTGCGTTGATTCGCGCGATCAACCCTACACCTGTCACACGCCAACGACACTCCCCCGAATCCAAATGCCGCCGGAGCACGGTCCGCGGCGGATTCATGCTATACTGCCGCGCGAGCGCCAGGCGAAACCCATGGGTTCCATCCGGATTCTACAACCCGAACTCGTCAATCGGATCGCGGCCGGCGAATGCGTCGAGCGGCCGGCGAGTGTCGTCAAGGAACTGGTCGAGAACGCGCTCGACGCCGGTGCGGCACGGATCGACGCCACGATTCTCGACGGTGGTCGCGAACTGGTGCAGGTAGTCGATGACGGGACGGGCATGGACGCCGACGATCTGTGCCTGTGCGTCCAGCCCCACGCGACCAGCAAGGTCCGGTGCGACGACGACCTGTTCAACATCCATACGATGGGCTTCCGCGGCGAGGCGCTGCCGAGCATCGGTTCGGTCTCGCGGCTTCAGGTCACCTCGCGTACGCGTGACTGCGATGTGGCCCATACGATCCGTGTCGACGGCGGGCAAATCGGTGAGCCGACACCCCGTGGCGGCCCGATCGGCACCAGCGTCGAGGTTCGCGATCTGTTCTACTGTGTCCCCGCCCGGCGAAAGTTCCTGAAGACCAACCAGACCGAGATGGGGCACATCACCGAGCAGTTCGCCCGACTCGCCTTGGCACATCCCGGCGTCGCGTTTTCGCTCAAGCACAATAAACGCGTTTTCCACACGCTCGCCGCCACCGCCGACCGCCGCCAACGCATTGCCGACTTCTACGGGCCCGAGCTGGCCGAGGTGCTGCTGCCGGTTCGCCGCGAGGGCGGCGGCGTATTGGTGGAGGGCTGGGTGGCACCGCCGAAGGAGAGCCGCGGCTCGGGCAAGTGGGAGTACGTTTTCGTCAACGGGCGGCATGTGCGCGACAAGTTCGTTTCGCACGCGGTCAAGGAGGCGTATCGCAGCCTGATCGATCCGTCGCGCTACCCGGTCGCGTTTCTGTTTATCACCATCGACCCGTCGCGAGTGGATGTGAACGTACACCCGACGAAAAGCGAAGTCCGCTGGCGTGACTCGAACTACGTCCACGGACAGGTCCTCGCGGCGATACGCGAAAAGTTCCTCGCCACCAACCTCGACCACACGTTGCAAACACAGACCGCCGAGAATGAAGAGTATCAGCAGCGCGTGCGAACGGCGATGGTCGATTTCTTCACCCGGGGAGGGCAAAGCGCTGCTTTGCCGAGGAACCACGAAGAGGTAGGGTCCGCCGTGCGGCCCGTAAGAACAGAGTGGAGGGACCACGGTTCCAAGGGTCAAGGGGACCAAGGAGTGGTTGCCGACGGCCAGCATAGTGTAGCGGCCGGCGCCTCGCCGGCCGTGGCAACCAACGCGCAACCCGTTATTGCGGAAACACCGATCGGCCAACCCGGCGTTCCATCAATCTCCGAGACCCAATCCGCGACCCCTTGGTCCCTCGGCCCCTCGGCCCCTTTATCCGCTCCGCGGGCAATTCAGATCCACAACACCTTCATCGTTACGGAAACCGGCGATGGCTTGATGATCATCGACCAGCACGCGTTGCACGAGCGGATTCTGTACGAGCGGTTTAGGGCACGCATTGCCGACCGGCCGCTGGAATCGCAGCGGTTGCTGCTGCCGGAGGTCGTACGCGTGCCGGCGGATCGTCTCGAGGTACTGGAAACGCACGCCGACATCCTGCAACGGCTGGGGATCGAGCTGACCCAGTCCGGCCCGCAGAGCGTGACGCTGCACGCGTTTCCGACGTTGTTGCAGAAGGTTGACCAGCAGCGTTTCGTAAAAGACCTGCTCGATCTGCTGAACGAAAAAGGCAGCCGACCGAGCCCCGAAACGCTGCTGCACGATCTACTCGACATGATGGCGTGCAAAGCCGCTGTAAAAGCTGGCGACCCGCTGACCAACGACGAAATCGCCGCCCTCCTGGTCCGCCGCGAGATTGCCGAACGAAGCAGCCACTGCCCGCACGGGCGACCGACGACTTTGCATTTAACGCTGCGCGATCTGGAACGGCAGTTTAAGCGACGGTAGCGTCAGACGCCGGCAGCCGAGGCGCGGCGACGTTCCTCACGACACACACGTCACGCACTCGCTATAGAGGTCCGTATGCACGTGACTCTCCAGCCTCTGATCACGCGTCACCTCCGGCATGGCCACTGACTGCCGAAATGGCGAGTCCGAGCATCAAGAACGCAGGAATTTACATATCCGCGCGGCTAGCCAATCACGCTTCGCTGGGAGAGTCTGGCACTCCCAGATAACAAGGACATCCCAGCCGAGCCTCCGTAGCCGCCGCCTATTGGCCGCGTCCCTCTGCCTGTTTCCGTCGAGCTTGGCTCGCCAGAATCCAACACGTGACTTGGGCATGCGATCGCCCATCTTGCACCGATGCCGGTGCCAGAAGCAACCGTGGACGAAGACCGCTTTGGCCCTGCTTGGGAAAACGAGATCGGGTTGTCCAGGCAACTCGCGAGCATGAAGTCGATAGCGGTATCCGAGCGAATGCACGAGGCGCCGCACGCGCATCTCGGGTTTCGTGTCCTTGTTCCTCACAAGGGACATGCGATGGCTGCGCTCGCTCGGACTCAGTGTATCCATGACGGTCTACGTTGACGTTGTTCGCCGAATACTGGATTATGCTGGAATGTCAGGCACGTTTGATCCTGATGGACTGCGAGAGGCGCTCGACTACCAATCTGCCATTAAAAAAAAAAGCTTAATATAACTTGTCATGGCAGTTATAATACGAGTCTCGATATCCAGCGATTTCGCGAGGCGTCCACCTGGAAGGGGACCGGGCCCGGGCTGGCGAATGCCTCTTTAACTCATTTCCACCAATGAAGGAGAGAAGAATGTCTCGCTCGTACCCAACCGGACCGCTGCCACGACTGCTCGCCGTGTCGACGATCGCCCTGGCAATCGTGCTCCTGGCTCCCACCGCCGCCCGCGGTGCTGTAAATCAACTATCAATAACCTACTCATTTGACCGGCCGGAAATCACCCAGGTCAAAATTGCCGGCACAACCTATCACCGCCTGAACATGAGCGACACTCCGAACGGCGGAAATGCCGACCAACCCGCCCTGCCGGCGCGCGGCGCCTCTATCCTCCTCCCCTTTGGAACGAATGTCGAAAGTATCGAGATCATCGCCGACGAAAAGGTCTTCCTCGGCAGCGATTATTACATCGAACCGGTGGCGCGCCAGGCTCCGCTGAGCGCCCCCCCCGAGGAAGCTATCCCGCCAACCCCAAATCCCGCGATCTATGCTGCGGACCAACCGTTCCCGGGATATCAATTCGACGAAATAGGTACACAGTGCTTCCGCGGCTATCGAATCCTCGTCCTCAGACTCCAGCCCGTCCAGTACCTGCCCGCCTCCGGAGAGTTGTACTACTATCCCACCCTTACAGTCGTTGTTAATACGGTCGAGACCGATGCCTCGAACAGCCTTTTCCGCGGATTGCCGCGGGATCGACAGGAGGTTCTCACTAAAATTGACAACCCCGAAACCGTCGATACCTACCCCGCCACGCCCGTAGCGGCCACCCCTCGTGACGGCCGTAACGACCGCGGAAACTTCGACCTGCTGATCCTTACCACCCCCTCCTTCGCCGGCTCTTTCCAGCCGCTGAAGGACTTTCACGACACCACCGGACTATCCACGGAAATCCACACCACCGACGATGTCGGCTCAAACAACCCCGACGACGTTCGTGATTACATTAAAGAACGTTACCTGAACGACGGCATCCAATACGTCATCATCGGCGGCGATGACGATATCATCCCCGCCAAAGACCTCTATGTTGACGGCACCAGCAACATGCCCGGCGACATCTATTTCTCCTGCCTCGACGGATCCTGGAACTACGACGGCGACGGCTATTGGGGTGAACCTACCGACGGCGAGGGCGGTGGCGACGTCGACATGTATGCCGAAGTGTTCGTCGGCCGCGCCTGCGCCGGAAACACCACCGAGGCCGCCCGCTTTGTCAACAAGACCATCTGGTACCTCAACGGCCAGCATTCCTGCACGGAAAACGTCCTGCTGGTCGGCGAGTACCTTGGCTTCGGCGGGATTGCCGAGTGGGGCGGGAACTACCTGGATGAGCTCATCGTTGGATCGACCGAGCACGGCTACACGACCGTCGGCTTCGATCCCGAACTCTTCAACATCGACACGCTCTACGAGCGCGACGGCGCCTGGACCAAGTCCGACCTGATTAATCTCATCAACAACGTCGGCGTCCACGTCCTCAACCACCTCGGGCACGGGGCCGTCGACTACGCCATGCATATCTATAACAGCGACATCCTCAGCGACATCCACAACGACGATCTCATCTTCGTCTACTCGCAAACCTGTTCAGCCGGCCACTTTGACGAGGCGGACTGCTGGGCCGAGCACATGAATATCAAGATCGACGAGGGCGCCTTCGCCGTCATCATGAACGCCCGCTACGGCTACGGCGCGTTCAATTCGACCGACGGGGCCTCGCAACGGTTCAACCGCGAGTTCTGGGATGCCATCTTCGATGAGCAGATGGGCGAGCTCGGTCGCGCCAACGCCGATTCCAAGGAAGACAACGTTTGGCGTGTCAACGACGATTACATGCGCTGGTGCCTCTATGGGCTGAATCTCTTCGGCGACCCGAGCGTGTTCATGCGCGGGGCCTGCTCCGACGCCGGCGAAGTCACGCTCGACAGCCCGAAATACGCCTGCGAGGACACCGCCGACATCAGAGTTACAGACTGCGGCCTCAACACCGACGACGGCGTCGTGGAGACCGTCGTCGTCGACATCGACTCCGATTCCGAGTCCGGCGTCGAGCAGGTGACGCTCTACGAAACCGCTCCGGCATCGGCGAGGTTCGAGGGCTCGATCACGCTCAGTGCCACCAACGCCCCCGGCGTCCTGCTCGTCGTCGAAGGAGATATAGTTACCGTAACGTATATCGACGCCGACGACGGCGAGGGCGGCACCAATATCGAGGTGACCGCCACCGCTGTCGTCGATTGCACCCCGCCGAACATCCTCGACGTCCAAATCACCAACATCGAGCCGCGCAGCGCTACCGTGATGATCCAGGCCGACGAGATCATCCGCGGCACGGTCTGGTACGGCCCGTCCTGTGATAACCTGCCATATTCCGCCACCGGCGGCTATGGCAACCCGGCCTCGGTCGAAGTCACCGGCTTGCAGGACGCCTCCACCTACTTCTTCATGGTGGTCGTCGAGGACCAAGCCGGCAATGAAGCCAGCGACGATAACGGCGGAATGTGCTACATGTTCTCCACGCCGGACATCCCCGACTTCTTCACCGAGGAGTTCGGCTCTAACGATCTCGATTATCTCACGCTGTTCTTCACGCCCAACGGCACCGTCGATTACTACGCCGGCTGCACCGAGGAGATCGACGAGTTGCCGACCGATCCGGCCGGCGGGACGAGCATCTACCTCTCCGACGATGACTACGAGGCGATCAGCCTCAGCGGCGGGCAGAATGTTTCGCTCTACGGCGAC
>JAUWNI010000046.1 GCA_030612705.1 Phycisphaerae bacterium | reverse complement strand
CGGCGACGCCCATAGGTTGTAGCGGCCGACCCCCGTGTCGGCCGTCGTTAACAGCGCCGCATCGGCGTCCGGATCCACCGGCGAGACGCCGGTGCCACAATGTAAGGAGCAAACGGAGTGGCCAAACGTTTTCATTTTCCGCTCGAAACGCTCCTGCGGGTTCGCGAGGTACGCGAGCGAGAGGCGAAGCGCAAGGTCGGCCTCAAGCAGGCCGAAATTGCGCGGCTCGACCAGCTCAACCGCCAAACCGCCGAGGAGATTTTCGCCCGGCAGGATATTTTGCGGCAGCATCAGCGGGGCACCTTGACGCCGAACGACATCGTCCGCGAGCAAGCGTGGATCGCGTACCTGCGGCGGACGATCTTTCAGCGGCAAGCGCAGCGGGCCGGGCTGGTTAAGGAATTGGAAGTGCTCCAGGAGGCGTTGCGGCAAGCCCGCGTGCAGAAGCGGATTATCGAGAAGCTGCGTGAACGTCGCTGGGATGAGTACGTTAAGGATCGTAAACGTCGGGAGCAGGCCGAGTCCGACGAGTTGGCACAACAGTTGCATGTTTACGGAATAGCGAATTGAGAATTGAGAATAGCGAATTATCTGGTCGCGCGGCCGGCGCATAATTCGCTATTCGCACTTCTTAATT
This sequence comes from Phycisphaerae bacterium, assembly GCA_030612705.1. GTDB lineage: Bacteria > Planctomycetota > Phycisphaerae > UBA1845 > Fen-1342 > JALSRY01. The sequence goes on along the minus strand of JAUWNI010000046.1, from coordinate 27,828 downwards.
TCGCCTTGCTGAGAAGATTGTGTTCGGGAAACTTTATCACACCTTGGCGATCGTCTCGATCGCGATTGTGCTCGCCGGGGGCGGGTTGCTCGGTGTGATGTACGGTACCGGGAAGCTTAACCCCGAGCGGATCGACACGATTGCGGCCGTTATCCGAGGCGAGTTGGATGAGGCCGGGGGAGACGGAATCGCCGAAGCCGACGGCGGCATTACGGAAGAGCAGCGGGCCGCCAACGCGGCCTCGGCCGAGGAGCTTCGCCAGCAGCAGCGGGAAGATCAATTGCGGCGTGCCCTGGGCGAGCGGGCGTACCGCGACCGGATTGCGCAACGCCAACTGCTCGATCAGGCTATGCAGCACCTCATCACAACCGAGGAACGCTTCGAGCGAGAAAAGAAACGTTGGGAGGATGAGCTGGAGCGGCGGCGCGGCCAAGCACGTGACGAGGGCTTTGAGAAAGAACTGCGAATCGTGTCCAAGCTCTCGCCGAAAGTCGCCAAGGAACACATTATCCTGAAATGGAAGGAATCTCCGGCCGACGCGGTCCGTATGCTCAACGCACTGCCGGAGTCGACGAGCAAGCGCATTCTCGGGCAGATGAAGACTCCCGAGGAGATTCAGATCACGCACGAGTTGCTGGAGCGGCTCGGCAAGGAAAAAGTCGATCAGTTCGAGCCGTAGTCAGGGAAGACCGCGGGCAACGGACGGGTTCACCGGTCTGACGCCGGTGACACAGAGGTGTTGCCATGCAGGTCAGCCTGCGTTCACTTCACACTGCCGCCGTACTGAACAATCGCACGGGCGGCATGTTGCTTTCGGTGCAGGGCGGTTCGTTCGAGCCTTTGCTGCAACGTCAGGCAGAGGAACTCCGCGAACGTGTCCGCCGTGACGACGAGCAGGAGGTGGAGGCGGCCGCGTTGATGGTGCCGACGCGCTCGGCGGACGTAATCGACGAAGCCGAGCGTAATATCGAGCACACCAGCCGAGCATTTCGCCGGCAGGTCGCGCGGGAAGGGGCCGCCGAGCAATTCCGGCAGGATCGTCAGGGATTCCGGCAGGCCCTTGAAAGGGGGGGGAAGGAGAACGACGGTACCGTTTCACGTAATCCGTCCGACGCCAACGCGCAATCCGAAGCAAAATCCAGCCCCAAAGCAAGCAAACAGCCAAGCGACTCGGCGGCCAACAAAGCGCAATCTGTACGTGCTGATTCAGCAAAAGCGTCATCGACGCCGGTTAATCCGCGCGCGTCGGCAAGTCAGGCCGGCGGTCGGGTGCCTATGCCGACGGCATCCGCCACGACAGCGGCGACGGCAAGTGCCGGAAGCATGTCAACCCTGAACTCGGTACTCGTTGCCCGGATGACAAGCAGCGTTACGCGAGGCAATGTCGGCGTCGTTCGCTCGGCATCGGCCATGCAGGCACAGGCCGCCGCCAAGCCGAGCGCGGCCGGCGGCGTCAAGGGCAACAGCCAGGCACAGTTTGCCGCACTTTCACCGCGTGGCTCAACAAAAGCCGGGGCACACGCGGCAACGAAAGCGGATGGGTCCCGGCCGGCAGAAAATGCCGACCGGGCCGCGAACATCAAGCGGATCGTGCGCCTCGTCGCTCAGAACATCCGCGGCGAACGATCACATACGGTCATGCGTCTGAACCCGCCGGAACTCGGCAGCTTACGGCTGCAAATGGACTTAAAGGGCGAGACGTTGACGCTACGGATCGACACGAGCACACACGTGGCACACCGTTTGCTAACCGAAGACGTGGACAAGCTGCGAAGCGGGCTCGAAGCGTCGGGAATTCAGTTGGAACGGGTCGAGGTGCGGCCGCCAATGCAGAGTCCCGAGGCAAGTGAGCAGGGCGATTCGCGGCAGGAAGACACGCAGGGGCAGACGCAGGAGGGCTTTGGCGAGACGGATGCGGAGCATCCGGAGGAGCGCGGAAAGGATTCCCACCCGGCTGAGCCATTTGAAGCAACGGCTCGCGGAGTCGAATCGGAACCGGCGACGGAGTTGCTGGTGAACGTTGTCGCGTAAGCATGTGCGGAGCACGGCCTGCGCCGGTCAAGATTCGTCGAGTATTTCCCATGGAAATCAGCGCAATCGGTGCCGCCCCGTCGGCGACACGGCAGCGTGGTCTGGCCAGCCTGTCGAGCGAGGACTTTTTCAAGATTCTCGTAACCGAAATGCAGAACCAGGATCCGTTCGAACCCTCCGACAGCGCGGACATCATCAACCAGGTCTCGCAGATCCGCACCATCGAGCAATCCGACAAGCTCACCCGCACGCTCGACATGCTGACGCAGCAACAACGCATGGGCGGATCGACCGAGCTGATCGGCAAGTTCATCCAGGCTATCGCGACCGGCCACGACGGAAGCGAAATGCTTTATGAAGGTGTGGTCACGAGCGTCTACTTCAACCTCGACGGCTCGGCGGTGCTCGAACTCGATACCGGCCTGGCGGTCTCGGCCAATGACGTGGTCCGTGTCACTACGCTGGAAGAAATCGAGAAGGAGATCGCCGATTTGGATGACGGCGACGACGAGAATGACGACGAGAACGACGAAGCGAACGGTGACTAATGCTGTTTCCGATTGAGCGGTTTCGAGTAGCGGCCTGCGCCTCGCGGGCCGTCGGCCGACGGGGGCGTCGGCCGCTACACAGAAGCGCGACACCGTCGGACTGGAAACGGCACTATTGCGGCATGCTATGAGGTTATGAGATGGGATTGACAACCGCGATGTACACCGGCCTGAGCGGGTTAAACGTCAACCAGGCCCGCATCACGACGATCGGCCACAACATCGCCAACGTGAACACGCACGCGTTCAAGAGTTCGCGGATGCTGTTCCAGACGCAGCTTTCGCAATTGCTGACGATGGGCAACGGCCCCACCGCGACGAGCGGGGGCGTCAATCCGATGCAGATTGGCCTGGGGGCATCCATCGCCGCGACGCAGAAAAATTTCAATCCCGGATCGATCGAAACCACCGGCATCGCCAGCGATATGGCGGTCGATGGCAGTGGGTTTTTCATCCTGCGGCGTCCCAACGGGCAGCAGGTATATACACGCGACGGCTCATTCGCGCTCGATTCCTCGAACCGGCTGGTCTCGACCGACGGCTACTCCGTCCGCGGCTTCGGCGTTGACGACGGCTTCAACATCCAACCGACGGTCCTGACCGATCTTGTCATTCCGGTCGGCACACTCAGCGTCGCCCAGTCGACCGAGAACGTGGTGATGGACGGCGACCTTAGTGCCACCGGCACGATCGCCACACAGGGTTCGGCGCACAGCTCACAAGCGCTGGTCAACGGCGGCGGTGGCGCGGTAGCAGCGGGGACGGCGTTGACCGACGTTCGCTCGGCAGCCACCCCGGGCGTGGCGCTCTTTGCCAACGGCAACACCATCACGGTTTCCAGCGTGGATCGGGGTGACCGGCAATTGGCGGAGCAGACGTTCGTCGTCGGCACCGACGGCACCACGCTGGGCGATTTTGCCGACTGGCTCGAAGCCGCGCTCGGCATCCAGGATATAGCCGGTGTTCCGGGTGATCCCGGCGTGGTCATCCAGGGCGGGGCCCTGGTTATTAACAGCAACGCCGGCGAGCAGAACGGCATCAGCATCAACGCCACCGATATTACCAGCGACAACGCCAACACGGCCGTGCCGTTTACTTTCACGCAGACCGCCGAAGCGAACGGAACCAGCCTGATTACGTCGTTTACCGTCTACGATTCGCTCGGAACGCCGGTGATCATCTCGGCGACGATCGCGATGGAGGCGAAAACCGCGACCGGTGCGGTTTGGCGGTTCTATCTCGAGGCACCTGAGTCTGATAGTGCCGCGCAAAGCCTGGGCACCGGTACGATCACATTCGATACCGAGGGGAATTTCCAGTCCGTCACTGGTAACCAGATCAGTGTCAACCGCGCTAGCAGCGGGGCTGTCTCGCCCATGGTGTTTACACTCGACTTCACGGGCGTACACGGATTGTCAACCCGCGCCTCGAACGTGATCATGGCCGAGCAGGACGGCTTTCCGCCGGGCACGCTGTCGGCCTACAGCGTGGGGCTCGACGGAACGATCAACGGCGCCTTCACCAACGGCATGACGCAGACGTTGGGGCAGATTGCCCTGGCGATTCTGCCGAACCCCGAGGGCCTGGTCGCGGAGAGCGATAACCTCTACGTTCTCGGGCCCAATGCCGGCGAGCCGACGATCACGGAGCCGGGATTGTTCGGCGCCGGCGCGGTTCTGGGCGGCGCGCTCGAGCTGTCAAACGTTGACCTGGCGGCGGAGTTTATCGGTCTGATAACGTCGAGCACCGGCTTCCAAGCCGCGAGCCGCGTGATCAGCACCTCGTCCGATATGCTCGACCAGTTGTTGTTGATTGTGCGTTAAGCCGAAGAATCATTCGTTGCGATGTGCGCCCGCGCATCGCGGGAGTTGAGCAGCAATGATCCGACTCACACGCCTGAACGGACGACCGTTTGTACTCAACGCCGAGCAGATCAAAACGGTTGAGGAAACTCCGGATACGATGGTGACTCTTTTGGGCGGCGGGCAGATGGTTGTGCAAGAAACGATGGAAGAAGTGATCGCGCGGGCGGTGGAATACGCCCGGATGGTGCGATCTTTTCAGGTGTACTGAAGCAAAAAGTGCGTTGCGGCGCAGCATGTGCCCAGTTTTGTCGGAATGTCTTATAAGAACCGACCTTCCGCGCCGGTCTTCAGTTGACGTTGAACCGCGGGTGCGCAATCGTCGATAAGTTGGGCAACTATGTTAAGTCGCAAGGTGTGAATTTGGAGTAGATCAATGCCAGCTGAGGAAGCTCCAAAAAACGAAAGCCCCGCAAACCCCAAGAAGAAATCACGCGTGCCGATGACGCTCGCGCTGGTCGTCGGGATCGCGATCGTGGAGGGGATCGGCTTCTATACCGCTACCAAGATGTTCGGCGGGGGGCCGCAGGTTGCTCACGGCGCTGGAGAGGAGGAGGGGCATCTGCTCGATGGTGAAGAGGCGGGTGCGGCGCCGATCACCATCGAAATCGAAGTCCTCAAGCGGTTCAAGGTTCCGAACGACAAGCGTGGTCGTTTGTACATCTATGATTTCGATGTGGCCCTCAAGGTGCCCGGACACCGTGAAGATGACGCCAACCAGCTAGTTGCCGAACGACAACGTGAGATATCCGATCGTGCGGCTCGAATCATCCGCGGGGCGGACCCGGCGGTCTTGCACGAGCCGGAACTCAAAACGCTGCGGATGCAACTTCAGCATGCCATCGGCGAGGTTATCGGCGACCAAGACATCATTCTCGAAGTTCTGATCCCGCGCTGTGTCCCGATTCGATCCGACTAGCTCGAAACGGTGGTGATGCCAGGAAGTCTCAACGACGCAAGGAAGCGATCAGCCCATGGCGGAAGAGCCAAACAGCAGCGAAGAGCAACAGCCGACAACGCCCGAGCAGCCGGAAGATACGGCGGGCAACGACGAGCGCCCGGCGGTTGAGCAGCCCGCGGAAGACGCGCCTGCGATGACAGATACCGGCGCTGCCGCGACCGACGAACCGACGGCGGAGGCCGGGGAGCCGGAAGAAGCACGGGTCGAGGAGCCGATCGCGAGCGATTCCACGCCGGATATTCCGGAAGACGCCGCCAATGATGAAGCGTCTGACGATCAGAGCGCGGCTGCCATGGACAACGTTCAGGCAACCGTGCAACCCGCGGAAAACGAAGTCGCGAGTTCGCCAACCAATGACGCGGCCGAAGCCGGTGCGGTTTCCACGGAAGAAGTCGAAGCCGCCACGCAGGGAATGACCACGTCGGCGAATCAGCCCGCGTCCGAGGAACCGGCACAATCGAAAGACAACGCTGTTTCCGCCGATGAAGTCGAAGCAGCGATGCAGGAAATGTTGGCGGTGGCGGAAGAGCCGGCCGAATCGGGAGGCACGGCTGTTTCCGCTGAGGAAGTCGAAGCGGCGATGCAGGAAATGTTGGCGGCGGCGGAAGAGCCGGCGTCCGATACACCTCAAACCAAACAAGAAAACGCCGGAGCAGAAGCTGTTTCAGCCGACGAAGTCGAAGCCGCCATGCAGGCAATGCTCGACTCATCCGGTCAGGAGGGTGCACCGGCGGCATCCGCGCCATCGGAGCCGCCGCCGGATGTCAACCCGTTGGAACTTCAGGACTTCGGATCAGAAGGTTCCGCGACGGACACTTCGCAGATCGATTTGTTGGACGACGTCGAGTTGGACGTCAAGATCGAGCTAGGCCGCACGGCAATGTATATCGAGGACGTGCTCGGACTGGGTGCGGGCTCGGTGGTCGAGTTGGACAAGGCGGCCGGTGACCCCGTCGACATTTTCGTCAATGATCGCCTGGTCGCCCGCGGCGAAGTGCTCGTGCTCAACGACAGTTTCTGCGTCCGGATTAACGACATTCTCAGTCCGGTTCCCGAGCTTGAAGGGGAAAAATGATCGCCGGTTTGCCAAGGATGGCAGCGGTAATCGCGTTGACGAGCCTGTGGGCCGTCGCGGCACACGCGCAGTCTAAGGACCCGGTCGGCGACACCGACGCCGCACAACCGATCGTGGAACCGAATCCGGCCGCGCTGGACGATCCATGGTCGGCTGTCGAGCCGGAATTCCCCGATCGCGAGAGCCGTCCGCTGCAACGCCGACCGACCGACCGCAAGTCGCCGGTGCTGGCCGGCAAAGCCGAACCGTCAAAACGTCCGACGGCGCGGACGCTCGGCGCGCTGGCCGGAGTGGTCGGCCTGATCGTGTTCCTGGCGTGGGGTTATCGCGCGATGGCGAGCGGTAACCTGTCGCTACTCGGCAAAGCCCGGCGGCCGGGACTGATCGAGGTAGTCAGCAAAACGTCGCTGTCCGCGAGGCAATCATTATGCCTCGTGCGGATCGGGCCGCGGCTGGTTCTGATCGGTCAAAGTCCCGAGACGCTGCGGGCGCTGGACGTGATCGACGACGCCGACCTGGCGGCGAAACTCGTCGGTGAGGCGGCCCGCAAGCGAACCGGCAGCAGCCAGGCCGAGTTTCACGACTGCCTCGAACGCGAGGCCAGGGACTATCGGACGAATGACGATGCCATTAGTGAAACGATTACGCCCGAAGCACCGCGGATTGCCGACGTCCGTCAGACCCTGACGAATACCATCAGGCGTATCCGGCGAGCAGTCGCGCAAACCTAACCGGCAAGAAACCGACGGCGGAGCCGTCACGAGTGTGTCAGGAGGACACATGCCCCGCACAGCGGATCAAAGTGCGAAGGCACACAGGCGCGTGGGTACGAAGGCGCGAAGCCTGATGCTCATCGGGCTGGCGTTGATGGGTTTCGCCGCCGTTAGACCCGCGCTAGCGCAAGATTCAACCACTACCGTCACAACTCCCGCGATCGACGAAAACCCGATCTTCATCCCGGCCGTTCCCTGGCTGAAGAAGGCCACTGATAAGGATTCGCTCAGCTCGACGATTCAGATCGTGTTGCTGCTGACGGTGCTGACCGTCGCGCCGAGCATCCTGCTGATGATGACCAGCTTCGTGCGGATGCTGATCGTGCTGGTGCTGCTGCGCCAGGCGCTGGGCACGCAGCAACTGCCGCCGTCGCAGGTGCTGATCGGTTTGGCGTTGTTCATGACGATCCTGGTGATGGCGCCGACGTGGCAGAGCATTCGCGACGAGGCGATCAACCCCTATCTCAACGAAGAGAAGACGCAGTTGGAAGCCATCTCGATCACCGGGCAGCATCTGCGCGACTACATGTTCCGCCAGATCGAGAACTCCGGCAACGAGCAGGACGTCTACATGATGTACGAGTACGCCGCCCAGCGGGCCGTGCCGGAAGAGGAGACTCTCACGCAGGAGGAGGTGCCGATGACGGCGTTGGTGCCGGCGTTTCTGCTGAGCGAGCTCAAGACGGCCTTTGTGCTCGGGTTTCGTGTTTATCTGCCGTTTCTCGTGATCGACATGGTGATCGCCACCGTATTGGTCTCGATGGGCATGATGATGCTGCCGCCGGTGCTGATCTCGCTGCCGTTCAAGCTGTTGCTGTTCGTGCTGGCCGACGGCTGGCACCTGATCGGGGGCTCGCTGATGGCGAGTGTGCAATAGAGGTAACGAGCCATGATGGATATGACCACCGCTCTGGACATAGGCCGTGAAGCCTTGTTGACGACACTGGTGATTGCCGGGCCGATTCTGGGCATCGGCATTCTGGTTGGCCTGAGCATTGCGCTGCTGCAAACGCTGACGCAGATTCAGGATCAGACCTTCAGCATCGTGCCGAAGATCGTTGCGATGTTCGGGGCGGCGATCTTCTTCGTGCCCTGGCTGGCGAATCGGCTGGTGGAGTACGCCCAGGAGATGTTCGCCGGCGGGTTTGGCGGAACATAACATAGTAACAAGGTAACAAGGTGACAAGGTTCCAAGGTTCCATGGTAACAAGATTCCAAGGTGACAAGGTAGCAATGCCACGATATCACAATGGTATGGCTTATCGAGCACTGACAACGTTCTCATTATGCAATCATGTAACTTCGTTACTTCGCTACCTTGTCACCCTGTCGCCCTGTCACCTTGTCACCTTGTTACCTTGTTACCTTGTTACTTTGTTACCTTGTCACTTTATGAGCAGTTTGGTGTTCGATGCCGTTTGAGTTGTTCGCGACATACATGAAACTGCCGGTGTTCGTCCTGGTCGCTTCGCGGCTGGGCGGGCTGATCATGTTTCAGCCGATCATCGGCGGCTACGCGATTCCGCCCAATATCCGCGTGCTGCTCGTGATCGGACTGGCGGCGATGGTCACGCCGTTCGTGCAGTTGGGCGGGGCGATACCGACCCAACCGCTCGGCATCGTCTTCGCGATGGGCAGCGAGGTACTGCTCGGCGCGCTGATGGGACTGGTCGTGCGGACGTGCTTCCTCGGGCTGCAAATGGGCGGACAGGTCATCGCGCAGGAATCGGGCCTGGCGTTCGGGCGGATCGCCGATCCGACCACAGGCGTCGAGCAAAGCATTATCAGCAATCTGTACCTGCAATTGGGCGCGGTAATATTTCTAATCGTCGGCGGGCACCGAGTCGTAGTCGCCATAGCACTCGATACTTTCAAAACGATCCCGCTGCTGGGTGACTCCGATACGTTCATCCATGGAACAGACCTGTTGTTAGACGCGCTGACGCTCGGCGGCGAAATCGCCATACGCGTCGCCGCACCGGTCATTCTCACGCTGTTTTTGGTCAACGCGGCGATGGGCTTTATCTCGCGGACCGTCCCGCACTTCAACATCCTGACCATCGGCTTCTCCATCAAAGGTCTGGTGGGATTCATGTTGATGGCGATTTCACTGCCCTCCGCGCTGGAAGCATTCATGGACGCACTGGAGATAACGGTCGGCTGGATCGCAACATTGGTCGGATCCACCGGCGGGATGCCGGTGTCACAAATGACCGGTTGAAAACCGGTCCCCCAGCGCGGCCTTTGGCCGCAACCAAAGGGACCAAGGGTCCAAGTGGTTGGGTGGCCCATGGCTTTAGCCGTGGGGGACACGAATCGATGGTCCATTCGTGTCCCCCGCCGCTAAAGCGACGGGCCACCCACGTAGCGAGAAACCCTCGCGAGCCGCGAAGATAACAACCGTTAGTAGTACAGAGAGTGTCGCATGGCAAACGACGACGCCGGAGAAAAAACAGAACAGCCAACCGCGCGCCGCCGACAGGAGGCGCGCGAGGAAGGGCAGGTACCGCGCAGCTCCGACCTGACGTCGGCGATCGGGCTGATGGCGGCGATGATCCTGCTCAACATGTTCGGCCCCGGCATGCTCGAACAAATGCTCATGCTGATCCGCGAAATGATCGACGTTTCCGACGCCCCGAGCACTACGCTTCGGACCTGGATCGCCCGCACGGGCTATGTCAGCGCCGCCATGCTGTTGCCGTTCCTGCTGATGTTGCTAGTTCTGACGGCGGCGGGAGCCTTGGCCCAGACCGGCTTCTTGCTGACGCCCAAGAAGCTGATTCCCAAGATCGAGAACCTCAGTCCGCTCAAGGGAATCAAGCGGCTCTTCTCGACCGACTCGCTCACCCGCACGGGCCTGGGAATGTTCAAGATGGGGCTGATCGGGTTGGTCGCTTATCACACCATCGTGGGACGGATTCAGCCGGTGATCGGCATCGGGACGATCCCGCCCGCCGGCATCCTGAGTATGGCCAGCGACGTTCTCTTCACGCTGATGCTGAGGCTGGCACTGGTACTGCTGATCCTGGGGTTGATCGACTATTTCTACCAACGCCACAAGATCGAAAAGCAATTGCGAATGAACAAGCAAGAGATCAAGGACGAGCTGAAACGGATGGAAGGCGATCCGCTATTGAAGATGCGCCGCCGACAGACCCAGGCCAAGCTCGCGATGCAGCGGATCGCCCAGGACGTGCCGCGGTCGGACGTCGTCGTCACCAACCCGACCGAATACTCCGTCGCGCTCAAGTACGACGAGGCGACCATGAGCGCCCCGCGGATGCTGGCCAAGGGTAAAGACCTGCTGGCGTTGCGGATTCGCCTGATCGCCCAGGAGCGCGGCATCCCGATCGTGCAGCGTCCGCCGCTGGCCCGCGGGATCTATGCGAGCTGCGAGGTGGGCGACGAGATACCGGCGGCGTATTTCCGCGCCGTGGCCGAGGTGTTGGCGTATGTGTACCAACTGTCCGGCAGGGCGGCGGGATAAAGATGGAATAGCGAATTAAGAATTAAGAATAGCGAAATACAGGTGCCGCGAGCGAGACTCGTTTCGCTATTCACTATTTGCAATTCTTAATTCTCGCGCAGCGAGTTCTTACGTTGAATGACAACCGCATCATTACCTGGATCGTTAACAACCGGGGAGTGTTGTTTCCCGCCGCGTCCGCCGCTCTGATCTTTGTCATTCTGATTCCCCTGCCGACCGGCATCCTCGACTTTCTGCTGATCACCAACATTATGCTGTCGACCATCGTGCTGATGACGGTGATGTATCTGCGCTCGCCGCTCGAGTTTTCGAGCTTTCCGTCGATGCTGCTGGCGATGACGCTGTTGCGGCTGGTGCTGAACACCGCCACCACGCGTCTGATCCTTTCGAATGGAGCGGAAGGCACGCAGGCGGCCGGGCGGGTGGTCGAGGCGTTCGGGAGTTTCGTCGCGAGCAACTCGCTGGCGGTGGGGGTGATCATCTTCGTGATCATCACGGTGATCCAGTTTGTAGTGGTCACAAAAGGTGCCACGCGGATCGCCGAGGTCGCGGCCCGCTTCACGTTGGACGGGATGCCGGGCAAGCAGATGGCGATCGACGCCGATCTCAACGCCGGCATCATCGACGAGCACGAGGCCCGTCGGCGTCGTGAGGAAATCTCGCGGGAATCCGACTTCTACGGGGCGATGGACGGTGCCAGCAAGTTCGTCCGCGGTGACGCCATCGCCGGCATCATCATCACGATCGTCAACATCTTAGGCGGTATCTACGTCGGCATGGTCGAGGGCGGCCTCGGGTTGCGGGAATCGCTCAACGTCTATACCAAGCTGACGATCGGCGACGGACTCGCCAGCCAGATCCCGGCTTTAGTGCTTTCGGTCGGAGCCGGCATGTTGGTCACCCGTAGCACCGGGCGGACCAACATGGGTGAAGAGGTGCTGGGCCAATTGCTGGCCAAACCCGTCGCTTTAGCGATGGCCGCCGGCTTCCTGATAGTGCTGACGCTCACCCCGCTGCCGAGCCTTCCGCTGATCACACTGGCAACCGGTTGCGGATTGATAGCGTTTTTCATCAGGCGAGCGCACGTTTCGCGCACCGCCCAGAAAATTGCCGATCAACGCACAAAGGAACGTTCCAAACCCGAGCGGATCGAGACAAGCCTCAATGTCGACGCGCTCGAGCTGCAAATCGGCCTGGGACTGGTGCGAATCGTGGATAAGCAACGCGGCGGCGACTTGCTCGACCGCATCACTTCGCTCCGCAAACAGATCGCGAGCGAGCTCGGGCTCGTCGTACCGCCGGTCCGTATCCGCGACAACAGCAGTCTCGAACCGAGTCAGTACGCGGTCCTGCTGCGCGGGGAGGAGGTCGCCCGCGGCGAACTCCACATCGACCAGATGCTGGCAATCGACTCCGGGCTGGCAACAGAGCCCCTCCACGGAATCGAGACGAAGGAGCCGGCCTTCGGGCTGAAAGCCTGGTGGATTCCCGTTACCGAACGCGACCGGGCCGAGCGGCTGAACTATACCGTCGTCACACCGACCGGCGTGCTCGCCACCCACTTGACCGAGATCATCAAGCAGCACGCCGCCGAACTGCTCACCCGGGCCGAGACCAACAAGCTAATTGATAACCTCAAGCAGCGCAACGCGGCCCTGATCGAGGAGGTCATCCCCAACCTGCTCAAGGCCGGAGAGCTACAGGCCGTTCTGCAAAACCTGCTCCGCGAGCGCGTGCCCATCCGCGATCTGGAAAGCATCCTCGAAACGCTCGGCGACTGGGCCGGCAGGACCAAGGATATCGAGATTCTGACCGAATACGCCCGCAACGCCCTGGCCCGGACGATCTGCTCGCAATACAAGGACGAATCAGGCGTAATCCACTGCGTTACCTTCGACCCGGCAACCGAAGATTACATACAGGGAAACATCCAGCGGCTCGAGCACGGCTCGTCACTGACCATCCCGCCCGATCGACAGTCAGAGCTCGCCCAGAATACCCGGCAGCAGGTCGAGCAGGTTGTCGGCAACGGAAACGTCGTCGTGCTCTGCTCGCCGCAGGTTCGGCTCTGGATACGCCGACTGATCGAGCCGGTGTTGCCGCAGACAGGCGTGCTGGGATTGAACGAGGTTGTCAGGGGGATCGAGGTTCAGGCACACGGAGTAGTAAGTCTCGATGCAACAAGTGCGAACATTCCAAGCCCGGTCCATGCCTGAGGCATTGGCGCGGGTCAAACGCGAGTTGGGTGAGCAGGCCGTTATCCTGGGTACCCGCAGTTGCCCGCAAAAGGGGGTCGGCGCTCTGCTAGGGCGACCCGCCGTGGAGATCACTGCCGCGCTGCCGAACGCGGGGGATATTTCGCCGTCCCCTGGCCGGGCATCGCGCCCGGGAGCGGGTCCGCCAAAGTTGCCGGAGCATATTTTCCCGTATTATCGCAAACTTGTTGAAAACGAGGTTGCGGAGCAATTGGCGATGCGTTTGGCACGACAAGCCGGGGCGTTGCAGCCCGGGCACGCTCCCGGTAACAAGTCGTCACTACAGCGGGTGATGCGTCAGACTATCGCAAAAATGATCCCCGTCACCGGCGGCGTCGACCTGACGCCCGGTTCACCTCGACGGGTCGCATTAGTCGGTCCGGCCGGCGGTGGAAAAACCACCACACTCGCCAAGCTCGCGGCTCACTTCAAGCTGCGACTCAAAAAGCGGGTCGCAATCGTTTCCCTCGACATGCAACGACTCGGCAGCAACGAACAGATGCGACGTTATGCCGACATCATCGGCGTGGAAATGCGTACGGCCCAGACCGTACCGGCCGTCAAGAGCATGTTGGAGGAATTGGAGTCGGTTGACCTGGTGCTGATCGACACGCACGGCGTCTGTGCCGGCGACCAGGGGCACTTCGCACGTTTGGCGGCCGTGCTGCGCGCGGCGCGGCCACACGAGGTCCATCTGGTCCTCGCGGTATCGATGATTCCAAGCGTCCAGATCCGCATGGCACGGCGTTTTGGGCCGCTGGGCGTCTCAAAGGTCGTGCTGACACGCCTGGACGAAGCAGTCGGCCTGGGTGTGATTCTGAACGTAATCGAGAAGCTGGAGTGGGGCTTGTCGTACGTCACCAACGGAGAAACCGTCCCAAATAATATCGAAGAAGCTTGTGCCGAGCGGATGGCGGCGTTAATCTTCCCCGTGGGGTAGGAGGCAACTTGCGAACCGAACGTGCGCAAACCGCGCACGCCGCCGCAATGGAGTGGTCGGCGGATGGCAGGGACGCAGCCCCAGGGCAAAGTATTTGTCGTCACCGGCGGGAAGGGGGGCACCGGCAAGACGAATTTCGCTCTCAACTTGGGCATCCAGCTCTCACGTCAGGGTGTCCGTACGATCCTCCTCGACGCCGACTTCGGCCATGCCAACGTGGACATCCTCTTAAACATCGCACCGAAAGCTGATTTGGTAGGTCTGTTGGACCCGTCACGCTCGGTGGCGGACCTGCTCAGCGAGGGGCCGGAGGGCCTGGGCGTCATCTGTGGCATCTCCGGGCTGCGACATGAGCGAAGCGTTTGTGAGTCCGACCCGTTGATGTACGTGGGGACGCTCCTCCGTCTGCGACGCTCCTGCGACGTGCTGATCGTGGATTGTTCCGAAGATGTGACAGGGTCGGCGGCAAGCTTTGCGCTGGCCTGCGACCAATTGATCCTGGTGACGACGCCGGAACCCACCGCCATTGCAGATTCGTATGCCTCGATGAAGTTGCTCTTCCAGCGTGGTTTTTGCGCCCGCGCGGGGGTGGTTGTGAACATGGCTACATGCTTGGCCGACGCGGTTGATGCCACCCGCCGTCTGCAACGCGTCGCGGAGCAGTTTCTCGGACTCTCCCTGGAGAACTTGGGTTTCATACCATTTGATAAGCATGTAGTGGCGGCCGTCCGGCGGCAGGAGCCGTTTCTGACGCGGTATCCTCGTTGTGCCGCGAGTGTGCGGCTCGAATCCATCGGGCGGCGTTTGCAGCCCGTGCCGAGCAACAGGTCCGCACGGGCCGGCGTCTGGGGGCGCGTAGCCAGCTTGTTCTTGTAGAGCCGTCCAAGTCCGCGGGGGAAGTGGGCCGATAGGAAAGGACACGGACATCGCTCATGATTGGCAGTATCGGCGCTCAGATCGCACTCCTCGCGTTCGCGGTAGCGATTGTGGCGGGTATTTCCGCCGGCAATTCGCCCACGACCGTGCTGACGCGCGCCCTGATCGCGATGTTCGTGGCGCTGGTCGTCGGCAAGCTGGCGGCCTGGACCACCAAGCTGGTCCTGCGAGACCACTTGCAGCATAAGAAACTGGAGATCGACCGAGCGCACATCGTTCCGCCGGAACCTGCCGAGCCGGTAGAGCAATCCGGTGACGAATTAGATACGACTACGACGGTAGAGACGGGATAGAGTCATGAGCCGACGCAGGTACTCCAACCGATTGCGCAAAGTCAGCCGCGACCACAAAGTTCGCACGTTTCCCGATGAGGAAACGCTGTCGGCGGCGTGGCGGGCATTCAAAGCCAGCCCCAATGACGAATTGCGCAATCGCCTGGTCGAGCATTATCTCTATCTGGCGCGCTTCACCGCCGAGCGAATCCGGGTCAAGCTGCCCGACGAGGTCGACGTTGACGACCTGATGAGCGCCGGCATTTTCGGGTTGGTCGACGCCATCGACGCCTTCGATTTGGCGCGCGGGGTCAAATTCGAGACCTACTGCTCGCCGCGTATCCGCGGTGCAATTTTGGACGAGCTGCGCAGTATGGACTGGGTTCCGCGCCTGGTACGCCATCGCGCCCATAAGCTCAATGAAGCCGTGCGTGCCATGGAGGCCGAGCTTGGACGCATCCCCACCGAGGACGAAATCGCCCGGCGTCTGAAAATGCCGCCTGATCAGTTTGAAAAACTACTGCGCGACGCGAGCGCGGTCTCGCTGGTGTCGCTCTCGCAAAAATTCGGCGACTCGGACTCCGATCGCGACGTCGCCGAGATCGACATCGTGCCGGACGAGCAGAGCAGCGATCCGGTCGCCGAAGCACAGAAGGCGGATATCAAGGAACTGATCACGAAGGAGCTGACCCGCGCCGAACGTCTGATCATCGTGCTGTATTACTACGAGCAGATGACCATGAAGGAGATTGGGGCCACGCTCGATCTCTCGGAATCACGCGTTAGTCAGATGCACTCGGCAATCATCACCCGGCTGCGTGAGCAACTCGGGCTTAACCTCGAAGAGGAGCACATTGCGGCGGGAACCAATCTTCTCGCCTGAAGGTACCGGTCATGAGCACGATTCCGCCGAACTGGCTCGGCTCGATCATCCAGTCGCAAGGCGCGCAGGAGCGGGCCGGTCAAGCTAAAAGCGCGGAGGAGGCAAAGGGCACCGAACGCGGGGAGTTCTCCGACAAGCTGCGTGACGTCATCGAGAATACCGACCGCGATGTCGAGGTTTATTCCGACGCCGAGGGTGCCGGCAGCCAAGGCTCGCCGTTCGATGAGTCTGAAGAGAAACCCGAAGAGGAGGAGACGAACGAAGAGGAACAGGATGACGATACCGGCCTGGACCTCGAGGCGTAACCGTTCGTCATTCCGACAATCCGATCACCCGGAAGAACGTGGGCATCCGCGGCAAGATTCCTCCGTTGCCGCGCTCGGTTGGAATGACAGATTAGTGCTCTGCCACAGTTGATCCGATGGATCATCGTTGATTGGGTGGCCCATCTCTTTAGAGGTGGGGGACGCGAATGTTCGGTCGATTCGTGTCCCCCCAAGGCTGAAGCCATGGGCCACCCATCCATCAATTGATGTGTGGCGGAGCACTAATCGAAATCAGCCGTCCGCAATTCATCGAGATGTCGGTGTACCGCCTCCAGTTCCATTGGCCGGAGTTTGGCGGCAACCTCCGGCTTTCGCATGGCGTCGATTGCCAACGCCGCGCGGTAATTCATAACGGATCGCCTTGCAAAAGCCGATTGACCGGTTTGTTTCCAGACCTGGAATTGCACATTGCCGGCGGAAATGTGCGTTCGCGGATTCGTCGGGTAAAGCGATACGGCCGCCTCCCATAACGTGTTGGCGTCCAACAGCCGGGCTTGCTCGCCGCTCATTGCCGCGTCGCTCCGTGCAATCCGGGCGCGCAGTTGAGTCAATGAAAATGAAGCGGTATTGCGACGACTCGCTTCGAGTGCGTATCGATCGGCCATGTCGAGCCATTCCGCGCGCGTGTTCTCGGAGAGTTCGCCGTAATGTGAGAGGTGAAATGCGTTTTCCGCCAACCAAAGCGGCAACTCGGGATTCCAGTGATCGCATTGCAACGCATCGGTTGCCTGATGCAGCAGGCGATACGCCTCATCGAGCTCGGGTGCTTCTTTCAGTTCGCGTTCGATTCGTTCCAGCATCGCCTCGCCACGGATGGTCGGCGTCGCGACGAACCAGACATAGCCGGCAATCGCGAGCACGGCGGGGACCGCGATTATCCCGCGGGCGGCGGCGTTCTTTCCGATCGTGGTTTCACGCTCCCATGGCTTGGTTGAGCGAATCGCCAGAGCGCTTGCAGACAGGGCGGCGAATACGGCCAGCCCCGCGGGCGTAAACAGTGAGAACCCGATCAGATTGTGAACAAGTGCCGCGGCAAGTGCCGCGATCAGCCCCGCCACGAGCCAGCCGGCCGCATCCGGATGTTCGTCAACCTGCGCGATCAGCGAATGTGCAATCACGAACGCGAGCACCCAGACGCCCGCGACGTATACGCTCCATAACAACAGAATTCCCGGCGTGCCAAACTGCTCGCCCGAGAATACCGCCTGGACAAGCAGGACGCCGGCGGCAACCGCGACCAATATCCCGATGCCGGAACGGGTAGGGGGGCTGCGTCCGGCCTGGTCGAACCCTCGTACCGCTCGGCAGATAACGGTCCCGATCAATAACATGCCCGCGATCAAACCGAGCGGGCCGAGTTCGACCAGCAGCGTCAGCCAGAGGTTGTGCGGGTTGTTTATTTCCTCCGTGCTCTCAGGCGATTTATATAACAAATACGCGGCCCGGAAGTTTTCGCGGCCGATGCCGGTCAGCGGCGCGTCGGTAACCGCCTGGGCGGCTGCCTGCCAATACTGCCAGCGAAACGCGAGCGAGACGTGCGGCAGCGTGCCTTTCAACATGCCGTAGCCGGCGCCGATGGCGATGATTCCAACGTAGGCACTTACCAATAGTATGCAGACGCCGCGCGCGTGTCCCGCGACTCGGCGACGTGCGAGCCCCAATACCAGGAGCAACACGCCGGCGATAATCGCCGCCACTGCCGCGCCCATACTGCCGGTCAGCCACATGCCCACGGTTGATATGAGCATGAGCAGGGCGGCTACCAGCGCCGCGGCCGCGCGCTGGTCCGGCTTCACGCCTGACTTGCGCAGCACACCGACGAATACACCCGTGGCGACCAGCAGGCACATTGCTAGATACGACCCGGTCACGTTTGGGTGAAACAGGTATCCGAAGGTCTCGCCGGAGCGCAGTCGCCGCTCGTAGTTGACAATCATCGGTGCATCCACGTCGACGCCGTTGGCCGCGAGCACCGCTTTCTGCTCTTGCCACGCTTCGAATGTGGAGTCGAATTCCTCCACGCGCTGGTTGATGCACTTAGCCGCGTTGGTGATGCCGGCGGCGAGAACGGCGGCGATCAGCAGGTGGACCATCCAACGCGCCCGCATCAGGCGCGCCAACGCCCCGGCCGAGAGCGCCAACACGAACAGATGTGCGCCGGCGTTAGCCGCCAAACGCTTATTACCAGCCGCCGACACCGACACGATTATCGCCGAGAGCAGCAGAATGAAGCCGATGATCGCCAAAACACGCGGCCCGCGCTGCCAATGGCGAATCCACACGACCGCCGCCGTGACGAGCAGAATGCCATCCAGCCAAACGGTGGTGGCGGGCGTCGTTCCGCCGGGCGTGTCGGGCAGGAACGAAGACGCCGCGTGCTCGAACGATTCCGAGATTAGCGGGCGGGCACACAAGACTGCCGTGAGAATGACGAACAGAAGCCGGTCGAATATCGGGACACCTCTCGCGGTGTTCGTCTCGTCAACGCGGGTGCTCATGATGTCTTTCGTAGCGGGGCTTCGAGTATTGCGATGATCAGCAAGACCATCAGCACCATCGTCAGGATCGTGACGGTTTCACGCAATCCGGCGCCCGGCAACAGTGTGGCGCCGAGCCCGGTCGCGGCGGCCGCCAGGTAGATCGTCAGGACCGCGGATCGCCGGCTGAGCCCGCGATCGACCAGCCGATGTGAAAAATGCCGCTGATCGGCTCTCAACGGATTCCGCCCCTCGAACAGCCGAATGACGACCACGCTGGTAAAGTCGTACAGCGGTACGGCCAGCACAACCAGCGGCATCGCCAATGCGAACGGCGGCCGATCGGTGCCGCTCTCCCAATAGCTGGTCAGAATCGCGACAACGGCGAGCATATAGCCGACCAGCAGGCTGCCGGCGTCGCCCATGAAAATCCGCGCCGGCGGAAAATTGAAGACCAGAAAGCCCAGCATCGCCCCCAAAAAAATACACGCCAACCCCGGCACGAACACCTGCCCGGCCATAACGCCGCAGATCACCAGAAACGCGGTGCCGATGCACGCGACGCCGGCGCTGAGCCCGTCCATGTTGTCGAGAAAATTAAAGGCGTTGGTGATGATGACGATCCAGGCGGTGGTCAGCAGGATGGAGGCGACCGGCCCCAGGAACTCAGCGAGCCGCACGCCGCCGACGGTTGAAACCAGCAACCCTACGATCGTCATGACGATAAGCTTGGGCAGCGCGCTGAGCGGGCGTAGATCGTCGTAAAGCCCCAGCAGGTGCATAACGACGCCGCCCGCGAGAATAATCAGCGTGGGCGCGGCACGTTCGCGCAGCCCGCCGACGTAAGGCTCGATCGATTCGCCGAAGATCTGCGCAATCCACCCAACCGGCAGGGTAACAACCAGCAGCAATAGCACGATCGTCGGGAGCCAGCCCGCGAGAAAGATTGCACTGCCGCCGCCGTAGGGGACCACTTTTTCGTGTGATTTATGTCCGCCGGGATGATCGACGAAGTTGAGTCGGTGGGCGACGCGCATCGCCAACGGGATCAAGCATAGGGAAATCAACAGGCCCGCGCCGCCGGCCGCCAGAAGCAATACTAATAGCGTTACGGTATTCATGCGTCGTTCTCACTTGCGAATTCGGTCAGCTCGCGACGCTGTTCGCGAAGCCGGTCGCGTACCTGAATGAAAAACTCGTGGTACTCCGGACGATGATAATCCGGGTACGTCCACGGCCACGTCTGCCAACGCCCGTCCATAAAATGCAGCGTCACCTCGGCGTACATCTGTTGGCCGATGTAGAGCCTGTGCGAGCGGTCCTTCGTCGTCGCGAGCACGAGCTTTCCCAGGTCGATGTAGCCCGGGTCGAGATTCACCGGCCGAGGGATTTCCAGCGCGGCACACTGCCGGGCGATTTCCTCCTCGATCGCGTTGGTTTCGTGCTTGACGCCGGGCATCGCGTCGGGATGAGTCGGCCTATCGAAGCTGACAAACATCCGCTTGAGATCGGGGCCCATCTCTGCTTCGTAATAGTCGGTCTGCTCGAAGGGCCAAATCTCGCTTTCCAGGTCGATCGGACCGAAACGGCGGCCGAGTAGTTGCCGGGCCCGCTTCAGCAGATCGACGTCGCCGCCGAGCAGCCCGCAGAACAGCTTGACCGGTTGTGGATCGCGTGGTCGGGCCATGGCCGAAAGTGTAGCGGTTGAGTACGATGGATTCGACCTGTTGGCTGGCGGAGATCAGCCAGGAACGAGGCGATTTGTCCATCCGGGGGCAGATTCCTCGGCGCTGCGCTTCTCGGAATGACAGCGTGCCCTTGCAAATGGCGCTCACACGCAACAAATTCAGGTGAAACGACATATTGGAGATCCAGGAGCATGAACATAATCTCGAAACACCCCCTCGAACGGTTGGGTTACGACTTCATCGATCCGCGGTTCCTGCCTCCCGGCAAGGACGAATACTATCTGCGTGACGCCCAGCAGGGCCGCGCTTACAGCTTTCGCGGCCTGACGGCGGGCGAAATCGAGGTCCTGGTCAAGAACGAAAACACGTCCGACGATTGGGCCGCGATCCGCGTCACCGACCGTTTCAATCCCGACCTGGTCAAGGGCTGCCAGTTCTTCGGCGTCGTCCGCATCGGTGCGCTCGAGAATTACTACCTGGAATATCACGACCTGCGTCTGCCCGTCGGCCTCTATAACAGCACGATCGTCTCCTGCGACATCGGCTCGAACGTCGTGATCGACAACGTCCGCTATCTGGCCCATTACATCCTGGGTGATGACGTCATTCTGCTCAACATCGACGAGATGATGACTACGAACTATGCCAAGTTCGGCAACGGGATCGTCAAGGAAGGCGAGCCGGAGGACGTCCGCATCTGGCTGGACATCGGAAACGAAAACGGCGGCCGATCCGTGGCGCCTTTCGATGGAATGTTGCCGGCGGATGCCTACCTGTGGTCGAAATACCGCGACGACGCGCGCCTGCTGGCGCGCTTCACGGAAATGACCAACGCCCGATTCGACACCCGCCGCGGTTATTACGGCGAGGTCGGCGACCGCACGATTATCAAGGATTGCCGCATTCTCAAGGATGTCAAGGTCGGCACCGACGCCTACATCAAAGGCGCCAACAAGCTCAAGAACCTCACCATCAACAGTGATGCCGACGCAAGCTCGCAGATCGGCGAGGGCGTCGAGTTGGTCAACGGGATCATCGGCTACGGCTGCCGGATTTTTTACGGCGTCAAGGCGGTACGGTTCCTGATGGGACCGAATTCGAACCTGAAGTATGGCGCCCGGCTGGTTAATTCGTTTCTCGGTGACAACTCCACGATCTCGTGCTGCGAAGTGCTCAACGCGCTCATCTTTCCGGGACACGAGCAGCATCACAACAACTCGTTTCTGTGTGCCGCCGTCCTGCTGGGCCAAAGCAACATGGCCGCGGGGGTGACCGCCGGCTCGAACCACAACTCGCGGGCCAACGACGGCGAGATCGTGGCCGGGCGCGGCTTCTGGCCGGGCTTGTGCACGAGCCTCAAACACAACAGCCGCTTCGCCTCGTTCACGCTGTTGTCCAAAGGCTCGTATCCGGCCGAACTGGATATCACGCTTCCGTTTTCGCTGGTTTCCAACGACGAGACCAACGGGGCCATCCTGGTCATGCCCGCCTACTGGTTCCTCTATAACATGTACGCCCTGGCGCGCAACGCCTGGAAATACGGCGCGCGCGACATCCGCATTCACAAGGATCAGATGATCGAATTCGAGGCCCTCGCGCCCGACACCGTCGAGGAAATCTTCGCGGCCCTGGAACGGCTGGAAGTCTGGACCGCCAAGGCCGCTCTGCGTGCCGCCGGCAAGTCGCCGAACGACTACTCGCACGAAGACTTACGCGCGCAAGGCCGGCAGTTGCTGGAGGATTCACCCCGGGAGGTGGACGCGCTGGAAATTCTCGGCGAAGACATGGAACACTCGAACCGCCCGGTCCGAATCCTCAAGGCCGAGCGCGCCTACGCGTGTTATCGCGAGATGGTTCATTATTATGCGATCAAGACCCTGGTCGCGTTTCTGATCGATCAGAAACTTGCCAACCTCGCCGCGCTGAAGCAGCGCCTGGGCGAGCCACGCCGCAGCCAATGGATCAATCTCGGCGGGCAGCTCGTCCTCGGCGAGGATGTTGAGTCATTGAAAGCGAAGATCCTTTCGGGCGAATTGGATAGCTGGGACGCGCTTCATGCCCACTACCTGACACTTTGGGAAAAATACCCCGAAGACAAAGCCCGACACGCTCTGGGAACGTTGCTCGATATCAACGGTGTTTCGCTCGAGGATATCGACCGTGAAACCTGGTCCGCGTTCCTCGACCGCGCCGACGCCGCCAGAGAAATGATGGCCGAGCGCACACACGATTCACGTGCCAAGGATTACACTGAATACTTTCGCAAGATCACATTTGACTCGGGCGCGGAAATGGAAGCCGTCCTCGGAACCGTCGCGGACAATGGTTTCGTCAGGCAAATGCGCGGCGAAGCCAAAGCCTTTACCCGCGAGATCGAAACGGTCAAGCGCGGCGAGGCAGTTTGAGGCCCGGGTGTGACAGATTCTTGTATGTGGGGGGGCTTGGAAGGATGCACACTACCCGAGGAGCCGCGGACTTCAGTCCGCGCGGGCTAAAGCCCGCGGCTCTTCATTGGGTGGTGTATTCTGTTAAGATATCCCGGTTTTCAGAAGCCGTTGACAGACAGATTACTTGAACAGAGGAGAATCTATGAATCCCAGCGATTCCACCCAGGGCCGTTTCGCGCTCGTGCGGGAGATGATGGAAACCCCGGACGTGATTCGCGGCCTGGACTGGTCCGCAGCCGCCGGGCTGGTTGGGGCGGTGCGGGAAAAGGGCGGTCTTTTTTTCACCGGCGAGGGCTCATCGCGGATCATGCCCGCGCACAACGCCATCGCCCTGGCACGTCGCCTGGGTCTCGGTCAGCGGTTCGAGTGTGAAGGTGCCCGTCAGGCGATGGAGTACAAACTCGACCGCAGTGCTGTTTTCGGTGCCAGCAATTCGGGAAAGACCCGCGAGGTGATCGAACTGTTCCGTGGGCTCAAGGCACATGGACATGACGCGCTCTATGGGCTGACCGCCACTCCGGAAAGCCCGCTGGAACGGGAGTGTAAAAAGGCTTTCGTGCTCGGTTGCGGAAAAGAACACGCGGTGGCCGCCACCAAGAGCGTTGTCGAGCAGGCGCTCTTTTACCAGATTCTGGTTTCCGAACTGGCCGGCTCGAATGAGTGGCCGACCGTCCTGGGCGACTTGGCCGGCAAGGTTCGCGAGGTCCTGGAACTCGAAATCGCTTCCGACATCGCCAAGCGCCTCGCACAGGCGCCGAGAATTCTGTGGGCCGGGCGCAACGACGGCGTCGCCGAGGAATTGTCGCTCAAGACCTGTGAGATTTCGCGCAAGATAGGCGTCTTTTGCGAGGGTACATATGTCGTTCATGGGATCGAGGAAGTCCTCGACCCACAGGACGCCGTCGTCCTGATCGATCCCTACGAGGCGGAATTCGATAAGTACAAGGAAGTGCTGGCGGATGGCGTCGGGTTATATGTGGTGGCGATCGCCCCGAAACGCACGCCGTTCCCAACCCTGGTGATCCCTTCCATGGAAAACATGGATACGCACTTGCAGTTATGCGCGGGTTGGAACATGCTGGTGGCGGTGGGCCTGCTCCTCGGAATCGATCTGGACAACCCCGTGCGGGCGCGCAAGGTGGGGAACGAACTGATCGAATAAGCGTACGACAGGGCTCCAGCCGGTCGATACAATCCGTCCGTGCTGCTTTATGCAAACAGGAGAAATTCGATGTTCGACCTGATCAAGAAAACGATGCTCATGGGCGTCGGGTTGGCGGTAATGAGCAAGGAAAAGGCCGAGGCCATGGCCAAGGATATCGCCGAGAATGCCAAGCTCTCGTCGGAAAAGGGCCAGGAATTCGTCGACGAGGTGGTCGGCAAGTCGGAGAAAATGCGTCAGGAACTCGAGGAGACGGTGCAACGCATCGTTAACGAAAGCCTCAAACGCACCGACCTGCCCACGCGTGACGACCTCGCCCAACTCCGGGCCCGGATCGACGAACTCGAACACAATCTCGACTCGCACTCGCATTAGCAATCGCCGCACAAGTTCGTTTCGGTCGGCGAATGTACTGGCCGAGTCGCCACAGCCGAAGGCCGCGCTGTGCTACACACGTGTAGCGGCCGCTATGGAAATCGAAGGCGGACTGTAAACATGGCAATCCGCAAGATCGGAATCATCTCGCGTACGTACCAGCACGTGAATCGCTATCGGCAGATTCTCACCGTGCTGGTCAAGTACGGCTTCGACGACCTGGTTGACACGCTGAAAATCGGTCAGTACCTGGAAATCGGGTTGCAGTTTATCGTGCGCAACCGGCGTGAGCAGATCGAGAAACACACCCGGGCCGAACGCGTGCGGATGATTCTGGAAGAGCTCGGCCCGACCTTCATCAAGTTCGGACAGATCGCCTCGACGCGCCCCGACATGATCCCCGCCGAATTCATCACCGAACTCGAAAAGCTGCGCGACGACGTCCCGCCGTTTCCTTATGAGCAGGTTCGCGAGATCGTAGAGGAGGAACTACGCCGGCCGCTGAGCGAAACGTTCGCTCATTTTAAGAAGGCCTCACTCGCCGCCGCCTCGCTCGGGCAGGTACACCGGGCCAGACTCAAAGACGGCGAAGAAGTGGTCGTCAAGGTGCAGCGGCCGGACATCCGCCACACGATCGAGGTCGACCTGGAAATCCTGCTGCACCTGGCGACGCTGCTCGAACGACACGTGGAAAACGCCCGGGTGCATCGGCCGACGAAGATCGTCGAGGAATTCGCCCGGGTGATGGAGCAGGAGTTGGACTACGGCACCGAGCGAGCCCATCTCGAACGCTTCGCCAACCAGTTCCTGAACGACGACACGGTCTACGTGCCCAAGGTGTACCGCGATTATTCGACCGGCCGCGTGCTGACGATGGAATATATCTCCGGCGTGAACGTGACCGATTTCGACGCGCTCGAGGAAAATGGGCTCGATCGCCGACGTATTGCCTCCCGCGGGGCCGAGTTAATCCTCAAGCAGGTCTTCATGTATGGGTTTTTTCACGCCGACCCGCATCCCGGTAATGTCTTCGTACTTCCCGGAAACGTCATCTGCTATCTCGATTTCGGCATGATCGGGCGGCTCAATCGCCGCGGCCGCGAGGATTTCGCCGACTTTGTCTACGGGGCGGCGGCGCGTGATGCCGCCAAGACCACCACGGCGCTCTTGCGTCTGGTGGAGCGCGACGAGGAGGTGGAGATCGACGTGCGTGCTCTGGAGCGTGACGTCGGCGAGATGCTCGACCTGCACGTAGTGACCGAACTTGGGCGGGTGGACATGGGCCGGTTGCTGCAACAATTGCTGGGACTGCTCGGCAAACATCAGCTCCGGGTTCCCGCTGACTTCGTGACGATGTTGAAGGCGATGGTGACCGTCGAGGGCGTGGGCGTGATGCTCGACCCCGAGCTGGACATGATCAAGGCCGCCACCCCGTACGTACGCAAGCTCAAAATGGATCGTTTCAGCCCGCGACGACTGCTGGGCGATCTGTTTGATTCCGGAAACGACCTTTTACTGCTGGCACGCGAGATCCCGAGTGGGGCGCGCGAGCTGCTGCGTCTCGCCAAGCGCGGCGGTCTGCGAATAGGCTTGGAGCATCGCGGGTTCGAAAAAATGCTCGATACATATGAGCACGTCGCCAACCGCGTCTCGTTCGCGATTGTGGTGGCGGCGTTGATCATCGGCTCGTCGCTGATCGTGCTCTCGGGGATTCCGCCGAAATGGTACGAAATTCCGGTAATCGGTCTGATCGGGTTTCTGGCCGCGGGAATAATGGGTTTTATGCTGCTGGTCGCAATTATCCGTCACGGACGGATGTGACAGAAGTCGGAAGGAGAAACAATGAAACCTCGCTGGACCAAGTGGCTGTTGCTCGCGATTCCGGGCTGTACCGTGCTACAGCTCAGCGCCTGCGTCGGCGACGTGCAGTACTTCCTGGTTAACTCGGTCGCCAACCTGCTAACCGCCAACATCGTCGGCACGCTCTACAACCTCGTCATCAACGGCCTAACAACCACAACGGCATCGTTGGTGGGTTAAGCGTGTGGCACGGCTGCCTAGCAGTCCGCCGCAAAAGTCACTACGGGGCGGGAATGAAGTAGCGGCCGGCGCCTCGCCGGCCGTAATAGGCCGGAAACGCCGCTTTGAGCGTACGGCCTGCGAGGCGCAGGCCGCTACATGACTTTTGCGGCGGACTGCTAGGCCATGGTAACAGTGTGGCATGGCCGCCTCGGCCGTGGAGAGGGGAGGGCGAATTCACGCGAGCGCGCCCGCAAACGAAAGTAAGGCCAACAAGTGCATATAGATGCACGCCAAATCGAAGTTGTCGACGACCGGATGGCCAAGATCCTGCGCGCCAAGACCGGGGCCGAGCGGCTGGCAATCGCCTTCGGGCTGTATTCCTCCGCGCGTCGTATGCTGATAAGTGCATTATGCGTGGAGCACCCGGATTGGAACGAACAACAGATAGTTGCCGAAGCCGCGCGGAGGTTGTCGCATGGAGCAGTCTGAGTTGCTCCGATATTTCGTGGAGATCCTCGAGAGACTCGGCCTGCGCTATCTGGTAACCGGGTCGGTAGCGACGATCTTTTACGGCGAGCCGCGTTTCACTAACGACATCGACATAGTTGTGGAACTGCATCCCAACCTAATTATGGAGTTTTGCCGATCATTCCCGGCCACCGAGTTTTATCTCAGCGAAGAGGATGTACGAGAGGCCGTGGCACACCACGGCCAATTCAACATCATTCATCCGACATCGGGCCTGAAAGTGGATGTGCTGATCCCGGAGGATACTCCGTTCAATCGCAGCCGGTTCGCACGGTCGGCGCGTGTAAAGCCCGCGTCTGATTTCGAGGCGACGTTTGCATCTGCCGAAGATGTAATCGTAAAGAAGATGGAGTACTACCGCGAAGGTGGCTCGGAGAAACACCTGCGCGACATCACCGGTGTGCTGACAATTAGTGGGAGCCGTATCGATCGCGCATATATCGCGGGCTGGGCGTCAAGGCTGGGTTTGGACGATGTCTGGCGGGCGATTCTCGAACGTGTGGAGAAATGATCACGAACATCAAGATCGCAGCAGTTGGCATGGTCTCACGTGGTCAGGCCGTAGTATCGGCCCGACACGTTTGATGTGGGACCGGTTTGTAACCGGTCAAATCGTCCGGCACGGAGACCGGACGCCATGTTCAAAAGGTAGGGGGGGAGACTCGTCGCGGTAGGGGGGTTAACAATCCGAAGCAAAAGTGTAGCGTCGTCCCCCCGTGGCCGCCCCCGGTGGCCCTCGGGGGGCGGTCGTTTATCTACGTCGGGCGCGGGGGGCCGCCG
>JAUWNI010000186.1 GCA_030612705.1 Phycisphaerae bacterium | reverse complement strand
CTGTGCCACCCATCAATTGATGCGTTCAACCCGAGGAGCCGCGGGCCTGAAGCCCGCGCGGCGCCGCGGGGAGTAGAATTTACTCTTTCCGAAGGACCGGGCGGACTGAAGTCCGCGGCTCTTCGAGTATTGTTGCCCTCTCCAAGCATTATCACGGCCTCGAATTAAACACTACCCATCAAATCAACCTAGACAGAGCACTAGCGGATGAAGCGCATCCGCCCGAGATCCGGAATCCGCCAATCGCCTTGCTGATCGAGTGGCAACAACCCGGGAAGATACACGAAGAACGCCTTGCCGACAATCTGATCCGCGCGCACCGTACCGACCTGGTACGAATCCGTCCGCAGCGCTTCCCGCAAATGCGGTCCGACATCATACCACTCGCGGCTATCGTGGCTGTTTGGGCTGTTGTCGCCGAGCACGAAGTATTCGTCCTCTCCGAGCCGAAACGGATGACCGGCATACGCCCGTTGCGTGTTGGTGCGGCTATACGCGTAGTACACGTCGCGATCGATCCTCAGATCACGCAGTTCCAGCGACATGTCGTCGGCGATCAGGCGGAACCCGAGTGGTGTGATCCGGCGCGAGCCGCGCAGTTGGTCGAGGTGGGGAGCATACTGCTGGTCCGTCGTGGCGAGTAACTCTCGGCCATCGACCTTGATATACACGCGATAGTCAAGGTGGCCGAACTCAATCACGCGCGGACGGCGATCGTCGAGCGCGGCTATCCTCGTCGTGCCCAGAAGACGCTCGGCCGTGCCCGCACCGGGCTGCTTCATGCTCAACGTGACACTGCCGTCGCTATCAAACCGGGCGGCGAAGAGCCGTTCGTCTCGCGTGATCTCCCACCGGAGCCGGCCGTCTCCGCCGGTCGGCGTCACTTCCGCGACGATGCGGACGTCGCCCACGTAGTTACCGCCGGTGCCGTGGTTGTAGCCGCAGACGTCCTGGAGGAAATACCGCGACCCGGTCGGTTCGAAGCTGATCGCGCGCGGGGTGTCGTCGTCGGCATCGTAGCGGATGACGCGCGTGCGCAGGCCGCTCCAACCATCGCTTGTCTGATCGGATGGCAAGTCGTTTACCCAGGCGGGCGGCCGAGCGGCGCGGATCGCGTCGGTCGGCAGATAGTTCTGGTCGAAAACGACGAACCAGAGCATGCTTTGAGCCGCCGGTGCCTTGCGGGCAATGTGGAACTCGTCGGCGCCGTCGGCCTTGATGAACACGTCACCGTCGATGATCTCGATCGTCTCGTTGGGCAGTGCCACAAGGCGCTTGATGAAGTTCTGCGACGTATCGGCGGGATCGCGAAAGACGATCACGTCCCACCGCCGGGGCCCGAACGGGCCGCCGATGACGTAAGGCCATTTGTGTACCAGGATACGGTCGCCCGGCCGGACGGCGATTTGTTTGGGGCGCAGCACGGTCCGCGTGTGGCAGTTGGGGCAGAACGCCATCTCGGGCACGCGGAAGCTCTCTTCGCGGACGCTATTGCCGCGGCCGGTCGCGGGACCGTAGTCGAATTCCCAGCCGCAATTCGGGCAGACCAGCACGCCGTGCCGTCCGAGCAGCGATTGGGCCATCGATCCGGTCGGAATGATGAAGGCCTCGATGAAGAACGAGCGGAGCATGAACGCCAGCATCAACGCGGTCAGGACGATCTGGATCGACTCGATTATCTGTGAGGAAACCGTGGCGCCGCGAGGTCGCCGATGGCCGGTGTGTTCGGCCGCGGCCGGCGGAGCTTGTTCGGCGGAGTCTGTCGGAGTTTCCGGGTCGGTCACGATTAATGGATCCAGCGCACGCGACCGAGATCGGGCAGAAGGTTCGGACCTTTCTCGGTCAACGGCAGGAAACCGGGCCAGTATACGAGGAACGCCCGGCCGATCATCTGATTCGCCGGCACCGTGCCGAGGTCGTAGTGTCCTTCCGCATACGCCGCTCGCAGGTGCGGTCCGAGATCCTGCTCGCTCCAGGCGCGGCTATCGTGGCTGCCCGGGCTGTTGTCGCCGCACATGAAGTAGACGTCATCGTTCAAGGTGATCGGATGCCCCTGGGTGCCCGTCCCGGGGCTGGTGCCCCGGTCGCGCATATTGCCACTGGTGTAATACACGTCCCGCTCGATCAGCAGGCAGGCCAGCGAGGCCTCGACACGCTCGGCCGCGATACGAATCGTCGGCGGGATCCTCACACGTGAATTCTTCCGGGCGACCTCCGGCAAAACGCCGTATTGCTCGGGCGAGCTTTCGAGCACGGTTTTGCCGTCGATCTCGACCGTGACGTGATAGTCGGCGTGCCCCAGGGCGAAGCGGACCGGATGCGCCGGCAACGTGACCCGCGTCGCGCCCCACTCCTGCTTCTCGGGCGAGTCGTGATTACGCCGCTCCAGCGTAACGCGACCATCGGCATAGAGCCGGGCGTAAAAGAAATGATAGTACTTTGAGATGCTCAACTCGACGTAGCCGTCGCCGGTGAGCAGGTCGACATCGGTCGAAAGCCGCACGTCGGTCACGTCATGGTATTCGATTCCGGTCGAGTTGTAGCCGTACACGTCGAGCACGCGTCCCGGTGGCGGATCGTTCCCCACGCGGGTGACAAACTGTATTTCACGGCGCGACAACTCGGCTCCGTCGAAACGCGGCGCGCGCGTCTCGAGTCCCGCCCAGCCGCCTTGGTCGCCGTGTGTTACCCACCGGGGATGGTACGCCGACCAGCGCGGGCGCATGTGTTTGTGGCGGGCGGCCCAATCGGTCGAGCTTTCCTGGGGGGGATAGTCGTGATCGTAGTAGGGAAACCACAGGGCGTTCTGGGCGTGCGGCGTTTTGCGGGCCGCGTGGAGGGCATCGTCGTCCTTGCCTTTGACGAAGACGTCGCCGTCGATGATCTCGATTGTCTCGCCGGGCAGGCCGATCAGGCGTTTGATGAAGTTGATATCGGGCTCGTTCGGGTTTTTGAAAACGACCACGTCCCAGCGGCGGGGGCCGAAGGGGCCGCCGATGTCGAACGGCCACCCGTGCACGACGATACGATCACCGGCCTTGGAGGTCAGGCGGACGCCGCCCGGCTGCTCACGTTGCGTCGGTAGTTGGTAGCGGCAATTGGGGCATTGCACGATTTTCGGTCCGGCCGGGTTGTGAAAACCGACCGGATATTCAAAACCGCAATTCGGGCAGGTATACGTGGCGTGTGCGCCGGAGAGGGTCTCCGCCATTGACCCGGTCGGGATAATGAATAGCGGGAGGAAGAAGCTCTTGAGCACCAGCAGCCAGACGAACAACTCGACGAACGACGCGATCTGCGTCAGGACGGGCTCTTTTCGCGGTTTAGGCGCGTCGCGCGTGGCTACACCTAACTGTCTCGGCCGCGGCGTGTCTCTGTTCACTGGCTGGATAAACTCCGTGAATCCCGTTAGTGGCACGAAAACGGTAGACTATCGGGGGTTTTTTCGAGGGTCAAACCGATGGGTTGGGTGTACGGATAAGAACCCTGATTCGTGCCGGCCGCGGCGTCATGCATCTTGATCTTGCCGGGGCCCGCGCACACGGCTGGCATCAAACGAAGAACCACGCGACTTGAGGAGTTGACGATGACATCCCACAATCGACGAATAATGGGGTTGATCGCACTGTCGGGCGGTCTGATTTTCACCACCGGCTGCGACACGGCCGACCAGGTTTGGGCTACGATCGAGTTTGCCCTGCGTATTGTCGATGTCTGGGTCTAGTGCTGTGTCACAGTGAAATTTACGGGCACGAGCGGGTTGGGTGCCATGGCTAAGCGAAGCGCGGCCATGCTGATCCCGTATCTATCTGATAGTGTACGATCATGCAACAGAGCCGGGCCGTCCCCGGCCCGAAAACCGGCGTGAGGACACGCCGGCTCCGCTGTGCGGGCCATCGCGCAGCGCGTTTTCACGCACGGTTATTTAGAAACATGCCCGCGCCTTCGGCTTGAGCATGGCACCCATCAATTGAGGCGTGACAGAGCACGAGGTCGGCAATGACGGCGGTACACCTGGTTCATCGACGGCTGCTCGATCCGCGTGAAGCTGAACAGGCTGCCGCCGATCCCACTGCCGGCGCTGTCAACATTCCGTTTTCCGAACTTCCCCACCGCGTCCACGAGTTGCCGCCGCGCGAGCGGGAACTTGGCATCGTTGGGCCTGAGCATCTGGCGCGCGAGGTGATCGCGTGGCTGACCAGCGTCGACCGGGTCGGACTCGCCGTGGAGGTGCCGACGCCGCGGGACAGGCCGAGCGGGTCCGAGATCGGTTATCTCTGGCGGCCGAACGCATTCCTATGTGAGGTGCTGCCGCGATTGCCGCGCGGGATGGCGTTGGAGTTGGCCTGCGGAACGGGACGCGATGCCATCTTTATGTCGTCGTGTGGGTGGGATGTGACCGCGGCCGATGTCCTGTCCGATGCGATCTCACGCGCTAAAGAGATGGCGGACCGCTACGCGCCGGCGCTGCGACCGATTCATTGGATCGAACTGGATTTGGAAACCGGCACTCCACGGTTCGAGCGACATTTCGATCTGATTACCGTTTTCCGCTACCTGCATCGGCCGCTGTTCGCGCGGCTCCGTGAATGGCTGCGCCCCGGCGGCAGCGTCGTTTACGAAGCGTTCACCACGGTGCATCGACATCGCTATGGCAGACCTTCCCGAGACGGGCGCGTGCTTCAGCCTGGCGAATTGCCGGAATTGCTGACCGGTTTCAAAATCCGACATCACTCCGAAGATTGGCGCGGACAGGCACACACGGCGCGCGTCTGGGCGACGCTGCCGCCGGAGCACACGCGTTCCGGGCAGGGTGCATGACGGAATCGGCGGCTTTTCCCGTCACGGCCTTTCCTGTCATTCCGACCGCCCCCGAAGGGAGCGCGGAGGAATCTTGACGCGCCGGAAGTGCCATGCACGCTTTTGAACAAGTCTCGCGTTCTCACATATGACATAGCCGTGTGCCGAGGTGCGGCGGGTTTTACGGGCTGTCGCTGCTCCAGGCGGGGTCGGCGGATTCGGTGTTGTCGCTTGCGCCGCGGGTACCGTTATCGCCGCCGTCGGCATTGTTCTGAAGTGTTTGTCCGCTGCCGGCGCTGAGCGGCCAGTCGCCGAGTAGGCCCTCCTCAAACCCGGTCAGGGTTCCGTTCACGCCGGCCGCGATCTCGGTGTCATTGCGGCTGATTGACCAGAAATGCACGTCGGCCAGCTTGCCGTGGAAGCCCGCGCCGAGTGAAAGCAGTGTTACGTTGTATTGCCCGCTCAGCGAGAGCGTGCCGACCGTTGTGCCGCCGAGGTAGACGGTCGCTCCTGAATCGCTCGAATAGCTGACCGCCACGTGCTGCCACTGGCCCGGGGTGACGCCGGCGCTGACGTCGTGGGATTCGTTCCCCGCCCGCACCGTGATGCCGGTGCCTATCGAGACGTCGATCCCCACGTTCGGCGCGCCGAAGTTTACCAGCGTGCCGCCCATGGCGTCGGGATTGCACCAGGCCTCGAACGTGAACGCCGACAGCGGTTCGTCCGGGGAGACCGGAAGCGTGCCGTACTGCGTGCCGTTGAACTGGAGTGACGA
Source organism: Phycisphaerae bacterium (assembly GCA_030612705.1). Taxonomy (GTDB): domain Bacteria; phylum Planctomycetota; class Phycisphaerae; order UBA1845; family Fen-1342; genus JALSRY01. Next base: position 862 of record JAUWNI010000186.1, on the reverse strand, counting down.
ATTCGCCGCGCCGGCTCCGACCGTCACGGTTGCTTCGGCGTAACCCTCGACGCCGCCGGCGCTGACCGCGCGTAGCTCGACCGTATACGTTCCGGGACTAAGGTATACGTGGAACGGCGCCGTCAGACGTGACTCCTCGTTGTCGCCGAAGTCCCAGTAGTAATCGAGAATCGTGTCGTCGACGGCGGTGCTGGCGCTGCCGTCAAACTGGATCCCGAGCGGGGCGGGGCCGCTCAGGCGATCGGCGTTGATGACGGCGGTAACGCTGCCGCCGCGCGCGCGTACGTAGATGCGAGCGGAAGCCTGCTCGCCCGCCGCGTCCACGACGGTCAGGGTGATGGGGTATCGGCCGGGCCGGGTGAAGGTGTGTTCGGCCGTGCTTTTGTCGGAGGTTGCCTCACCGGCGAAATCCCAACCGTATTTGACGATTTGTCCGCGAGGGGAGGTGGATTGCGCCGCGGAGACGACAACGCGCAGCGGCGCCTCGCCGTTGGTGGTTGAAATGCCGATCTGGGCGTCGATGGTTGATTGATAGCGGGTTGCGGGATCGGCGAACGGACAGCCGACGACGAGCAGGAGCACGATCAGACTGCAAGGAAACAGGCGGTTCACGTGTTTGCTCCTCCTCTGGTTTGGCAACGGGAATCGTCCCGTCGGCATTATACCAGGGCGCAAGAGTCCGGCGTTCGGTCGCGCGAGGATTCTCGGCCCGGAATCGACAATCAGAGCCCCGAGCGCCGGCGAGGGGTGACTAGCGCTCCGTCAGTGTTGCTTTGATGGGTTCAACCTGAGGAGCCGCGGACTTCAGTCCGCCCGGTCGTTCGGGGAGTAGAATTTATCCTTCCCGAAGGACCGGGCGGAC
>JAUWNI010000175.1 GCA_030612705.1 Phycisphaerae bacterium | reverse complement strand
AACTACCTGTCCGAGTTCGACTACCGCACGAACCGCCGCTGGCTGGAGGCCAACCTCTTCGACCACCTCATCCAAGCCGCCCTGGAATCCAAAGCCGTCACCAACCGAGAGTTAGTCGCCGGAGTTAGCTAGAGATTCAGTAATGAATATATCGCTAGCACTGTTACGGAGCTCGGTTTCAGGATAATGCGGATTCAGTAGTTGAGGACTAGCGACATGGACAAGGATTCCGTGGACTTCAAGGCCTACTTCCGTTGTGCTGCCGACGTACTACCGTGGATATCCACCGGCTTTGACAACCTAATTAGCAACTTCGGTTTCGGTGAATGCGGGCAGGGAGATGCTCATTCGAAGGAACAGACCGCTCCTATTGGCTGCGCGGCGGACTTGCTGCATTATGTCGAGCGGTTTGGCGACTGTAATTTCTATGGCGATAACTGTGAAGGCAATATGTTTCGTTTCGAAAACGACGTGCCCTCGCACGTGTACTTCGGGACGCAAGCAGGTGACCCGCGCATAATGCTGCATCGTCGACAACTATTCGACGATCTGGATGCGGGTGGGGCGTGGTACGCTTATGCATGTTGCTGGAGTGAGTATGTTGCTAGGCACGGTGTGTTGATTCCGGTAACGTTCCCACACGGCGGCACGACGTCTTGGGAATTGCGTTTCGGTGAAGACTGTCGCGAATACCTTCCAGGGCTATACTGGCTGACCTATGTGTCGCGGGACTATTGTCAGCAACTGAACGTCGATGCTGACGAACTGGCACGGAAGACGAATGCGTCCGTTGTGAAGCTTCGGAACGGTATGTTGCTGGAGTTGTACGAGCATCCCGAAGATTGGCAATCACGAAATGAGGCCATCCAGGAAGTCATCGATGCAACACCGTGCGTCTTCTCAATTCGCGACATCGGCGCCATCCCGCACGGGCTACCACCCGCAAAAGCACGCGAGTGGATGGAGAACATGAAGAAAGACTGGCGGTGACCGCGCAGGTCCATTTCCACGGGTTCGGTGGCGACGCACTCGACAGCCTGACGATCGCGGACGACCTCGATGTCAGTGACACTCGACGGCGATCCCAACGACCCCAACGACCCCAACGACCCCAACGACCCCGACGGCGTGCCCGGCGATCCGGTCGCTGCGCGGCCTTACGCCGGCACGATCGGGTTGCTTAGCTTTCCCTCCCGCAGCGGGCAAGCAGGGACGGGGCAAGCAGGGGGCAAGCAGGGACAGGGGCAAGCAGGGGCAAGCAGGGACAGTCACCTATTATTGACAGTTTACTTCTCGAGTCGTATGATCTTTCTATGCCACGCGTCGCTCGCACTGTCATCCCGAACTGTCCGCACCACATCACACAGCGCGGCAACAACCGGCAGGACGTGTTTTTTGTCGACGACGATCGGCGGCAGTATCTTGAGTTTCTGCAACAGCGTTGCGAAATCGACGGCGTTGAGGTGCTCGGCTACTGCCTGATGGCGAACCACGTGCATCTGGTCGCGGTGCCGCGTAGCGAGGACGGGCTGGCCCGCGCCGTCGGCCGCACGCATTTTCTCTACACGCAGTACGTCAATCGCATGCACGGCCGCAGCGGCCACCTCTGGCAGAACCGCTTTTACTCATGCACGCCGGACGAGCCGCACCTTTGGACCGCGCTGCGTTATGTCGAACGCAATCCGGTGCGAGCGCGGCTGTTTCGCCGGCCCTGGCGTTGGCCGTGGTCGTCCGCCGCCGCCCACGTAGCCGAGCGGCCGGACGCGAGCGGCCTGCTGGACCTGGAGACCTGGTTCAGCGAGTGCTCGCCCGAACGCTGGCGTCAGGAATTGGCCGAATCCGTCGATGACGCCGCCGTGGGACGATTGCATCGGTGCACGCACAGCGGGCGTCCCCTGGCGTCGGACAACTGGATCAGTAAACTGGAACAAAAACTGGGCCGCCGACTTCGCGCGTTACCCGTCGGCCGGCCGAGAAAGCAGCCTCAAGGCGAACATAAACGGTCGAAAGAGAAAGGAACGGAGCGTTAATAGGTGACTGTCCCTAATTACACCCTAATTACACCCTAATTACACCCTAATTACACCCTAATTACACACTAATTACACATGTACAGTACGCCAGGGTGACGAGATGCCACGGATTTAGAACTCCAATGATTACGGCTCACTGACAGAGCAACGCTTTGTCGCTTTCGAGCGCTCTCTTGGATGCTCATTACCCGATGACTATCGGCACTTCTTGCTTGAACACAATGGTGGCGAACCAGAGCCATGCCACTTCGCGCTACCAGGAGGCGATGTGAGTCTAATAACCGACATGTATGGACTGCATGAAGGTCCATCCCATGCACAACTGGATCGTGTTCGAGAAGATTATGTCGGACGCATCCCGGAATTCCTCCTTGCAATCGGCTGCGATCCTGGAGGTAATGAGGTTTGCATCGGACTGGCCGAGGAGCAGCGAGAACGCATTTACTTCTGGGACCACGAAACGGGAGCGATTGAGGAGTTAGCCACAGCATTCGCCGGGTTTCTCGACGCGCTCTTTGAGTGGACCGATCCAAACGAGCACGAATTCTCGCGCATCTGCCGGATCCACGACATGAACGTCCTTCAAGAGCATATCGACAGCGGAGTGGACTTGGAAAGTACAGATGAACATGGGCGAACATTGCTCGAGTACGCCGCAATGTGTGGACATGTAGACATGATTGAACGTCTTTACACAGCCGGTGCCTCCCTGCGCAATGCGCGATACTATGCCGAGCGCAATGAGAACGCGGCGCTCGTGTCATTCCTCGATTCGCTGAAAGGAAAGGGCTAACCAGGGACGCGAACGCGATGAGCAGGTGACTGGTGGTACTGGGCCGTTGAGAGAGCGGGTCGTATGACGGCTAACCCGAGACGAAAGATGCGACAGCCGTTGCGTGCGGCGCAGCCAACGGGCAGTCTGCCTTGGGCGTTCACGCTGTCCTTTGAGTGCTTGCCCCCGGGGGGATCATCAATCCGCACTCATCCATTCGCGCCTTGAAAACACTGGTCCCTCGTGCGTAAAAACGATAGTCCATTGAAGGTCTGGCGGGAAGACATAGAGTTCGGAACGGAACGATGATAAGTCTGGCAGGGCATCGCCGCTGCACTGTAGTGCCTGTCATTGGTTGCCTTCCGGAATGACGAGGAAGTCCTCGGCCGAGCATGCATGATACGCGTGGAGGGCCTTTGCGTCGAGCAAGCATCGTGCGAATCCGAAGTCGAACGTATGCCAGTCACGCCGATGGTGAGTCCATTTGCCGGTACGCGTTTTCACCTCAACGCAGTAACACTCGCGCCATCGCTGTTGATGCTGCCAGCGCTGCTTCCGAGAGATCCGCCGAAAGCGTATCTTCGCACCGCGCAAGAGCCTGCACAACGCTTTGTCGCACGCATATTCCATATTGTCATCATAAAGCCGCCAAAGCGACACGCAAAGGAGCGGGTCAACCGAGTCATTAGCAGTCATTAGGGACAACCAGTGCGCCGGGATAAACCGGCATGGAGTAGCGGATGAAAGAGTCGCACGTGGAAGGAGTAGCGAACCACCATGGCCCCGAGTCATGCGTCGGCGGCGGTAACGTCGCGGGCGAAGCGTTGACAGGGGAAAACGCAGGCCGGTCATTGAGCTCCGAAATCACAAGTTCGGGACGCCGACCCCGTTGGCTGAGGGGGAAGGCCACACAGCGCGCGACGCTAACGCGAGTCGCGGGCTGGTCCCGCGGAGTCGTAGAACCCGCGCATGTGTAGACGCTCCATGCACGAGAACCGGGAGATCCCGTCAACACTCGCCGCCGAGGGAGCGGCGGGTCGGTTGGAGAAGGCCAGTGGTCACGCGTCCGGCGCGTACGTTGGCGGGAAGTCGGACAGCCCCATAGTACCGATGAAGCCTCCGAACAAAGCAGACGTTGCGGCGTCTTCGGCGGAGGGGGTGACCAACGATCCCGCCATGAGCAGCGTCTCGGCGCTCCTGGCCGCGAGACAAGAAAGGACAACAGACATGGTATATGAAACCGTACTCAAGGCACGGCCGCTACGCCGGACCGCTTACAAGATGGGCGGAGGTGTTTTCGGCGACCAGCCGAGCGCAACAAACGAAGTCATCGACGCTATTACGGCTTTTGCCGATGGCGTGGACTGGGCGAAGTTTCAAGCCGCCTTTGACGAACTGCTCGTTCAGACAGTCGAAAGCTGCTTCGACGACGACGACAGGAGGGTACTAACCTGGCTGGAACGCATTGTCGACGAGCTTCGACAGGGTGGCACCGCGCGCGATATCGTCGGAAGTTTTATGCTTGAGACGCCGGCGGGTAGTTCTGTAAACCGGCGCACGCCGGCCAATCGAGCCGCGCTGATCGCCGCGGCCAGAAAGACCTACGCCAGGGAGTCGGCCGATACCAACAAGACCACGATCTGCTCGGAGAAGGCCTGGGTACACGCGGCCCTCCGGGACGCCGGGCAGTCGGCGCTGAGCGAACCGGAAATCGCCGCGCCCGGCAGTTCATTGGGCGGTCTCGAATCAGGGATGCCCGGCGGCGGGCAGTCGCGCGCGGCCGTGATCGGAGCCGCGAAGCGGGCCTTCGCAAAGGAGTCGGGCGATCCCGGCAAGACCACGATCTGCTCGGAAAAGGCCTGGGTACACACGGCCCTCCGTGACGCCGGGCTGTCGGCGCTGAGCGAAACGGAAATCGCAGCGCACGGCATTTCATTGGGCGGTCTCGAATCAGGGATGCCCGTCGGCGGGCAGTCGCGCGCGGCTGTGATCGAAGCCGCTAAGTTGGCCTTCGCGACGGAATCCGCCGACGCGTCGAAAATGGATATTACCTCCGAGAAGAAGTGGGTGAACCCGGCACTGCGCGACGCGGGACAGAAGCCGCTCGCCGACGAGGAAATCGCAAAGTACGGGATCAGCGACGAGGGCTGACCTGAAATCTGAGATATGAAATCCGAGGCGCAGCGGTCACGGATCCACTGCCGGACACAGGAGAAACAAATGTTGAAAACGTTAGTTGAGCAGATCGAAACATCGCGACGAGAACGTCGCCGCGCGGCGGCTAAGAAGTATTTTCAAGCTTCTTCAGCGGAACAGCAATCCTCTCGATGGAGACGAGGAGGCCCTGGCGGCGGCAATGGATGTATTGGGTCACAGCCCGGCCGACTTGGGCGACGATGTGGTGCTGGTATCGCGGATCATTGATTACGAGCAGCTTGCTCCGAACGTCGAGAACCTGTGGGGCGAGTTGCAACGGAAGCAGGTTGTCTTAACGAACTCGCAGCGCGAAATTGAGAAGGAAATCTCAGAGCTTCAGCGAGTATATGAATCAAAGCTTACGAAGCTCCAGCAAGGGTATTCGCAAATCGAGGGACGCTGGAAGGACGCCAAAGCGGCACGCCGAGACCTGGGTGATCTCAGGGACAAGTGGGACGCGATTGCCTCTGGAAAAACAGGCGAGCAGATCCAGAACAAACGACGCGAGGACTATGCGGCAATTGCGACTAAGCTGGAGCACGGTCCGCGTGTTCCCGCGCACGTGTCGCGGGATCTTGCCGAGTCAGTCGGCATTACCGTCGGCGAACCCGAATCGGGTCTCGCTGGATCGCCCGACGGTGCAGGATTGGACCAATGACGCAGCACCATGAAACGATCGTGGTAGGGCCGCGAGCCGGGCTCGGCGTGTCGTGCGTCTTTTACTCCTGTTCCACGGCGGCGCGCAGACCCGGCCGCGGCAGGCAGCCGTGTGCCCGGTATTGAACTGCCGGCGAGGAGAACGAAATGCCCATGGCTGACGTTGCAATTGACCGTTTGGAGGCAGTGCTCGATGCGGGCGGTGTGATCGAAGTAGACACGATTCGCGAGTTGATCGACGAAGTGCGCGGCTCGCGACAATCGCTCGACCTCGCGGCGAAGGCTGTCGGCTTGGTCAGTCGGAGTGCGGTGGACCTGGCCGGCGAGGCTCAACGACTTGTCGAAGGTTATCGTCATCTTGTGCCAAACGAAGACGATGCTTGTGTCGTCATCGTGCCGAATTGGCCGGAAGGTTTCGGCCAGCCACAAATGGGGGATTAGGGACACGCAATGGCTGAGACCGAAGTATTCAAGTTGGACCTCGACACGACGGCGCTGGAGCAGAAGGCGGCCCGCGTTGACCAGCTCGTAGCCCAGATAAAGCAAGGTAAGGGCCGCGGCGAAGACGTATCTGAGCTTGAACGGAGCCTGAACAAAGAACTCGACGGGCTGGCGCAGCTTGGGAGGGCCGAGAAGAAGGCCGCCGGCAGCACCGAGGATCTGTTCAAGCAGAAGGAAAAGCTTGGAGCGGTGGTCCGCACTCTCGGCGGTAGCTTCTCCGGCCTGGTCGGCGATCTCGGCGGGGTCGTCGAGCTGTTGCTGCAAGCCGGGCCTGCGGGGGCGGCCGCAGCGGCAGTGTTTGGGGGATTCACGGCGGTGGTTGGGGTCTTCCGCTCAATGAACGAAGAGCTAAAGCGAGCCATTGAGCTTACGAAGAAGCTGGAGGCCGCGCAAAGCGAGTTCACACAGCAGCAAGTCGATCCCATCGAACAGATCACGGCCACGCTAAAGCGATTCGGGGCGTTCAGCCAGAAAAACCTCGAAGGGGCTTTCGACTTGTACGTTGGCACGTTGGCTGAAGGTGTCGGTGAACAGCGAGCCGCCGAACTGGCCGGCGTGGGGTTCTTAGCTGAGCAGCATCCTAAGACCCTGGCCATGATGGCGGCTGCCGGCATGAGCCCGGAAACATCGGAGGAGGCGGAGAAGCAGATCGCGGAGTTGCTCTCGGACCCAAAGGTTAAAGCCGAAATCGAGGACGCCGTACAGAGGAACAAATATTCCCGCGAGGGCGCCCAGTCGCATTGGGAGGCGGCCGGAATTCGCACGCGGATGGCTATGGATCCGCGGTTCTTTGAAAAGTTAGCCGGCGTCTCCCAGGACGCAATCCTGCTGGAGCGCGCCAAGGAACATGGGCTGATGAAGCCCGGGGCCGGCGTCGAACGCATCGATGAGCTTCGGAAAGAGTACGAGGAGATTCAGCAAGCGCTGTATGAGTTCCGGCAGAAGTCGGTTTGGACGGTAACACCTTGGGCCGCCATAGAAGCCACGACATTGGCGGAACGGGCGAAGGCGATCAGGCCGCTGTTCACATACGGGAAACGACTGACCGCAGCCGGTTTCCCAGACACAACCGGCCCCGTCACGGATACTGAGATCCCCGCGGGCGAGGAGGAAGGATACTGGGGAATGACGCCCCAACCGGGGCGGTTCAGCAAGGGCACACAGACGGTTATCAACAACGTCATCAACGCCGGCACGGTCATTCTCGCGAACGACTCGAGGAATAGGGCGACGATCCCCGGTATCGCCCTCTCGCGCCCGGGCAGCCACCGTTGGCCGCTGGGTGGAGGGTAGACA
>JAUWNI010000129.1 GCA_030612705.1 Phycisphaerae bacterium | reverse complement strand
CACCTGTGAGTATAAACCGACAGGAAAAGGGAGGACCGAACGACATTCGTCCAGCGGGGCCGGGCAGTCCGCCAGCAAAGTCATGTAGCGGCCGACCCCCGAGGCGGCCGATCCCGTGAGCGGCTGTTTTCCCGTACTCTACGGCCGACACGGGGGTCGGCCGCTACAGTTTATGGGCACCGCCGACTTTTGCGGCGAACTGCTGGAACCGGTTCCGGCGGTGTCCGAGACGTTACGATACCTCCTGGGCAAGCGTTGCACGCACCAGGGTGCTGAAAACCGTCGCAAATACTGTCAATTATCGGGAGTAGAACGTATAATACTCGTGAGTTGCTGGGTCGGCTCAGACGACAGTTCTTGCATATGGAGAAGATGCCATGCAGTTCCCCATCACACGCTATCAGTTGGTGGCGGCGATTCAAATCTACGGTTTTCGACCGGACGGTGCGACGCGCATCATCGCCGACCTCGAAGGCGAGGGGCGCATTGATCTTAGCGGGTCCATGCTCAACATCCGCAACCCGACCGATATCGATACGCCCATACTGGCCGGAATGTGCCGGGAAGCTCGCGGCGCCAGCGCCGGCAGCGTCGGTACCTATAAAATCAAAGAGTACCTCGAAGACATTCACCGACGCGCGGGCACACACGGCGGCAGCCGACGTACGTAAGCGAAAAACACGCTCACAATGGGGAAGGGCCTAGTAACCCGCAACCGAGCTGGGCCGGTTGCGGTTGTATTCTGCGCCCGCCATCCCACGAGGCATCACTTGTGCTCTGTCTAGGTTGATTTGATAGGTAGTGTTTCTTTCGAGACCGTGAAAATATTCGAAGAGAGCAACAATATTCGAAGAGCCGCGGACTTCAGTCCGCCCGGTCCTTCGAGAAGGGTAAATGCTACTCCCCGCGGCGCCGCGGGGACTGAAGTCCGCGGCTCCTCAGGTTGAACCCATCAAAGCAACACTGACAGAGCGCTAAACTGTCGGCGGGGTTTCGCCGGAGGCTTGTTTGTCGGTGCTTCCCGGTGCCGCCCCGTTTGAGCCGCGTGTTGGTGATACGTGAAACGTCGCTCCGCACTCCGGCCGCATGCACCGCACCGTCAGCGTCGGCACCGCCGCGAACTCCCCCGGCTCCGTGTTCAGGACCGCGAGGATTGTCGGCACCAGCGCGTGGGCGGCGTGAATACAGAGCCCCTCGGGCAGCGTGTGCTCGACCGTGAACGACTCGCACGGGCACGCCCCGGCCGGACACCCGTTCGGCCTCGGCGCTTTCGCCAGCGTTACACGTACCGCGCGAACCGCATCGGTGTTCGCCCCGCCCGCATCCAGCACGGGGGTGGCGGCGGCTTGCCCGCCGGTGCTTTCCGATTCTGAATCGGCTTCGTTGATCGGTCCGGTCGGCGTTTTTGCTGCCGACGGATCCGTGTCGAACACGATTACATCGCGTTGCTGATCCATTGCCAGGTTTGCCAACTCGTCCGCCCGGTGATTTTCCTCACGTGGGATGTGTTGAATGTTCCAGCAGGGGATTTTCAGCAACAGGAATTGGACCTGTTCGAAAAGCAGTGCCAACTTCGGACTCTTGACGCGATATGCGCCGGTGACTTGCCGCACCAGCAGCTCGCTGTCCGAAAAAACCGTGATGGTGTCCGCCTCGCGGCGCTGCACGCGCTGCAATGCCCGGATCAGAGCGAGGTATTCGGCCCCGTTATTGGTTTGTTTTCCGAGGAAGTAGGCTCCCTCGTGAATCAGCGTTCCATCCTCGGAGCGGATCGTGACGCCGGCGCCGGCGGGGCCCGGGTTGCCGCGTGAGCCCCCGTCGACGTGTACGATCAGTCTCACGCTAGAGCCCGCTTATGTATCCTTGTGCATGAAGAGGATTCGCCCGCAACTCTTGCACGTGACGATATCGTCACGCGATTTCAGCATGTTGGCGACTTCGACGCGCAGCGACATGTGGCAGCCCGTGCAGATAAACTCGTCTCGCCGGGGATTGGTTCGCTCGACCTCCGCCAGCACTTCGCCTTCGTAGCGCTGCGAGAGGCGGTTGAACAGGGTGATGCTTTTCGGCGGGATTTCCTGCTCGGCCTCCTCGCGTTGCTCCTGAAGCTGCTCCAGCCGATCCGCGAAAGATTCGCGCGCCTGTTCGAGTTGTGCCTGAAGCTCTTCCAGCCGCTCGGCCTCGCCCGATTCGGCCTGTTCGTGCTCGGCAAATTCCTGCTTGCGGGTTTCGATGCCCTGCATGATTTCGAGGGCGCGGGTTTCCAGCCGACTCACGTCGGCTTTCTCGTTGTTCAACTTCGCCAGGACGGTGGCGTATTCCTTGTTCGTCCGGACCGTGTTCAGATGTTCGCGCAGGCGATCAATGTTGGCGCTGCGACCCTTGATGTCCAGGTCCATGGCGTCAAACTCAACCTGCGTACGCCTGACGTTCGTTCGCTCCGTCTCGATCGTCTCCCGGGCGGTTTTCAGCTTCCGGGCCTGGGCCTTGACCCGGCGCTCCTTGCGATCCAACTGCCGACGGATGTCGACGATCTGCAATTCAATATCCTGAAGTGTAAATAATGCCTGGAGCTTTGCTCCCATTCAGCGCTCTCCACCTGTGCTCACGTTCACTTGTCAAAAACTGAACCGCCTAGTATCGCCGCTTTCCGGATCAGTATCAAGTCGTCGGCGGCGGATAGATTGTGTCACGGCCCCTGGCGGATCGTAGTGTATCGAAAGTTGGGGTAAATCCTGGAGCGAGGGCTCCAAGAAGATAGGCTCACGATCTTTCACCGCTTACGCGATAGGAAGGTGAGCCGATGTTGGATGCCAAACTGCCGGTATCGCTTCCTGTGGTTGTCAGGGTAGACATTCGGGGGCTGGACTTCAACGGTCCGGTGCGGGCGATTCAAGCGGTCGGCGTGAACCGTATCGCCGGCCTGAGCACGGCCATCTGGTCGCCTCGCCGGCAAGACGCGGTTCAACCCTGAGCGGCTGGGCCCCGCGCCGATCGAACGAATCCGAGCCCTGAGCGCGAGCGCGAAACAGAGTCCTGAGCGCCAGCGAGGGGCCATAGCCGGAGCGTCGCTTCGCTCGCGGGGCACACGCTGCGCACAGGAGGGCGGCTGGCAACACCGACCCACGTGAGCGCATTATTTCTTGCTTTTGGCTAGGTCCCCGGCTACGTTGAATTGGATCGCATTTCAGCCCTCCAGGGAGATACCGATGCGTCGGCACGATTTAGCCGCACTGGCCGCGGTGCTTGTGGGCATCTTCGCTTCGGCTGCCCAGTCCAGCGATATCGGACACGAAATCGCCGCCCAGGTGGACGTGGTGTCCTACCAGTATTTTCTGGACGAGCTGCTCTTCACGCACTACGGCGACGACCGCGGCCCCGAGGGCCCCGAGCACGACCCGGCCCGCGACAACATCGCCGCGACGTTCGAGAGCTACGGCTTCGAGGTCGAGCTGCACCGCTGCTACAGCTGGTACTATCCCGACGGTCTGTTCTACAACGTGGTCGCCACCAAGACCGGCGCGATCTGGCCCGATCGGCAATACATCGTCGGCGCGCACTATGACTCCGTGAGCAACCCGGGGGCCGACGACGACGCCTCCGGCGTCGCCGGCCTGCTCGAACTCGCCCGGGTTTACTCGCAGTATGACACCGGTTGTACGCTCAAGCTGATTGCCTTTGACCTGGAAGAGGAGGGACTCCGCGGCAGCAGCATCTATGCCTACCAGCACGCCGCTGACGACATCCGCGGCATGATCCAGCTCGACATGATTGCTTGGGACTATCTCCGATACAAAGTCATGATCCGGGCAGCGGTCGATGATACGCCGCAACTGGCTTACGACCTGGACCTGGCCGTCGAGGAATACGGCGGCGAGCTGCTGGGAACCGTGGGCTCCCCGGTGGCGGCGAGCGACCATGCCTCATTTGCCGATATCGAGGTTCCCGCATGTCTGTTGATCGAACACCGGTATGACCTCAATCCCTGCTATCACCAATGGTGCGACTCGGTCGACGAGCCCAACTACATCAGCTACGACTACGCCGCCGACATCGTGCGATCGGTCGCGGGCTACCTGGCCGACATCGCCCCCGCGTATTACGCCGACGACTGCAATCAGGACGGGATCTCCGACGCCCAGCAGATCCAGGATGATCCCAGCCTCGACTGCAACGAAAACGGATTCCTCGACGAGTGCGAGCCGGGCGGCACCGAAGACTGCAACGCCAACGGCGTCCCCGATCTCTGCGACATCTACTTCGGCACCAGCGACGACCTCGACGGGAACATCGTCCCCGACGAGTGTCAGCCGCACCGTTACGTGCCGGCGGAATACCCCACGATACAGGCCGCGATCGATGCCGCCGACGCGACGGACGTCATCGTCGTGGCCGACGATACGTACACGGGCGACGGCAACATCGACGTCGATTTTCTCGGCAAGGACGTCGTGCTGCGCAGCGAGAATGGCCCGGAGAACTGCATTATCGACTGCGCCGGCGTTGGAAGGGGCTTCTACCTCGGAACCGGCGAGACGTCGGCGGCGGTGATCTGCGGCTTCACGATCACGAATGGCTCCTCGTTGACCACCGGCGGCGCGATCGCTTGCCAGGAGAGCAGCCCGACGATTCTGGACTGCGTTCTCTTCAACAACACTGCCGGGGACGGCGGCGGCATCTTCTGCTCCGACGGCCGCCCGACAATTCGGAACTGCACGATCACACAGAACGCCGCGGACCATGGCGGCGGCCTCTGCTGCCTCTCCTCCCGGCCGAGGATCGAGGATTCCGTGATCTCGGGCAACACAGCCAACCGCGGGGGCGCCATCTACGATGAGGACGGGCGCATAACGCTCGTTCGCTCCGCGTTGGAGAACAACATCGCGATTGGCGACGGCGGCGGTATTTGCCTTTGGTTCGGAAGCAAACCAACGATCCAAGAAACTCGGATCGCCAACAACTCATCGGGATCGGAAGGTGGAGGCATTTACGACTACGGAGGCGGCAAGCTGGTGATCTCGACTTGCGAGATCAGCGCGAACTCTGCGGATGGCGCCGGCGGCGGCGTGTGGATCGATACCTACGCCACCGCGACAATCGACACTTGCGCGATCTTCGGCAACTCCGCCGGCCAGGAAGGAGGAGGCCTCTACATCTACGGCGGCCAGACGGTCCTCAGAAACTGCACAATCACGTTGAACGAAGCGAGGGACGGAGCGGGGCTCTACAGGTATGGCGGCATAGGCCCAGCTACCATAATGAACTGCACGATCGCGAGAAATCGCGCTACGTACCATGGTGGAGGCCTATACTGGGATACATCCTCCAGCCTTACAATCACGAACAGCATACTCTGGCACGACCACCCAGACGAGATCTACTTGGCCGGCTCGGGTGTTTCCACAATCACGTACTCCGTTGTTGAGGGCGGCTGGGAAGGCGTCGGCAACATCGACGACGAGCCGATGATCACGGCCGACGGAAAGCACCTGCTGGCCGGCTCACCCTGCATCAACGCCGGCGATCCCAACGGCGTATACGCCGACACTCTTGACATCGACGGCGAGCCGCGTGACGGCGACGAGCGCGTGGACATCGGCCCGGACGAGTTCTATGACGTGGATACGGATCAGCTCCCCGATTGGTGGGAGCAGCTCTACTTCGGCTCGCCGACCGCGGCCACTCCGGATATCGACAGTGATACCGACGGTTGGCGTAACGTCCACGAATACGAGCTAGGCAGCAATCCACTCCAGCCGCCAGCAACGTATTACGTCGCCGTCGACGGCGATGATTCCTGGGACGGGCTGGCACCGGAATGGGACGGTGAGCATGGCCCGAAGGCTTCGATTCAAGCCGCAATTGATGTCGCAGACTGGCTCGAGCCGGACGTCGTGATCGCCCTGCCGGGCGTGCATACGGCCCACGAGCGTTTCAACATGATCAATTTTCACGGAAAACCCACGACGCTGCGCAGCATCGATCCCCTGGATCCCGCCGTGGTCGCGACAACGATCATCGACCGCCAGGCTCAGGAGGGCCAGGGACGTATTTTCAGCATCCGCTCGACAGAGCGTCCCGAGACGACGATCGCCGGGCTGACGATCTGCAACGCCCGGACTGCTCTCGGCGGAGCGGTACGGTGCCGGGGCCTCAGCAGCCCAACGTTCAGCCGCTGCATTTTCAGAGACAACAGATCGACCGACAGCGGCGCGGCCGTGCATTGCAGCGAGCAGAGTGAGCCCCACTTCCAGAACTGCGTCTTTGCCAACAACGCGGCGGCTTCGTACGGCGGTGCGGTGTACAGCGAAGATGCCGGTCCGCGCTTCACGAGCTGCATGTTCGTGGCGAACACCGTTGGAGGAAGGACACAGGGCAGTGCGCTATGTCTGGTAGCGAGCGACGTCGAGCTCACCAACTGCACGGTCACCGGAAACGCGTCCGACGGAGATGCGGTACTGGCGTGCAGCTCCACCGAGACACCGGGCCAAGTCACGGCGACCGGCTGCATCCTGTGGGACGGTGACGACACGATCTCGCACGACCCCAACTCCGTCGTCACGATCGCGTACAGCACGGTCTACGGCGGCTGGCCCGGCGACGGCAATATCGACGTTGACCCGCTGTTTTTCGATCCCGACGGTCCCGATGATGATCCCAACACCTGGGAGGACAACGACTATCGACTGAGCACCGGTTCGCCCTGCATCGACGCGGGCGACAACACCGCCGTGCCGTCGGATCTTGCAGACCTCGATGCTGACGCTGATCGCGATGAGCGTGTCCCGTTTGATCTCGATGGCTACCCGCGCTTTATCGAAGACCCGTTCACGCCGAACACCGGCGTAGCCGACCCACCCGACTACCGCTACGTGGTGGACATGGGTGCCTACGAGTTCCAGTTCTGCTATGGCGATCTCGACGACGACGGCCAAGTGGGTCTCTCGGACCTGGCCGCGCTGCTCGGACACTACGGAACCCAGACCGGCGCGACGTATTACGACGGCGACCTCGACAGCGACGGCGACGTGGACTTGGCGGACCTCGCCGAACTGCTCGGTTGGTATGGGACGGAGTGTCCGTAGCCGAGACGCGTAGCCGGGGCCGTGTACAAGCCTGAGTACAAAGAGGCTGGCAAAAAGGGGGGGGGGAATTGGCGGCGATTGACGGCGGGAGAGCACGACGCCTTGCGATTATATCCGAGCCCGGGGGGGGGGGCAGAAACCCCTGTAAAACAAGGGTTTTCCGGCACTTCACGCGGGAAAAAAGAGAAGCGCCCCCAACGAGATTCGAACTCGTGTCGCCGGCTTGAAAAGCCGGTGTCCTAGGCCTCTAGACGATGGGGGCTGCCAAGCGGGGAATCATAGAACGCCTTGGCAGGACCGTCAACTTCGGTTGCTACACGGATGCCCCGCGTGTGCCGTGGCACT
This sequence comes from Phycisphaerae bacterium, assembly GCA_030612705.1. Lineage (GTDB taxonomy): Bacteria > Planctomycetota > Phycisphaerae > UBA1845 > Fen-1342 > JALSRY01. The sequence goes on along the minus strand of JAUWNI010000129.1, from coordinate 4,939 downwards.
AGTACCCTGTCCCGTGCACAATGTCGGGTGGCACAGGCGTCTCGCCTGTGGAAAGCTCGGGCGGGACGCCCAAGCCACCCAACATTTTAGGGTGGACAGGGTACTAGCGGGGCATGCCGCTTTGGGTTCGGCGGGTTTACCACGGCAGGAAATACCAATCGTCGTACCATGATTCCTCGTAGTACGTCTCTTCGTACCAGTACTCCTCGACGTATACGTCTTGGTAATACTCGTCCGGGCAGTACCGGCCGCGGCCGGGGTCGGCGTAGACAACGAAGTCGAGGTCGAAGTCCTCCAGCATGTCGTCGCAGCCGGTCTGGGCGAACAGGGCCGCCCCCAGTAGCAGGATGCAGCTTAACTTTTTCATCGTTTTCTCCCTTCGTGTCTCTGGTGACGCCGATCGCCACGGTTGCGTTCTTTACTCGCATAATCTGACGAAGGAGCGGCGTGAAATATTCAACCCGGCGACGAAAAGGGCGCCATTCCATCCGCAAGACGCGAACCATATCGCCGTGAAACGCTGTAGCCGACGTTCCCCGCTTGTTGATGATGTGCCGTGCATGCTTCCAATAATCGGACGTAAAATGGCTTTGTTGTTGTTTCTCATTAGAGATTGGCGTACATTAAAGAACTGGGAGCAGGTTGCCGCACAACAGCGTCATCGGTCGCAAATCGGGTGATGGCGTTAACGTGTCGGCGCTTGGGTTGTTCTTTCGCCGTTCACTTTTGGCATTTCAGCAGGCAAAGCAGGTGTGCAGGTGCCACCTGGGAGGTGAGTTCAAATGTGTAGTTTCGCATTACTGGTCGGTTTATTACTCTCATGCGCAAACGCCACGCTGGTCTACGATTCAGGCGAGCCGGCGCCGCGCTCGGACGGGGACATCGCTTTCATGAGTGTTTGGCGCGTGCTCGATCCGGCTGACAATCTGTGCGTCCGCGTGATCGTCCCGATCGAGCTGGATAAGCCCACTCGCATCACGTCGCTGGCGTTCTATTCGTTCAACCCGAAGGACCCGGCCGAGAAGATCGTCGACATTTACAGCGGCACCGACGAAAACGGCGTCGGAACGTTGCACACCCAGTTGTGCTTTGAGGGGCACGAGGGCGTTGCCCAAGGCTGGAATGTCTTCACGCTCGACAACGCGGTTACGTTACCGCCGGGCAAGTATGGCATCGCCTTCCATGGCCGCTTTGAGTTTCATAGCTACTGGGCCGCCAACGCGCCCAACGGTCCCGGTTGGGCCTGGGCCCGGCCCAACGACGACATGGATTGGTTCAGGGGAACCGAGGATGATTTCGGCGTGCTGCCGAACTTCGGCGTCCGTATCTACGGTCTCCAGCCCGAACTCGAAGGCGTGACCAAGGCCAAGCGGGTCCAGCCGGGCGGCGCGGCCCTGCCTCCGCGGCCCCTCCGAAAGGAAATTGAACCGGTGCCGGCAGTGCCATTCGATACGAGTGTGCCGGGAACGCCGAATAACCACGAATACATACCGGGGACGCGGGAAGATCTGTTTCATGTGGTTTGGCGTCCGGCGCGCACGGTGAGATCGGCGCCGGCCGAGCCCAAGTAGTCGCCGTCAGAGATGCCCGAGGGAAAGGACGCACGCGATGAACGGGTCACGCCAAAGACAATCGCAGTCTATGTGTAGGTTTTACGCAGCCGGCGTTATCCTTGCGCTGACCGTCGGCTGCGCTCGGCGAGACTTTGCGGCGAGCTTTACCGCCGACGATGTCGGCCGTTTACCTGGGGGTTGGACCCCGTTGGTAACCAACGGCGACGCGGCGAATACAACCTGGCAGGTGGTCGAGGACGCCTCCAGTCCCGGCGGGCATTGTTTGGCCCTGGTACGTAACGAAAATGGCCGCGGACAGCTCAACTTGTGTGTTCGCGACGGCGTCACCCTGGCCGACCCGGACCTCAGCGCGTCGTGCAAGGGGGATTTCGGCGTGGGCATCGTCTGGCGCCTGCTTGACGCGGACAATTACTACGTCTGTCGCGTCAACCCCGCCGAGGGGAACTTCAACCTTTACAAAGTAGTAGCGAAAAAACGTACGAAACTGGCGAAAGCGCGCCTGCGCCGCTTCATCGACGATCAGTGGTATCAGTTGCGCGTGCAGGTGTCCGGGGACGAGATCACCTGTTATCTCGACGGACACGCGCTCATCACGGCCCGTGACGCGTCGCTGACCGCCCCGGGCCGCGTCGGCGTCTGGACCCGGGCCGACGCGCTCGGCAGTTTCGACCGGATCGAAGTCAAAGCGAGTTCAGTTTCAACGCGGGAGCGGGAATAGAAACCATACCCCAGGCGGGCCCTGACCAGCTTCGCCTGTCGAACAGGAGTAATGCCGTGCTGCTAACACGTATGCGAAGAATCCTTCCGGCCGCCTGTGCTGTTTCATTGCTGTTCTGTGCGGCCGTCGTCGCGCAGGAACCCGTCGAGTCGGACTATCAGGTCGCGACGGCAACACATACGCCGCCTTCGATCAAGGAAGACAACAGCCTCGTCACCGAACGGCTACTGGACGATCCGATCCGCCAGGTCTGGGCGATGCCCGCCTTGCGCGAGGATCACCAGGGTTCACCCGTCGTGTATTCCAACTTCGTGGATATGCGCGAGAGCATGGCTGAAGGTGTTGACGGCCGGTTCGGTTCCCGCGGGATCGAAGGCGGGTGGAATTGTGGCGGAACCAGCGGCATCTACCCGCCGGACCCGATCATGGCCGCCGGACCGTCCCACCTGATCGTCGCGACCAACCAGCAGTTCAAGATCTACACCAAGGAAGGCACCCAGGATTTCGTCTCCGATTGGAGCACGTTCTTCACCGACGTTAAACCGGCCAACACCTTCACGACCGATCCGAAGGTCATCTACGACCACGATAGCGGTCGCTGGTTTCTGCTGATCCTGGCCATCCGGAGCTACGATTTATATTCGTACTACCTGCTGGCGGTGAGCGACGACTCCGATCCGAACGGCACCTGGATGAAATATGCTCTCGATTCCACGCTCAACGGCGAGAGCTCCACCACTACCTGGTCGGATTATCCCGGCCTCGGCTGCTGTGCCGACGCGATTTATATCACCGCCAACATGTTCCATCGCTCCATCGGTTCGTATCAGTACGTCAAGATTCGCGTCATACCCAAGCAGCAACTGCTCGATTTCGAGGCTACCGTGGACTGGTCCGACATCTGGGACATCACCGACCCCGGCGGCGGAAAGGCCTTCACCATTCAACCCGCCCAGCACTGGGGAACGCCGCAGGCGCCGTTCCTGGTGGACTCGAATCCGACCAACGAGGTATCAATCTTTGGGGTCAACGACCCGCTTGGGTCGCCGACTCTGACGAGCATAAATGCAACGGTCAACAATTTCAGTGCCCCCCCCAGTGCCGAACAGCTCGGCGGCAGCCCCCTGCTCGATACGATCGACGCGCGCGTCTACAACGCGGTTTGGCGGAACAACTACATCTACTTTGCCCACAATCGTACTAGAACCAGTAATGCCGGCTCCAAGTGGTACAAGATCAGCACGGCCGACTGGCCTTCGTCCGTCACGGTCGATTCCCAGGGCTCGGTCGGCGAAAACACTACCAACATGTGGTTCCCCTCCGTCGCGGTCAATCAGAACGATACGCTCGCCATCGGCTTCTCCCGCTCCAGCTCCAGCGAATACGCTTCGATCTATTACGCCTTCCGATCCGCGGACGGGCCGATGTCCGAACCCCTCTACATTCATTACGGCACCGGCCACTATACCGGTTCCGGCCAGAGCCTCGAACGCTGGGGCGACTACACCGGCACCGTCGTCGATCCAGAGGACGATACCTCCTTCTGGCACTACAACCAGTTCCCGAATCCGATCTACTCGGCCAAGTGGCGTACGTGGGTCGCCAAATTCACCGCCGACGAGGATTGCGACCTCCCCAATTTCACCGTCCAACCCGAGCCCAGCCAGATTATTTGCCAGGGTCACGATGCCTCAATCTACGTCGAAGTGGATATCCCCGTGGAATTCCAGTGGCGCATCGGCGCGACCAACCTCGTCGACGACGGCCATATATCCGGCGCCACTACCGACACGCTCTACATCTCCGGCGTCATGCCCGACGACGAGACCGACGACTACAACTGTGTCGCCACCAACGTCGCGGGCGGCGGCTGCTACAGCGTGTCTAATTATGCCGAAATCATCGTCGATACCGATGTCCCCGTGATATTCGTTCACCCGGAAGACCAGGAGGTCATCGAAGGCGACTCCGTCGCGTTCATTGTCGTTGTCCAGGATCCGATCTTCCAGGAGTTCCAATGGCGAATGGACGGTCAGCCGCTTTCCGATGACGGCCGCATTTCCGGGGCGACCACCTCGGCCCTGGCAATTGATCCGACCGAACTGGGCGACGCCGGCCTGTACGATTGCGTTGTGACATCGATCCTCGGCAGCGGGTGCTCGACGACCTCCGACGCCGCCACTCTCGTTGTTAATCCCGGCCAGGGTTGCCCCAACCCCGGTGCATCCGGAAACTACTGCACCGCCGACATCGACGGCAGCGCCGATTGCCTCGTTAATCTGAGTGATCTGGCGCAATTGCTGGCCAACTACGGCACTACCGCGGGCGCCGTCCACGACGACGGTGACCTCGACGGTGACGGCGACGTCGACCTATCCGACCTGGCGGCCCTGCTCGGCCAGTACGGCGACGACTGCAATTGAGAACGAATTGGAGCCCTGAGCACCGGCGCGCGTGTGTACGCTGTCATTCCGAGAAACGCAGCGCCGAGGAATCTGGTGCTCCGTCAGTGTTGCTTTGATGGGTTCAACCCGAGGAGCCGCCGACTTAAGTCCCCCCGGCGCTGCGTGGGGTAGAATTTACCCATACCCCAAGACCCGGCGGGCAGAAGCCCCCGGGGAATGATATGGATTGGAGGCGGTAATTT
>JAUWNI010000059.1 GCA_030612705.1 Phycisphaerae bacterium | reverse complement strand
GCCCCGCTTCGGGGGGTGTTTTTTTTTTTTTTTTACTTTTTCGCCGGGGGGGGGGGGGCCCGGGCCGCTACATTCTCTCGTCGATGCCATTTATTCCTTCCCTCCCTTTTCCTCCTTCCCCTGATTTTCCTCGTCTTTCATACGTTCCCGGGCGCGTTTCTTCGCCTGGAGCAGACGCGACGTGAAGTCTGCCTCGCTGGTTTGCGTTTGTTTCTTCGTGGGCCGCGCGACCACCGGCTTTTCCAGCTCCGACGCGCCGTCCAGGGCCTTGCTCAGTTGCTCGGTCACCTTCGTATCGGGCACCGCCGGCTCGTAACGCGCCGAGCGATCCGGGGCCGGGCCGGCTTCGGTCGCCTGCTCACGCAGGTCGTCGCGCACCTGGGCGTGGGTCCCCTTCAAAGTTGAGAGGACCGCGGCACTGGCCTCCGCCGGCTGACGTCTGCCCGCCAACTCCCCGATGAATCGCCGCAACTTGCGGGCCATCTCGATCGGGTTGATCGCGATCCGCCGAACTGCCACGTCCAGCAAAAACAGCAGCAGCATCCAGCGGACCAGGAACTCCCACATCGGTCGGCGAGCTTCGGCCGGGGCCAGCGTCGCGGTGTCGAAGACGGCGCCGGCCTCGGCGGCGGTCAGCAGCCGTCCGCCCGTGCGTTCGGCAATTTCACTGAGCAGCGTCTCGTTCGTCTCCAATTCGCGATACTCCGGCGAGAACGCGACGGACAAGCCGGTTTGCAGTGTCCCGGAGATCGCGTCCCGGCCGCTGCCGAGGCGGTACGAGAAGCTGGCCACATAGCTGCCCGCCTTCCGGGCGTCGAACTCACCTTCGTACACGCCCGGACCGGTCTGCGTCAACTGCAACGGCTCGGACTCGTAGCTCGGTTTGACCAACATGCCCTCGATGTTCATGAAGTTGATCGCCGCCGCGTTCTTGTCGAGCGCGTCGATCCTGATCTTTCCTTTACCACCCTGTACGGAAGTTGTCACATCGAAGGCGGCCGCCGAGGGCTGCCGCGAGCACCACCGCACGACCTGCGCCCAGAACGGTCCGAACTTGGGCCAGGCGGCCCACTCGTTCCCCCAGCGCGACCACATCCCGCTGGTAAACGCCACCGTCTTGCCCAGACCGACCTGCCAATGCGCCAGGACCGGGTCGGCCTCCTCCTTGGACTGTCGAACCAGCGGAACCTGTGCCAGCGGCTTGGCGGTCGTCACCACGTATCCGCCAAGCTGCGGGATCGGCTCGCCAACCAACTGCGATACCGTCGTGGGCAGCCCGCTAACCAGCCGTGGCGTGAATGGATTCTCGTTGATCAGGCTTCGTCGAACGATCCGCGATTCCTTGATGAAAATCTGCGGCAGCTTGCTGTAGTCGCGCGTCGTGTAGTACCGTCCGCCGGTCTGCTTGGCGATGCGTTGTGCCTTGCGGACGTCGATCGGGTGACCACCCCAGCCGATCGCTATCGTCGAGCAGGTGATGTTGTATTTTTTCATTTTGCGGATCAGGTCGGCGCGCGGCGGCGCGGGATCGAAATCGGAGATGACGATCATGTGCCGGGCGGCGACGTCTGTTCGCTGGGCAAGCGCATCGACGCCGGGGCGCATGACGGCGTCGAGGTCGGGCATATCGCCCATGTTCATTTTCTTGATGCGCTGGATGACCTGCGTCTTGTCGCCGACCTGCCGAAGCGGGACGTCCCAGTATTTCTGGTCGGCGCCCTGCCATTTGTACGAGAGCACGCCGATCAGGTCACGGCTGGAGAGTGTCTTGACGGCGGCGATCGCCACGCGTTCGCCCCAGTAATTGCCCTGCGGGATCTCGCAGGCGTGCATCACCAGCACGAGCGCGCCCTTGGGAATCTGCCGCTTGCTCTTGACGTCGAAGCTGACGGGCATGACGTCCTCGATCGGGGTGTCCATCCAGCCGCCGGCCCCGAACGACTCGTCGCCCCCGATCATGATCAGCCCGCCGCCGAGGTCGCGCACGTAAACCGCAAGCCCCTGGCGTTCCTCGGGCGTCAGCTTGTCCGCCGACACGTTTGACAGAATCACCGCCGAGTATTCCAGCAGGCGCACCTGGTCGAGTGGGTTTTCGCCGACGACTTCCACGTCACAGACCAGCCGCTCGCGGTCGAGTGCCTCGGCGAGCAGCTTGGCCGACTCCCAGTTGCCCTCGGTGTCGTCGTCGTCGCCGCCCGGCGTGAGAATCAGAATCCGTCCCTGACCCGAAACGACCGTAAACGCCCGGCCTTCGTTGTTGCCCGGAATGGTGTCGTCCGCCGCCTCGTCCGGCTCGAACGTGGCCTTGAACCGGTGCGCCCCCGCGGCCCGCAACGGGACCGGAACGGCCAGCCGATTCGGCCCCGGGTCGAGCACGACCGAATAGCCGGCTCCGGGAGTGCCGGAGTCGAGGTCGACCAGATGATCGTTGTGATACAAGAGGATCTTCCCGCCGACCGGATGATCAGCCTGCGATCGCAACACCATCTGCAAGTTGATGGTTTCCTCGGTTTTCGCGGTCGGCGGCGCGGAGATGCGCTCGAAGATGACCTCGTCGCCGTGGCGGTAACGGATCGGGACGACGTCGATCGGGACGCCGGCGGCACCGTACTGGTCGGCTTCCTCCAAGGCTGCTCCGACGTTTTCGTTCCCGTCGGAGAGGATCACGAGACGCCGGGTGGACTCGTCGGTGAACAGGGCCAGGCCCATCCGCATCGCCGCCGCCAGGTTGGTTTGATCCGCGTCGATCGGCTCGCTGATCTGCTCGATCGCCAGCTTGCCCATCGGGAGTTGCTCGACGGCGGCCTTGCCGTCAAACGCGATCACGCCGAGGCGGTCCTTTCCTTCTCGCTTGGCGCCCTGGGCATCTTCCAGGAACTTGAACGCCTCGAGTTGTTGCGGTCGCGGGATGCTCCTCGAACGATCGACCAGAAAAACGACCGACAGGTCGTCGGTCTTCCGCGTACGCTGCGCCCCGGCGAGCGCCAGCACCATGCACGCCACCACCAGACAGCGCATCCCGATCGCGATCCATCGCCGAACAGGCCCCAGCCCCGCCAGCGAACGAAATGAAAACACCACCAGCAACGGCAGCAGCGCCAGCAGCACCAGGTACCCGGGCGTCTCGAACCGCACGAAGGCGAGACAGCAGCCGCAACTCATACCGTTTGATTATCTCCAAGTGTGGCGTGAAGGAAAGCGCAAATAGAAATCCAGCAGCATCCGCAACAAAGCCGGGCCGTCCCCGGCCCGGGATTTTGGCCCTCGCTGGCGCTTCGGGTTCTGATTTTGGTCCTCGCTTGCGCTTCGGGTTCTGATTTTGGCCCTCGCGTGCGCTCACTTTTTCGCCGTATGCCATGTCCGTCCCGCACGCCCGGCGATCACTTGTACGCGATTGTTGCCCGAATCCACGATCAGGATGCGATCATCGTCGCCGACCGCCAACGCCCACGGGTAGGCCAGTTGTCCGGGGTTCCGACCCGCGGCACCCCAGGTTCCCAAGCTTCGTCCCGTCCGGTCGAAACGCTGCACGCGATTATTGCCATATTCGCAGACCACCAGCGTGCCGTCCGACAGCAGATCGAGGTTGTACGGAAACCACAACTCACCGATTTCATGACCCGCTCGGCCGAACGCTCCCAGAAAATGACCGTGTGCATCAAAGTGGCAGATGCGATGGTTGCACGAGTCGGCGACCCAGAGCGTGTTATCCGGGTCGATCAGCAACGCCTGCGGTCGCTCCAGGCTCGCCTCGCCCGCGTCGCGGCCGCCGAAGCTGAACAGGAACTCGCGGCGCGGCGAAAACTTGCTGATCCGATCGTTCCCGCCGTACTCCGAGACGTAGATAAACCCCTCGCGATCGATCGCGACGTCGGTCGGCAGGCGGAATTGCCCCGGCCCTTCGCCGAGAGCGCCGAGTATGCCCGCGGGTCGGCCGTCGGGGGTGAAGATCATCACGCGCGCGTAGTGCGTGTCCGCCGCGTAGACCGTCCCGTCCGGCGCTATGCCGAGTCCGGTCGGTTTGCCGGCGTCGATCTCGGGCATGCACCAGTCGAGCACGAACTCACCAGTTTGCGTCAACGCCTGAATGTGTCCGGCTTTATCGACGATGTAGAGTCGACCGTCGGTGTTGATCGCCGCCGCTCTGGGATAGTTGAACTCCAGCGGGCCCATGCCGGTGCGCCCAAACAGCAGCAGGGGCGGGGCCGCGCCCGGCGTTGTGCCGGGTCGGCAGCCGGCCGCCGCGCTCGCGGCCAGCGTGATCACCAACCTGATGCTGAAGCGACGGTTCATGGTGTACGCGCGGGTTGGCTCGCGACGGGGAACGCTTCGACCGCTTCCTGGATTACCGCCAGCAGTTGCTCGACGGAGATTTCGCCGGAGAGTCGTGCCAGCACATGATCTTCGGGATCGAGAATGGCCACGCCCGGCGGCTCCTCGATGCCCCAGTCTTTCGCGAGCTGGCGATCAGCGTAAGCGTCGAGCACAACGCAGTAATACGCCCCATCGGGCCGGAGAGCGTGGAGCACCGCCGGATCCTTCAGCACGTTCTCCTCAAAATCAGTACACGCGATGACCGCCCAATGTCGGAAGTAGACAAACGTCAGCTTTTGGTCGCGTTGAGCGTCGGCGTGAACGGGTTCGAAGATCAAGCCCCGCCAATGAATCCCCGGTGAACAGCCTGGTGTGCAGGCACCCAGCAAGCCGAGCACGAGTGTGGCTGCCAGGGTGCCGCGAGAGTACCTCAAGCGCTCACGCACATTCACTATCCTGGTTTGAAGAATGTCACTCATCTTTCCGGCCGGTTGAATCGGTACCTCCAGGAGCCATGGAACGGCTTTGGCGGCGTTTGCATCCGGCGCGGCTCCGAGACACAATCATACCCGCTTATAAAGAGGCGTGATTCTATCCGGCCGCGGAGCCACCGCCAAGTTGTCAACCAACACGGCGTCAGGTGGAAAGGCCGCGCGACGGCGATGGTGTGAAATGACGCGGATTGAAACAGTTGAGCCCGCGGATTGCGAGAACGTGCTCGCCCGGGTGCTCGCGCCCTTGGGAGGGTCGGCGTCGGCACCGCGGGCGCACGTCCGTTCCTTCGCGGCTTATATCTCGATCTGTGCGCTGGAATGGGTAGCCTGGCGCTGTCGGCGGCAGGGCCGCGAGACAGCGTTGCTCTTCGTGCTCTTGCTCCCTGGAAAAACCGCGATTGCGATGTTTCCAGCGCCCGAGGCCCGCAACATCGAGCCGGATGATCAGCAGCGGCTCATGACGGCCGGACTCGAAAGTCTGACCGAGCGCAAGCTGCACTACGTCCAGGCTTTGGTCGAGCCGCAAGCCGCCGGCAAACGCGATCTGCTGCAATCGAGCGGATTTAGACACCTAACGCAACTGATCTACCTGCAACGCAGCACGGCGGCGTTCCGCTTCGATCACGCTCACGCTCACGAGGTGACCTGGATCGCTTACGATCGGCAACACCACGACGCATTCGCGCGCTTATTGTCGGCGACGTACGAAGACAGCCACGATTGCCCCGAGCTGACCGGTCTGCGACCGATCGACGCGGTGATCGCGTCGCACAAGGCCGCCGGGCAGTTCAACCCCGCCTTGTGGGAGCTCGCCCGCGTTGATGGACAGCACGCCGGTTGCGTTCTGCTATCGTCGCTCACACACGGTCCGCTGATGGAAGTAGTTTACCTGGGTGTGGCGCCGCCGTGGCGTGGGCGCGGCGTCGGCAAGCTGCTGCTGCGACGCGCACTGGAGCAATGTCGGCCGACCGGCGCGCGTGAGTTGACCGCGGTCGTCGATTGTCGCAACGACCCCGCGCGTCAACTGTATGCGCAGTTTGACTTTAAGCCGACGGCGGCGCGTGAGGCGTACATCTATACGTGGCGGGTATCGTGCGCGGAGACGTAAAGAGCACCAAAAAGTCCTTGTTTTCAAGGGTTTTGCGTACAGTTTGTGGATAAGTCGTGCAGCAAAAAAATTTTCAGCCGCTCAACACTTAACACTGCTAGGGTTACGTTTCAGCGCGTGTTTTTTCGCAAACTTCATCATTGCCGCCGCCGCCGCCGAGTGTTATATTCCCTACGCTCGTGAGAGAGGAACGGACTTATCCGGCGTTCCCCCACAACAGATTTGGCAATTCATTAAGCGATAACCGTCTCGCTCGGAAGGGGTGTGCGCGTGGACGTATCGATGATGGAGAAGGTTTCGCATATCCGCGAACTAGTCGCTGATCGGATCGGACCTGCTCGCTATCGTACTTGGTTTGGTGACACGGCGGAGTTCCGTTTGAACCACGACAGGCTCGACGTCATGGTCGTCAACAACTTCGTCGGCAACTGGATCGCTTCCAATTACATGGACGATCTGGTCGCGTCGGCGCGGGAAGCCTTGTGCGCCGAGGGAGAAATCGACGTTCGCATAGTGCAAACCACGACCCCGGCCGGCAACCACTCGATCGCGGCTGACTCGAAAGCATCCGCTCCCGGGCTTGCGCCGCGGGCTCGCAAGAGTCGCGTCAAGCTCCGCGGCAAGCTCGACGATTTCGTTGTCGGCCCGTCCAACAAGCTGGCCTATGCCGCCGCCGGGCAGATGCTTCGCAATCCGGGCCAGGCGTTCAAATTGCTGGTGGTGCACGGGGGCTGCGGGCTCGGCAAGACGCACCTGTTGCAGGGCATCTGCAACGGCCTGATCCGCGCGCATCCGACGCTCGAGTGGCGTTACATCTCGGGCGAGCAGTTCACGAACGAGTTTATCTACGCGGTCAAGTCCGGGCACATCGACCTGTTCCGTACGCGTTTCCGGAGCGTCGATGTGTTGGTGATCGACGACATCCATTTCCTCGCCAACAAGAAGGCCACGCAGGAAGAGTTTCTGCACACCTTCGATGCGATTGACACCGTTGAGGCCAGCGGTAAGGCGGTGGTGCTGTCTTCCGACCGGCATCCGCGTGGGATCAGCACGCTCTCCGAGCCACTCATCAATCGTCTCATCGCCGGCATGGTGGTCGAGATCCACCCGCCCGATTTCGAGGTTCGCCGCGAGATTCTGTGTCGCCGGGCCGTGGCGATGAACTCCGTGATCCCGGACGAGGTGCTGGACTTCGTTGCCAACCGGATCGCCCGTAACGTGCGCGAACTGGAAGGGGCGCTCTACAAACTGGTCGCGCTCGCCTCGCTGACCCAGGATCCGATCACACTCGACCTGGCCCAGACCGCGCTCGACGACCATATCGTCCACACCAGCCAGACCCCCAACGCCGACAAAATCGTTCGCCAGGCGGGCAGCCGCTTCGGCGTCACCCGCGAGCAGATTTTCTCCAAAAGCCGCGACCGCACGATCGCCCTGTCCCGGGCGGTGGCGATGTACCTGGTCCGCAAGCACACGCTGATGAGCTTCCCGGAGATCGGCCGAGCGCTCGGAAACAAAAACCACTCGACGGTTTTGATGGCTACCCAACGAATCGAAAGATTCTTACGCGAGGATGCCACGGTTACCTGGAAAACCGCCGACGGAAAGCACGAAGCCCTACTTGTCGGGTTGCTCGAGGGGTTGGAGCAGGAATTGTTCCCGTCCCGTCCGTGACCAGCGCAACGTCCGGGGACGGGAATCGCAGCGGCGGAACGGATGCCGCCGCCTCTTTTGGTTCTTCCGAGGTTTCCAGGACCGCTGAGACGATTTGAACCGCCAAGACGCCACGACGCCAAGGGTTTCAGGTTGCGCAATACGTTCGAGGTTGGTCAATAAAGGGTTAACAGTCCGCTCGCCGCAATGTGGACGGGTTTCCTCGCACGATTGCCTTGCCTGTCTCGGCGACTTGGCGTCTTGGCGGTTAAAGTTCCAATAATGGATGGACCTTTTTTTCAGTCGGTTCTCGAATTCGTGATGGCACTTCACGTGCCCCACTACAAGCTTTCGCTGCCGGTGCATATAATTGTAAGGGCTGGTGAGGCTCCAAATCCCGACGGTTCGCTGACGGAGACACGTGAATGAGGACACGAAGGCACTGGTGGCGCACGATTAGTCTAGCTCCGCTGGCGGGGCTCTTGTCGGTAAACGGCTGCCTGGCCGTGGCCGAGCGGAATATCGACTGTCTGCTGGCGCCCGACGCGCTCGAGAACACCCTTTTTCTGCCGTTCAGCACGATCGCGCCGTGGGCCCTGTTCCTCGTCCGTTACGTAATATAGGTTGCCGATAAGTATGCCGAGCCTGGTCGTTTACAAGCCTGACGGAACGCGGCAAGCCACCGTCCAGATGACCAAGCGGTCCATCAAGGTCGGACGGGCCGACACCTGCGACATCGTCCTGCGCGACGATGCCGAAGTCTCGCGCGAACACGCCGAAATCTCGCTCGACGAACATGGCCGATTAGTCGTCACCGACAAAGGATCAAAGAACGGAACCCGCGTGGACGAGGGTATCGTCTTCCGCGACGATCGCCGCGTCGCGTTTCAATCACTGCGGATCGGCGAGCACCTCATCCGAGTGCTCGGTGCCCCGGCGCCACCCCTGACAACGCCGGAAGCGCCCGTCATGTTTACCCCCGACGAGCACACCCCATCTTCCGACACCCAGTTCTTCCCCAGCACTCGCGGGCTCGATCTCAACCAGCAACGACTCTCGCTGCTGATGCAACTGACCGAACGAATCGGCGGCGTCTTCGAACGAAAACAATTGCTCGAACAGGCCCTCGACGCCTGCTGCGAGGCCCTCGGATTCGAACGCGGACTTATCGCCCTCAAGACCCAGCGCGGCGACACCGAGCTGCCCGTCACGCGCAACGTCGAACGCGACGAGACCGGGGCCTTCAAGGTCAGCCGCACGCTGATCAACCGCGCCCTGGTCGAGGGTCAGCGCGCCATTGTCAATAACCCCGCCACCGACCTGGTCGGCAGCCTCAGCGACAGCCTCGTCCGCTTCCCGATCTGCTCGGCCTTGTGCGTCCCGATTCTCTACCGCGAGGAAATCCTCGGCGTTCTCTACGGCGATCGCATCACCCAAGCCTCAACCTATCAACCCGAGGACGTCGACTTCCTGGCGGCGATCGCTCAGCAGGTGGGTAACGGCTTGGCAAACCTGCGCCTCTTTCAGGAACACCTGCGCTCCCAACGCGTCTTCGCCGAGCTCGAGCAGGCCCGTGATATTCAACGCCGGCTGCTACCAGCCGAGCCCTTGCGGCTGGGGCAGATCACGATCGAGGGCTACAACCAGGCTTCCTCGGCGGTCAGCGGCGATTACTATGACTACTTCGATCTCGAAGACGGGCGCGTGGGGTTCATCATCGCCGACGTGACCGGGCACGGCCTGCCCGCCGCCCTGATAATGGCCAACCTCCAGTCCGCCATCCGCGTCGCGCTGTCCACCGACATCGCCTTGCCCGAGTTAGCGACCCGTGCCAACAAGCTGATTTGCCGAAACACGGCCTCGCACGTTTTCATCACCGCCATCCTCGGCACGATCGACACTAGTAGCGGTTTAATCGAGTACGTCGGGGCCGGTCATCCCCCACCGACCCTGCTGGGCGGCAAAGCCGTCGGCGCACCCGAGGACAAAAACTCGCTCCCCCTCGGTATCAAACCCGACGAAACCTACGAAATCACCCGCATCGAACCCGACGACCTGCTTGCGGCCGTCTTGTTTTATACCGACGGGTTGGTCGAGGTCGCTGGTCGTGATGGCCACATCCTCGGCCTAACGCCGATCGTCGATGCCCTTGCCTCCCTCGATGACAAACACCCGGCTAAGATCATCCGAACCGCCCGACATGTCGTTCGTGACCATCTCGACGGCCTGTCAAACATGGACGACATGACCTTGCTCGCCGTTCGTATTCGTTAGAGCACTTTCGATCCAGGTGTAGCGTCCGGGTCCCGTACCGAACGTAGAATCATCGAAATATCCACGGCCGACAGGGGCGTCGGCCGCTACAAGTGAACTGAAACCGCTCTAGTGCTCTGTCAGTGTTGCTTTGATGGGTTCAACCTGAGGAGCCGCGGACTTCAGTCCGCGGCGCTTCAAGTATTATCACGGCCTCGAAAGAAACACCACCTATCAAATCAACCTTGACAAAGCTCTAGCCACCACCCGCGCACTTTTTTCGCAAGAGTACGGGAAAGTAGGTATTTCGCTTTGGAAAGGCGGTGTTACGATCGAGATGCGCTTCACGTTCCCCCTTTGCTAGGCCCGCCTGGTAGCTCCCATATAAGGGGGAGCGTTCTATCCGCTTGGAGACAGGGGGAGTTACACACGTACGGCGCACTGAGAAATGCGGATTAGAGCGGTTTCAATAAAGCTGTAGCGTACTGTCTCAAAAATAACAAATCGTATGAAAGCCGCGCATAACGGCGAGCACGCTTGAATGCGTGGCGCCGGGCGGGCTGAAGCCCGCGGCTCTTCATCTGGATACGAGGCATTATTTTTGAGACATTACTCTAGCGTCCGGTCCCCGCGCCGGACGTCGAATACGGATCACCCGCGGCGGCCGACAGAGACGTCGGCCACTACATGTACGGGGCCGGGGGTGGCGCCGGCGTCTTGCCGGTGGTGGGTTTGGCGCTTTTACCGTCCCAACTCCCGGCTCCGCTCGAAAGCCGCCACTACGCCGTCGACGATGTCGTTAAACACCTTGTTCTCGCGCAGCGATGTCATCGCGGCGGCCGTGGTACCGCCGGGGGATGTGACTTTCTCACGCAGCGTGGCGGGGTCTTCTCCGGACTCGAGCATCATCCGCGCCGCCCCCAGGCAGGTTTGCCTGGCCAACAGATTAGCATAATGCGGCGACAGTCCGATCCGCTTGGCCGCCTCGACGATCGCCTCGGTGAAGAAATAATAATACGCCGGCCCCGTGCCCGAGACGGCGGTGACGGCGTCCATGACGGCTTCGTCCTCGATGTACACGCTCTTGCCGCCCGCGTCGAATATTCGCTGGGCTCGCAGCAGGTCCGCCTCGCCGGCGAACTGTCCGGGGTGTACGCCCGCCATCCCCGCCCCGACGTGCGACGCGAGGTTCGGCATCACCCGCACGACGCGGGCCTTGATATGCGGAAACATCCCTTCCAGGGCGCCCGTCGAGACGCCGGCCATGATCGAGACGAGCACCTGATCCTCGCGCACCAGTTCGGCGAACTCGGCGACCACCTCGCGCCAGACTTGCGGCTTGACCGCCAGCAGCAGAATGTAGCTTTCCCGCACGAGATGTCGGTTGTCGTCGGTCACGTCGATCTTGAACCGATCGATAAACACCCGCCGCCGACGCTCGTCCGGGTCCGAGGCAATAATCCGGTCGTCGAGCAGCACGCTGTTTCGCAGTACGCCGTGAATGATCCCCTCGGCAGCGTTGCCGGCCCCGATGACGCCGATTTCGTATTGGGCGAACAAATTGTCCTCCTCGAAAATCTCCTCTAGTGCTCCGTCATTTTTGCTTTGAAGGGTTTAACCCGAGGAGCCGCGGACTTCAGTCCGCCCGGTCCTTCGGGAAGCGTAAATTCTACTCACCGCGGCCGACACTTGCCACAGCCGTCTACGGCCGCGCGGGGCGTGGGCCGCTACACTTTGTCGAAACACGTTCTAGCGCAACTCTTTGATCGCCGCCTTGAACCCCGGCAGGGCGCGCTCGATCGTTTCTCGCTCGACACAGTAGCTGACGCGCATGTGTCCCGGCCGACCGAAACCACGGCCTGGAACCGCCAGGATTTTGTACTTCATTAGAATGTCCACGAACTCGACGTCGTCGTCGATCGGCGTTTTCGGGAAGGCGTAGAGCGCGCCGCCGGGTATGTTCAGGTCGTAGCCGTATTCGAGCAGCGCGTTGCAGAGCAGGTCGCGGTTCTGTCTGTAGAAGCCGACGTCGCACAGCGCTTCGGCACACCGCGCCACCACGCGCTGCATGAACGCCGGCATGTTCACGTAGCCCAGCGTGCGATTGAGCATGGTCATCGCGCCGAGGATCATTTCACGATTCGGGACCGCCGGCGGAACCGCGATATACCCGGCTCGCTCGCCGGCGATGCTCAAGTCCTTCGAATAGCTCGAAACGATGAGCGAACGAGGGTAATGCTTCACCGGCGTCGGACACCAGTCGTGATTGAAAATAATCCGGCGATACGGATCGTCCGTCGCCAGGTAAATCGGCTGCTCGTCGCGGTCGTGCCGCTTGAGCACCTCGGCCAGCCCCCGGCACTTATCCTCCGTGAAAACGGCGCCGGACGGATTGTTCGGCGTGTTGACGATGATCGCCCGCGTGCGGGTCGTGATCGCCGCCTCGATCGCGTCGAGATCGGGCTGGAAATGCTCGTCGGTCTGGACCAGCACCATCTTCCCGCCGGCCTGCTCGATATAAAACCTGTACTCCGGGAAGAACGGGGCGAGCACGATCACCTCGTCGCCGGGGTCGCAGACCGTCCGCATGACCACGTTCATGCCGCCGGCTGCTCCGGTGGTCAGGATCACCGCGCCGGCATCGAATTCGAGTCGGTATTCACCGCTGATGAACTTGGCCACAGCCGCCCGCGTCTCGTCGAACCCGACATTCGGCATGTAGCGGTGCAAATCCGGCCGGCGCTCGTCGGCGACCGCGCGCACCGCCTCGAAGAAAGCCTCCGGCGGCGCGCCGTTCGGATTGCCGAGCGAGAAATCGTGCACGTTCTCCGCGCCGAACTCGGCCTTCATCCGCAGGCCCTTTTCGAACATCTCACGAATCCACGAGGCCGATTTCATGTCGGTGGCAACTTTTTCGGCGATAGCAAGCTTGGCCATTTCGGTCCCTTACTATTAGTGTTTGGTCAGCCATGGAAGCATGGGTGGCTGGGCGGCCCATGGTTTTAGAGCGTTTCCACTTTTTCCGTAGCGGCCGACGCCCCTGTCGGCCGTGGATTCCTCGACAACCCTACGTCCGACAGTGGCGTCGGACGCTACACCAATTCTGAAACCGCTCTAGGGGTGAGCGTCGATTGCGGGGGGTAATGTGTCATTCCGAGAAGCGCAGCGCCGAGGAATCTAGTGCTCCGTCAGTGTTGCTTTGATGGGTTCAACCCGAGGAGCCGCGGACTTCAGTCCGCCCGGTCTTTCGGGAAGGGTAAATTCTACTCCCCGCGGCGCCGCGCGGACTGAAGTCCGCGGATCTTCAAGTATTATCACGGTCTCGAAAGAAACACTAACTATCAAAGTAACCTAGACAGAGCACCGGTCAAGACTTGGGGTTGGGTTAGATTCCTCTGCGCGTCCGCCCCAGGCGGACACGGTCGGAATGACATTCAGGCGTTACGCACTTTCCCGAAGCTTACCCACTTGTGACCCAGAGCTCTATGAGCAGGTTGTCCCATACACGGCGAGCAGTGCCGCGAGGTCGGACAGGTCCACGTCCCCGTCGTAGTCAAGGTCGCCGTCTTCGTAGACGGCACCGCTGGTCGTGCCGTAGTTGGCCAGGAGTTGCGCGAGGTCAGCCAGATCAATGTCGCGGTCGCCGTCGAGGTCTCCGAAGCAGGGGTCGTAGAGCCCGCCGCGACGGTTGCGCGCGTGGTACACTTTCCAGTCCCGGCCGGTGGGGGAATACGCGTTCGGCAGATCGTAGAGGTTTACATTCACGCCTGCATCGTGGTAGGACAAGACGCCGAGTTCATAATCTCCGTCGCCGTCCACGTCGCCGATCGTGGCGCCGTTCATGTAGGTAAACCCCAGCGGCCTTAAGGGAAAACCAGGCAGATCATTGCCAAAGGCATCCACACCGAAAAGCCAACCCATACCGGTGGCCGATTCTTTCAGGTTGTTGTCGGCAAAGATTTCCATCAGCCCGTCGCCGTTGACGTCGGCGACAGTCAGTGGGCCGTTCGATCCTCCTCCGTATCCATGGGTCGGAATATATGGGAAGCCGGGCTTGATAACTCCCGACGCGGTCCAGGCCCAGAAGGCGGCGGAGCCGGGATCTCCGGACGCTCCAGCCCTGCCATCGAGGATTTCCAGCTCGCCGTCCCCTTCCAGGTCGGTCACGGTGGGCGGGCAGTAGGTCCAGCCCCCAACCAACCGCGGCCACCCCGGGAAGGTCGTCCCGTCGTGGTGGAAGACGTAGCAACCAGCCGCACTCCGATGAGCTCCCACGACGATTTCCAGGTCGCCATCCCCGTCGAGATCGGCCAGGGCAGCGGACTGGTAACTGAAGTTGGCGTTGGCAATCTGCCTCGGCCAGCCGGCCAAGGCCGTGCCGTCCAGCTCCAGCAGATACATGCTGTCGTAGGACATGTAGAAGATTTCCACGGCACCGTCATCGTCAACATCGCCGACCGCCGCGGTTCCGGTGGGCACATGGTCGAGCGCTACGGGCCAGTTGCCGCCCCATTCGGACCCGTCGATCTCGAAGATGTGCAGGTAGCCGAGCGGCCAGGCGCGCTCGCCCACGATGATCTCCATGATGCCGTCGTCGTCCAGGTCGTACAGAGTAGGACAGCTTGCCAAGTTGTTGTTGTTGACGTTGACCGGGAAGCCGGGCAGCACGTTGCCTTCATGGTCGATGATATAGAGGCGGCCGCCGACGGTTGTGCCGCGCGTGAATTGGACGATCTCCATGTCCCCGTCGCCGTCCAGGTCGTCGACGCTCGGAGCATACTGGGGCAACTCGATCGTGGTGACGGGGAAGCCCGGGATGGCGGTGCCGGTGTGATCCCAAGCGTAAACCCGGCCATCGGTGCTCGAGGTAATAATATCGAGATAGCCGTCCCCGTTAAGGTCGGCGAAGACCAACCCACGCGTGGGGGCGAACAACGGATCACCACCCATCAAGACCGGCCAGCCCGGCATCTGGGAGATGCTCCGACCATCCGGCTTATCCGGCGGCAGGGGGCCGTAATAATCCGAGATCACGGCCATTCCGGGTACGGTCGATGCCTCATCCGTAGTGGTGATGATTTTGGCATCCTGGGCAAGGGCGCGGGGCGCTGTCAGGAGGATGGTGAGAAACATGACGGGGAGGTGTGCGGACTTCATTTTCAGGCTCCTTTCCTTTATAGAGACAGGGCTTCCGTGATCGGGCAAGCGTGTTTACTACACTGATAATAACGCTTTTTACCCCAATAGTCCGCCGTAAAAGCAGCGATTTCACAAGTGGAGTGCATGGCAGTTTTGGCGGACGCTGTGTAAGTTGGGAAACGTAGCGTCCGCCCCCCGTGGCGGACGTAGAATGTGGGAATCCTTCGTCACCCGACGTCCACCACGGGGGGCGGACGCTACAGGGTCCGCGCCGAAACCAGCCCGATAAAGTTATCGGACTACGCGGCATTCATTTTACCTATTTTAACACTTCCGACACAAAAATGTTAATTTCTCGGAAAATCGGGTGGATTACTCTTGCGTCTCATTGGATATGTGGTATGCTCTCCCTATCTGGACCTGTCAGTGGTGACGAGTGGGGCGAAAGTGAACGATGTTCTTCGTCGGCATGTTCGAGCTTACGATCGACAACAAGAGCAGGCTGTCGATCCCGCATGCCATCCGTTCGAAGATGAACTGCGATACGGACGGACGCTCGTTCTACATCGTCCCTGGACAGCGGCGCGGTACGCTGACGATATACCCGGAACGCTACTTCGAGCAGACGAGAGCACACATCCCGTTGCCTGAGCGGCTTTCCGAAAGCGGGTACGAGTGGCGACAGTTCGAGTACTCGCAAAGCGCGTTGCTGGACCCCGACAGTCAGGGTCGCATTCTCATCCCGTCGCACTTGCTGAAACGCGCGGGAATCGAAAGAGAAGTCACGCTGATCGGCGTCCAGGATCGGCTCGAACTTTGGAGCAGGGCGGAGTTCGACGCGTTCCAGGACGGGAAATGGCCGCAGTACCCGCAGCATCGCGTGGCCGCGATGAAGGAGTTGCGGGAGTTGCGGGCCGACAACGGCAAGCTTGAGCCGCCGGAATAGTGCGATCGGCGTAAACGGATAGTGGTTGGGTTTCGCGAGGGTGGTTGCAGCGGCGGGGTTGGTCCCGCCGCTGCGACCGAACGAATTCGGTAGCGCGGTTTTCGGGTCTTTTTCGCCGGAGGCCCCGGGTAAACGAGCAGGGACGCTCCGTCGCGCACCGCAGGCGGCAGTGGATGTCCGCCTGGTCCCAATGGGCCGCACGCGACTCATGGATGAGAAGCGTCGGCCACCCCTTTCAAGCTCTCGCCGCCCAATGTTACACACTCGTATTTGTACCCGTCCTCGGCGGGCTCGTCCAGCGGGAAGTCTTTTGCGCGGCGTGGATTTGTCGCGTTTCAAATATGTGGTAGGGCGTGGTGTCTGAGTCGCGGCACGGGCACGAACCGGTTTTGGTTGAGCCGGTGCTGCGCCTGCTGGATCCGCGGCCCGGCGAAGTTGTGCTGGACGGGACGGTCGGGTTGGGTGGACACGCGTCGGTCCTGATCCCTCGGATAGCTCCAGGCGGACGTTACGTCGGGATCGAGCTTGATGAGGCGATGTTGTCCGCGGCGCGCGAGCGGCTGGCGGATGTGCCGGTCGAGACTTTGCAACTGTTCAGCGGCAATTTCGCCGACTTTCCGGACTATCTACAACGCGCGGGCTTGACGCAGGTGGATCACATGTTGCTGGACCTGGGATTGAACTCGGCCCAGTTGGATGATCCGGCCCGCGGTTTTTCTTTCGGCCGCGACGGCCCACTCGACATGCGATTCGATCGCAAGCAGAAAGACCGGGCGGTGGACCTGGTGAACGCGATGAACGAGCGTGACCTGGCCGACCTGTTCTACCGGTTCGGACAGGAAGGCGCCAGCCGAAGGATTGCCAAGCGGATTTGTCAGGTGCGTCACGAGGGGCGGATTCGGACGACGAAGGTGTTGGCGCGGGCGGTCGAGTCGGCGCTGGCGTCGGGCAAGGTCGGCGCGCGGGGCAAGATTCACCCGGCGACGCGCGTTTTCCAGGCGCTGCGCGTCGCGGTCAATCACGAACTGGACAACCTGGAAAGGTGTCTGCCGCGGGTTTCGCGGTATCTGCGGCCGGGTGGAAAGCTGGCGGTGATCAGTTTTCAAAGCCTGGAGGATGGGATTGTGAAACGCTTCCTGCGCGCAGCGAAAACGGAAGGCACCTTTCGCGAACTGACGAGGCGGCCGATCGTCGCGGAGGCGGCGGAGCGGCGGCGTAACCCGCGCAGCCGCAGTGCCAAGCTGCGTGTTGCGGAACGTATCGAAACATAGGGAAGCCGCGGCCGGCGCGACTGGCAAGGAGGCTGCAATGGCGCTGAGCGGAAAAGTGGCGTTGCTGACGAGTCTGGGATTCATCTTCGGGATGAGTTGGCTGGTGAGCCTGGTCACGATTCCGATAGTGGAGCTACCGACGCCGTTGATCGTGCGCGGGCCGGAGGCGCCGGGACGTGAGAGCGCGGTCTACGCGGCGGATGTCGAATCGCGGCTGGATCGGCGCGGTTCGCCGGCCGTGGTGGCGGGCTGTTTTGAGTGCGCAAGCGTGTTGGAGGTTGAGGCCCAGAGAGACGAGCCTGAGGGTGCGACCTTGGTGGTGGCCGAGGCGTTACCGCCGGTGAGAGATTCGGCGGAGCCGGATCTGCCGCCGTTGTATGTACCGGAGGCCCCGGTGGTAGCGTTGGTTGAAGAGCCGGTGGCTCCGGCCGGCGCGGCGAATTCGGTGATGACGGTCACGTCGATACCGGAGGCGATAATCGCCAGTGCCCCGTTGTCGGGGGCAAGTCTGCTGGCGGCGTTACGACCCGAGCCGGAGTTTGCCGACCCGGAGCAGGCGACGCCGACGATGAAGCGGTACAAGGTGAAGCGTGGCGACACGCTGGTGAAGATCATTCGGCGGGAGTGGAATCGCGACGATGAGGCATCGCTGCGGGTGCTGCTGGCGGCGAATCCGCAGGTTGTAAAGCGGCGTAATCGGATTTATCCCGGCGAGTTGTTGAACATTCCCGACCCGGATTCGGCACCGCGGGCGCCGGCGGTTGCGCGTGCCGTCACTGCTGCATCGAATGAGAAGGACGGGATCCGTTGGTACACGATTCGCAAGCGGGATTCGCTGGCGAGCATAGCGCGGCGGGAATTGAAGGATACCGAGCGGTGGCGTGAGATTGCGACGCTGAATCGGCTGCGTAATGTTCACAAGATATTGCCGGGGATGCGGATCAAGCTGCCGCCGATCCGGACGGACACGTAAAAGCGGCCGGCGTGGCCGGATGCGTTGATCGTCATTCTGAAGGAGCCGGTAGGTCCGTCTGAGGCGGAAGGAATCTACCTGAAAAGGAAAGCTGGGCTGGATTCCTCTGTTGCCTACCGGCTTCTTTGGAATGAATGCGTAGTGGCCCGCGCCTCGCGGGCCGTTGGTAAAATCGCGTTTTCGGTGTACCACGGCCGGCAGGGGCGCCGGCCGCTACGCGCGGACGCCGCTACACTGCTCCGTGTGGGGTTCGGCGAGGAATCTATAGTCATGCCGCTGCGATGGTTGATTCTGGTGTTGGCGATGGTTCTGTTGGCGATGATGGCCGTCGTGCTGCTGCGCGCCGAGACGACCAGATTGCATTATGAGCTGTCGCAATTCGATCGCCGGGCGGAGGTGCTGCGCCAGGAATTACGCGAGAAAGAGTTGGAGTTAGCGCGGCTCCGCAACCCGGCGCTGATTCGCGCGAAGCTGGACGAATTGCGTTTGGGCGGCGCGCGGACGCTCGGTGTTCATTCCGACAAACCGTGACGCGGAGGGAACAGGAGGAACGGATGCGCTCGGGGCAGGTTCTGTTTATCGGCGTGGCGGTGTTGCTGCTGGGGGGAGCGTATCGGCTGGCGCGGATCGAGCAAACACAGGGCGACCGGCTACGCGGCCGGGCCGAGCGACAGCACACCGCGACTTGGACAATTCCCGCGCAGCGCGGCGACATTCTCGATTGTCGCGGACGCGTGCTGGCCGGCACCGTGCGCCGCCCGTCGGTGTTTATGGACCCGACGTTGATCGACGATCCGCGAGCCGACGCGGTCAGCGTGGCGCCGACGCTCGGTATCGATCCCGTGGAACTCGAACGGCTGATATGGGAGAAGAAGGATCGCGCGTTCGTGTGGGTCAAACGCGGCATCACGGACGACGAACTCGAGGCATTCAACCACGTGCGGCGAGCGCGGCGGTTGCGGGCGTTTGTGGTGCGCTACGAGCCGACGCGGGTGTACCCCTACGGCCGACTGGCGGCGCAGGTGCTCGGGTTCGTCGGGGCCGAGCAGAATGGACTGGCGGGGATCGAGCAGACCTTCAACGACATGCTCAAGGGAATCGACGGCCGTCGCAGCTCGACGGTCGACGCGCGGCGGCGGCGGGTGCGCTCCGAGGCGGAGACGTATGAGCCGCCGATTGACGGTGCCGGCGTGGTCTTGTCGATCGACGCGCACGTGCAGCAGCGGGCGGAATACCATCTGCGTAACGCATTCGAGGAGTTCAAGCCGCAATGGGCGACGGCGGTAGTGATGGACCCGCTGTCGGGTGAGGTGCTGGCGATGGTGACGTTGCCGGACTTCGATCCGGCGGAGCCGATCCCGCCGGGGTTGGACAAGGCCGAGCAGGAGACGGCGCGGGAACTGCTGCGGAACCGGGCGGTTTCGGACTCGTACGAACCGGGCAGCATTTACAAGCCGTTCATCGCGGGGCCGGCGTTGGGGGCCGGCGTGACAAGGATCGATGAGCCATTCGCCGTCAACGGCCCGGAACGTCGCTTCGGTTCACGGACGATTCACGACGTACACGCGTACGGCACGCTGGCATTGCACCAGGTGATTAGTAAGTCGAGCAACATCGGGATGGGCTTGCTCGGGGCACGGTGCGGGAACGAGTTGCTGCACGAGTTCGTGCGGGGATTCGGGTTCGGTGAGGGGACCGGGATTCGGCTGCCGGGCGAGCACGACGGCTTGGTGCAGAAGTTGTCGCGGTGGACGTCGTACTCGACGCAGTCGATCCCGATCGGGCAGGAGATTGCGGTCACGCCGATCCAACTGCTGACGGCCTTCAGCGTGTTTTGCAACGACGGGATTCTGTACCGTCCGCGGATCGTGCGCGGAGTGATCAGCGCGGCGGGCGAGACCAACGAGGATAATTCGCGGCCGATCGAGGTGCGGCGGGTTTTGGCGGCAGACGTGGCGCGCGAGTTTCGGCTGCGGGCTTTGGTCGAATGCGTAAACGAGGGGACCGGGAGACGAGCACGGATCGCGGACTATCAGGCGTTCGGCAAGACCGGCACCGCGCAGGTGGCCCGGCCGGAAGGCGGCGGATACGTGCCGGACGCGTATGTCGGATCGTTCCTGGGCGGTGCGCCGGCGGAGCAGCCGCGCGTCGCGGTGCTGGTTTCGCTTTACAGACCTTCGAGCGGGAAGTATTACGGCGGGACGGTGGCGGCGCCGGCGGTGGCGGCGATCATCGCGGATACGCTCGACTACATGCAGGAGCCGCCCGATCCGCCGGCGGTTGGGCGAGATGGTGCCACTGCGAGCGGCACGCACGCCAGGGCGCGGTAGAATGGAGACAGGCCTTGGTGGAAAGCCTGATGGCAACGCCTGACAAGAAAGACATCGATCGGCCGAGCTTGGGGGAATTGCTGGCCGGGATTGCGGACCGGACGCTTCCGGCTGCGCAACGTGATCGCACCGTCGCCGGCCTGTTCGACGATTCGCGCCGCGTGCAACCCGGCGGGATCTTCGTCGCGATTCCGGGGACGGTCGTGGACGGTCGGCGGTTCGTCGGCGACGCGCTGGCTCGTGGGGCCGACGTACTGATCGGCGAGGATCTTGAACCCGCCGGCGATACGCTGGTAATCAACGTCGACGACGCACGCGCCACGCTGGCGCGACTCGCGGCACGCTGGTACGGGCTCGACACGCCGCCGGCGGACGGGCTGTGTCTGCTCGGCATCACCGGCACGAACGGTAAGACCACGACGGCGCACATGACGCACGCGATTCTACAGGCCGGTGGGATGCGCTGCGGTATGCTGGGCACCGTACAGTATGACTTGTGCGGCCAAAGCGTGGCCGCGGACATGACCACGCCCGGGCCGCTCGAGTTGGCGGCATATCTGCGGAAATGCGTCGACGACGGCGCGCGGGCGGCGGTGATGGAGGTGTCGAGCCACGCACTCGACCAGCGGCGAACCGAGGGGTTGCGCTTCTCCGCCGCCGCGTTTACAAATCTGACGCGGGACCATCTCGATTATCACGGGACGTTTGAGGCGTATTGTCGGGCGAAGGCGCGGCTATTCACGCGGTTGGACGAATCGGCGGTGGCAGTGGTCAATGTGGACGATCCACATTGCGACGCGCTGCTACGCGATTGCCGGGCGCCGGTGGTGACGTACGCGCTCGATCGCGAGGCCGACATCACCGCGTCGATCACACGTGACACGA
Organism: Phycisphaerae bacterium; assembly: GCA_030612705.1. Lineage (GTDB taxonomy): Bacteria > Planctomycetota > Phycisphaerae > UBA1845 > Fen-1342 > JALSRY01. The sequence continues at coordinate 4,661 of JAUWNI010000059.1, read as the reverse complement.
TCGACGGGACGTTGTATCGGCTGCATCTGGAGGGTGCGAACCTGGAGTTGGAGAACGCGCTGGTCGGGCGTCACAACGTTTACAACGCACTTGCGGCGGCGGGGTTGGCGATCGCGGTGGGAATGCCGACGGAGGCCGTCGAGCGCGGTTTGGCGTCGGTGCGAAACATACCGGGACGCTTGCAGCGCGTGCCGGGCCTGAGCAGCGTGGAAGTGTTCGTGGATTACGCTCATACGGACGACGCGCTGCGAAAAGTCGCCGGCGTGCTCAAGCCGCTGACGCGCAACCGGCTGATCATCGTCTTCGGCTGCGGCGGAGATCGCGATCGGACGAAACGCCCGCTGATGGCGCGGGCGGCGGCTGAATTCGGCGACGTGGTGATCGTGACCAGCGACAACCCGCGTACCGAGGATCAGCGGCAAATCTGTAACGACATTCTGACGGGATTTGACGAGAATACACGACGTCGAGTACTGATCGAGCCGGATCGGCGCAATGCGATTTATGCCGCCTTGGCCGGCGTGTCCGAGGGCGATGTGGTGCTGATCGCCGGCAAGGGCCACGAGGATTGCCAGATCGTCGGTACCGAGCGGCGGCACCACGACGACGTGGAGGTGGCGATCCAGGCGATGGCAAAGCTGAAAACGCAAAAGGGAGAATCGTAACCGGTGATCAAGCTCGTCCTCAGTGAGGTGGTTGACGCGATCGAGGGGAGGATCGGCGGCGGTATGCCTACGCTGAGCGTGCAAGGCGTCTCGACCGATTCGCGGACGGCGAGCGCGGGCGATTTGTTCTTCGCGCTGTCCGGGCCGAAGTTCGACGGTCACGCCTTCGTGGCCGATGCACTGAAGCGCAAGGCCGTCGGGGCGGTGATCGCCTCGGAAAAGGCGGCGGAGGTGGCCGCATCGGCGGCCCGGGCCGGCGTCGCGGGCGTGCTAATCGAAGTGGACGATCCACTCGCGGCACTCGGTTGGCTGGCGGTGTTCCATCGACAACAATCCTCGGCAGACGTCATCGCCGTCGTCGGCAGCAACGGCAAGACCACCACAAAAGCGATGATCGATCACATTTTGCAGAGTCGGCTGCGCGGTCGGGCCAGCCCTAAAAGCTTCAACAACCAGATCGGCGTGCCGCTCACGCTCCTGTCGGCCGAGACGCCGGACGATTATCTGGTGGTGGAAATCGGCACGAACGCACCCGGCGAGGTCGCCGAGCTGTCCGCCCTGGCACAACCAAAGATGGCCGTCATTACCTGCATCTGCGAAGAGCATCTCGAAGGGTTGGGCGACCTGCACGGCGTCGCGGTCGAGGAGTGCTCGGTATTGGCGCATGTGTCCGAGGGTGGTTTCGCGGCGGTGAACACGGATTGGCCGCGGGTGCGCGAGTATCTACCCGTGCGGGGGCTGACAATCGCCACGTTCGGGCGTGGTGCCGAGGCCGACCTGCGGATCACCGAGACGCGCTATAACGCACCATGGCTGCATTTCGTGCTCAACGGCCGTTTTGCATATCGGTTGCGGGTTGCCGGGGCGCACAACGCGGTCAATGCGGCCGGTGCGATCGCGATCGCGCTGCGCTGGGGTTTGGAGCACGGTGAGATTGCCGAGCGGCTGGAGTCGTTCGCGGCGTTGCCGATGCGGACGGAGGTGTTGGAGTTCGGCGGCGTATCGGTAATCAACGACGCGTACAACGCGAACCCGGAGAGTGCGATCGCGGCGATCGATGCGTTGGAGGACATGCCGGCCAATGGTCGGCGGGTGGTGGTTTTTGGTGAGATGTGCGAGCTGGGTAAGCGTTCGCCCGAGCTGCACCGCCGCGTGGCCGAGCGGCTGAGCAACAGTGCCGTCAACCACGTGGTGCTGGTAGGCCCGGCGGTGGAGCTGATGGGCACCGTTCTTCGGCGTGAGGAGAGCCTGTTCGGTCCGAAGGTCGATTGTTGCGAAACGGTGGATGCGTGTCGTGAAAAGCTCCTGTCACTGTTACAAAACGGGGATGTTGTGCTGCTGAAGGCGTCGCGGGCGGTCGAGTTGGATCGGTTGGTCGAGCCCTTGCGGGCGGCTTTGGGTGGCGAGAGCGTAACGCCGGTTAACTGAGCTATGCTATATCACTTTTTTTATTGGCTGACCGACGGGGAGCAATACGCGTATTTCAGCCCGCTGTTCCGCGCGACGATGGCGATCATTCTGGGGTTCGTGATCGTTTGGGCGTCGGGTCCGCGCGTGATTCGCACGTTGGTGAAGATGAAAGTCGGCGACCAGCCCGAGTTCGATCACGAGGCGCTCAACCGCTTGACACAGAGCAAGAAGAACACGCCGACGATGGGCGGAATCCTGATCGTCGCCTCGATTCTTGCGACCACGCTGCTGCTGGCGGACCTGACCAGTTTCTACGTGCGGCTGGGGATGTTCTGTCTGATTTGGTTAGCCGTATTGGGTGGGGTTGACGACTGGATGAAGCTGACCGCGGTTCGGCGGGCGCGCACGCGCGACGGGCTGCGCTGGTGGGAAAAGCTGGTGTTCCAGGTCGCGTTGGGGGCGCTGCTGGCGATCTTCATCCTGCGCGCCGGCGAGGGCAACGTCGGCGAGGCCACTTACCTCGACGTCGAGGCTACCCCCAGCCCGTACTACAACGTGCTCAGCATTCCGTTCTACAAACACGGCATCGTGCTTTCCACATCGGTTTTTGTGCTGATCGCGATTATCGTCCTGGCCGGGACCTCAAACGCCGTCAACCTGGCCGACGGGATGGACGGGCTAGCCAGCGGCTGCATGGTGGTGACGGCGTTCGCGTTCATGGTGTTGGCGTATGTCGTCGGGACCGCCGACCTGGCCGAGTACCTACTGTTTTTTCACATTCACGGGGCGGGTGAGTTGGCGGTGCTGTGCGGCGGGGTGGTCGGGGCCTGTCTGGGGTTTCTCTGGTTCAACGCGTACCCGGCCCAGGTGTTCATGGGGGATATCGGGGCGCTGCCGCTGGGCGGGCTGATGGGCTATGTCGCGATCGTGACGCGGCTCGAACTGATGCTCTTCATCGTCGGCGGCGTGTTCGTCGTCGAGGCGATCTCGGTGCTGATCCAGATTGTTTACTACAAGTACACCGGCGGAAAACGGTTTTTCCGCTGCGCGCCGCTGCATCACCACTTCCACCTGGGCGGCTGGACCGAGACGCAAACGGTGATGCGCTTCTGGCTGTTGGCGGCGCTGTTCGCCACCTTCGCGCTGGCCAGCATCAAGCTGAGATGATCCGATGAGCACGTCCTGCCGAGCTCATGGCGGCAACCAGGTGGTGGGGGGGCTCGATGCGATCGGCGGTCAACGCTTTGACAGCTCGATCCTGTTGCTGGTCGGCGGATTGATGACGCTCGGGGCCGTGATGGTCTACTCAGCGTCGGTCACGGCGCAGGGGGCCGAGTTCGCCTGGCGGCAATGGTGGAACACGCCGCTGCGGCAGTCCGTTTTCGCGTTGGTCGGGTTTTTCGCGATGGTTTACGTCGCGCACCTGGACTATCGGCTCTGGGCGTGGGAGCGGCGAGGGGAGGGCTGGTGGTCGGGCGCGCTGTATCTCCTGGCGGCCGGTCTATTGGTGGCGATGCTGATTCCCGGGGTCGGCACGTCGGCGCTGGGGGCGCGACGCGCGCTGGTCGTGCTGACCAACCCGATTCCGCTCAGTTTTCAGCCGGCCGAGTTCGCCAAGGTTGCGCTGATCGTCTGGCTGGCGGCGGTGCTGACGCGGCCGGGTTGCGATCTGACGTCCTTTCGAAACGGGTTCGCGCCCGCGCTCGTCAGCGCCGGCATCCTTATCGCTCTGACCGGGATCGAGGATTTCGGGACGGCGGCGCTGATGGGCGTGATTACTCTGGCCATGCTGCTGTTGGCCGGGGCGCGCTGGTTCCACCTGCTCGGGACAGGAGCGCTCGGCGTTGCCGCCGGGGCGGGCTTGCTGATGCTCAGGCCGCACCGTTGGCAACGGATCGTCACGTTTTTTTCCGAGGACCCCGACACCTCAGGCGATGCGTACCAGGTGACGCAGTCGCTGATCGCGATCGGCTCGGGCGGCTGGTGGGGACGCGGACTCGGCGCCGGAGTGCAAAAACTCGGCTATCTGCCGCAGGACAACAACGATTTCATCTTTTCGATCGTGTGCGAGGAGATCGGTGTGGTCGGCGGTCTGGTTGTGATTGCGCTGTTCTTGCTGCTATTGTGGCGTGGATGGCGGATCGCGCGGTATGCCCTGGACCCGTTCGCGCGACTACTCGCGGCCGGCGTCACACTGACGCTGTGCCTCCAGGCGGCGTTCAACATCGGCGTCGTGACCAACAGCGTTCCCACCAAGGGCATTTCGCTCCCGTTCGTCTCCGCCGGTGGCTCGGGCGTGCTCTTCCTCGGCATGGCGGCGGGACTGCTGGCGGCGGTGGGGCGTTGTCGGCGGGCGGATCCTCTTTAACAGACCGCTGTACAAGTTATGTAGCGGCCGACCCCCGAGTCGGCCGTGGAACGCCGTTTTCATCCAGCGTCGGGCACCAGGGCCAGCGCGCATTAAATGTCTTGTATAGCAAGGACTTCCATTAGGAACTCGTTGCTCCATCCCGCGATTTCGCTTTTGCCTTTGATGCTGTGCTTCGAGGGATGGCGTTTGAGCAGGCTGATCGCGAAGCGGCGAAG
>JAUWNI010000054.1 GCA_030612705.1 Phycisphaerae bacterium | reverse complement strand
GCATGGGGGGCCCGCCGTGGCGTCGGGGCCCAGGTGTGAAGAGGCAGGCGCCCCGCCGGCCATTGAGACGCAACGGCGGCTCAAACTCCGTCGGCCGGCGAGGCGCGGGCCGCTACATCTGTGTGGCACAGCGCGGCGGTTGGCCGCCACCAAAACCAAGGGTGGCACAGGCGTCTCGCCTGTGAGAGAGCCGCGCCCAACGAACACACAGGCGAGACGCCTGTGGATCTGTGAAACGGAGCGACAATCATGAGTCGCGATACTCTCAAACAATTGACGGACCCCACCGTCGTCGCCCTGTGCATCGACGGCGACGACTGGCCGCGCGGCCTGTTGTCGGAAGACCCGATTCCCGAGCGGTGGATGGGACTGGTCATCAAAGCCGACGGCCGACGACGATACGTCCCGGCCAGCGAGAACCCGCGCGTCGAGCGTGGCGACAAGCTCGTCCTGGTACGCAACCGCCCGATTACCGTCCCGCTCAGCGTATCAAAGTGCCCAGCCGCCCGCGGCAACCTCGTCGACGGCACCTGTGAGCTACTCGTCCGCTGGCAGCCGCGCGAGGACGATCTCGCCGCTCTGGAGCGCTCGCTGCTCAGCGAGCCGCTCACGCTCCAGCGCCTGGCCGACGTGGTCGCCGACGCCGGCGGCTTGACGGCGATGCGGCAGTTCGTTCGCGAGCAGTCGGCGGAAAAGCTGGTCCGCGAAGACACGCGCGACGAATTATTGGCTGCGCTATGCGAGCAGCTCAAGAAGTTCGCGTTTGAAACGGGGATGGAGCTCGACCGCATCGCCGGACTCGAGTTCACCAGTAAATCGTTCGAGCGTCAGGCGTCGTTGAAGCGTGAAACGCGGCAGCGTGTCGAGCGGATTAAATCCGCCGAAATGGTCGACGCCGCGGCGCTCGCCGCCACGAAACGCCGACTAGGCGACCTTGGTAACATTCTGGAGCAACTCAAGTCGGCAAGCGGCGGCGATGAGAAAACGCAATGGCACCAGTTGCTCCCCGCGCTCTCTCCCGCCGACCGCGGCAAGCTGCTCGAAAACCTCTGGCGAATCACGCCCAACCGGCACGTGGCGGCCGCCATCGTCGTCGTAGTAGGCAACGAGTGCCTCTGGCTCGACCCGGGCGATCCGGAGCGCATCCGTCGCCGCGTGACACTGGCCGACGATCTCGGCGGGCTGCGCTCCGTCACGTTTTCACCGTCCAGGAATTTGCTGCTGATCGGGGCGGCGAGCGGCGTCTGGGCACTCGACGCGGACAGCGGCGAGGTTGCCGCCAAGTTCGAAGTGCCCGACGTCGAGCCGCCGCGCACCGGCTTCAACGCCGCCGTCACCGCCGGCGATCGCCTCTACGCCACCAGCTCACAGCTCGGCTGTTGGAGCTGGCCTCTTAGTAATGTCGGCGACGCAGACAGCGATGTAGCGGCCGGCGCCTCGCCGGCCGTGGATAGCCGGGAATGTCCACCCAAGCCGATTCTCGTACCTGAAGGCGGCGTGCCGAAGCGCATCCGCGCCGTGGTCGCAACCGATGACGGCCGCGTGCTCTTTGCCGCCGATGATTGCGTACAAGTCTATCAGCCGGACACCGACGAACTGGGCGTGCTCAGTGCCGCCGAAGATGTAATCCACTGCATGGCCGTACTGGAAGACAAGCTCTTCGTCGGCACCGGCACCGGCAAGCTTTTCCACGTCGACCTGAACCATCCCGACGATTGGTGGCTGGTGCAGCAGATGACCGCGACGATCGAATCGGTGCAGCCCCGCCGCTGGACTGATCTGATCGAGCTGGTGGTCCCCGCCGGGCCGCGCGGCATCAGCGGGATCTACGACGGCGAGGGCGTCGTCACGCGCCTGCTCGATTCGGCGACGCCGATCCGCCGAGCCTGGGCCTGTGATGATGTCGTCGTCGGGCTAAACCAATTGCGAGATCGGCTCGTCGTAATGAACGCGAACCTGCCGGAGCGCACCGGGCGTGAGGCGAAAATCGCCCAGATGACGGGGCAGTCGATTCAGGACGCTTGTCTGGTGACGAGAATTCAAAGGGTGGAAGGATGAACGCACTTTCGAATACGGCGGCCGAACTTGCACGGTTCATCGACCACACCGTTCTGAAACCGGAGACGACGGCAGCGCAGATCGATCGGCTTTGCGATGAATGCCTGCAATACGGCTTCTACGCGGCGTGCGTTAATCCGATGTGGGTCCAGCGCTGCGTACAACGTCTGGCGCGGGGCCGAACCGTCGTCGCGAGCGTGGCCGGCTTTCCGCTCGGCGCGTCACTGACGGCGACCAAGGCCGATGAGGCTCGCCGAGCCGTCGACCAGGGCGCGGCCGAAGTCGACATGGTGGTCAACCTAGGCGCGCTGATCGCCGGTGACAAGGACACTGTCGTTCGCGACATTGAAGCGGTCGTCGCCGCCGCGATCGGCGCGAACAGCAAGGCTCTCGTGAAGGTCATCCTCGAAACGCGCGCCCTGACCGACGAGCAGATCGTTCTCGGTTGCCGCTGTGCCGTCGAGGCCCAGGCCGACTTTGTCAAAACCTCGACCGGCTTTCACCCGACCGGCGGCGCGACGGTCGAGCACGTGGCTCTGCTCCGTAAGCACGCCGAGTCGCTTCTGGTCAAGGCCGCCGGCGGTATCCGCGATCTGCAAACGGCCCTGGCGATGATCGAAGCCGGCGCCGACCGGCTGGGCATGTCCGCCGGCGTCAACGTTATTCAGGAAATGCAAAGCCAGGAATGAAACCGTGGCCACGTACGGGCAAAAATGCGGTAATTGCGGCGAGCCGCTCACACCACGTGGCGGCCTGCCGTCCCGCTTCTGCCCGCGTTGCGGCTGCCGCCTGCCGACCTCGCCGGTTTCAGCGCCGGGCAACGTTCCCGCCACTGCCCGCAGGGTATCCGCACCGGCAATAGCATCTCTTGTTCTCGGTATCCTCGGGCTCCCGATGGGTTGTATTCCGTTCGGCCTGGCGGCAATCTTCCTCGGGATGTACGCCCACGGACGCATCGAATCATCCCGCGGGCGCCTCACTGGCAAAGGACTGGCCACCGCCGGCATCGTGCTCGGCATCATCAGCAGCGGCCTCTGGCTGGCGATCTGCGCCGGGGCGTTATAGCACACCGGCTGCTCGGCACCGCGCGCCTCGCGCTCTGTGATAATGTGCATATCCACAAGTAGCCGCTACACTAGCTGGGAACTGGCCCGCGCCAGGGACAACGGATACCGAGCAACGTGCCAATACACTATATCCAGACGTTAAGGAGACTGATTCCATGACTTCTACCTCCGCAGCTACCCGCACAATCCACGCCCCGCACGGCACGCAGCTTTCCTGTAAGGGTTGGCAGCAGGAAGCCGCCATGCGGATGCTGATGAATAATCTCGACCCCGACGTGGCCGAGCTTCCGGAACAGCTCATCGTTTACGGCGGTTCGGGTAAGGCGGCTCGTTCGTGGGAGGATTTTGACCGCATCGTCGCTACTCTCAAACGCCTGGAAAACGATGAAACCATGCTGGTTCAGTCCGGCCGGGCGGTCGGCGTGATCAAGACGCACCCGGATGCCCCGCGCGTGCTGATCAGCAACTCGATGATCGTTCCCAAGTGGGCCACCTGGGACGAGTTCCGCCGACTCGAAGCCCTTGGCCTGACCATGTACGGGCAGATGACGGCCGGCAGTTGGATCTACATCGGTACGCAGGGCATTTTGCAGGGAACGTACGAGACCTTCGCCTCGTGCGCGAAGAAGCATTTCGGCGGCTCGCTCAGGGGCAAACTGGTGGTGTCAGGCGGGCTCGGCGGGATGGGCGGAGCTCAGCCGCTGGCGGCGACATTCAACGAGGCCGCCTACCTCGGCATTGAGGTCGATCGCAAACGCATCGAACGCCGACTGCAAACGCGCTACTGCGACAAAATGACGGAATCGCTCGACGAAGCGCTCGCGTGGGTGTTTGACGCGAGAGAGAAAGGCGAGGCGCTCTCGGTTGGTTTGCTCGGGAACATCGCGGACGTGTTGCCGGAACTGATCAAGCGAAACATCACGCCGGACGTGCTGACCGACCAGACCTCGGCCCACGACCCACTCGACGGCTACGTGCCGAACGGGATGACATACGAGCAGGCGTTGGAGCTGCGCGAGAGCGATCCGGAGTGCTATGAGAAAGATGCACTCAACACCATGGCCGAACACATGCGAGCCATGCTCGAACTGCAAAAACGCGGCGCGATCACGTTCGACTACGGAAACAACCTGCGCGGCAACGCCAAGGAGGCCGGCGTCGAAAACGCGTTCGATGTGCCCGGGTTCGTGCCCGAATACATCCGCCCACTATTCTGCGAAGGGGCCGGGCCGTTCCGCTGGGCAGCGCTCTCCGGCGATCCCAACGACATCCACGTCACCGACCAAGCCGTGCTCGACACCTTCCCCGAAGAGGAGCAGCTTTGCCGCTGGATCCGGTTGGCGAGTGAGAAAGTCGCGTTTCAGGGCTTGCCGTGCCGCATCTGCTGGCTCAAGTACGGCCAGCGGGACAAGATGGGCCTGATCTTCAACGACCTGGTGCGCACGGGTAAAGTCTCGGCCCCGATCGTGCTCGGCCGCGACCATCTCGACTGCGGCTCGGTCGCCAGCCCCAACCGTGAGACCGAGGGCATGAAGGACGGCTCCGACGCCATCGCCGACTGGCCCATGCTCAACGCGATGGTGAACACGGCGTGCGGCGCGACGTGGGTATCTATCCACCACGGCGGCGGAGTCGGGATCGGGCTCTCGCTCCACGCCGGCCAGGTTCTCGTTTGCGACGGCACCGATGAAGCCGACGCTCGAATCAAGCGTGTTCTGACGGCCGACCCGGCCACGGGCATCATCCGTCACGCTGATGCGGGTTATGAAAAGGCGATCGAGGTTGCGCGGGAGAAGGGCGTGGATATTCCAGGTTTGAAATAATGGGTTCACACAGGCAACACGTTGCTCCGAGTCTGTTCGCAATCAACTGTCCCGTAGGGACAACGTGAATGTAGCCCAGCGTGAAACGCTGGGATGCGAATCGGAAAACGAGCGAGAAGTCCCGGAGGGACGTTTGAAATCTCAGGGGAATGTGGGATGAGCCACACCTACGTTCAGTGCCGTCTGCACTGTATCTTCAGCACCAAGGGCCGTCGCAACCTGATCCCCGAAGACGTACAACCGCGACTATGGGCATATGTGGGTGGAATCGTACGCGATAATCACATGACAGCGATGGAGGTTGGCGGCACCGCGGATCACGCGCACATGCTGCTGTCGATTCCGGCGACTATAACGATTGCCAAGGCGATGCAGTTACTCAAGGCCGGATCGTCTGTTTGGCTGCACGAGACGTTTCCAGCAATGCATGGTTTCGCGTGGCAGGAAGGATACGCCGCGTTCAGCGTGAGTGCGTCGAGGGTCGATGAGACAATCGAATACATTCGGCGACAGACAGAACATCATCGAGGGCAATCGTTTGAGCAAGAGATCAAGTTGTTCCTCGAACGGCATGGAGTTGAGTACGACTCTCGATATGTATTCGGTTAAGGACATGGGGTGGTTATGTGCACCATGGCCGAAGTCTCAATCGTCCCTCCGGGACTCCATTTGTTCTCGGGCGCAAAACATGATCCCAGCGTTTCACGCTGGGCTACAATCATACCGTCCCCACGGGACGGCAGAATGCCGGCTTGATAGAAAAGGCCCTTGATGGAACAGGGCTTTGACAGAAATGAAGCGAGCCCGCGTTCATGGTTGAACGCGGGCTCGTTTGAGTTTTCTGAATTACTCCGGCGATCGGCGCCGCGCGGACTCAAGCCCGCGGCTCTTCCCGCATCGCCGCCGGTTTAATCGCCGCGGCCGTAGAGGATGTAGACCTCGCCGGCGTCCTGTCGATTATTCGGGTCGGCCAGCATAGCGCTGATGGCGTAGTCGTCGCGGCCGTCGCCATCGATGTCGCCGAGTCGGGCCACCCCGCGCGAGTACGCGGTGCCCCCGCTACTGAAGGGCTTGCTGCCGCCGCCGAGAGAATCATTTTCCGCTCGGCCGAGGAACTTGACGCCCAGTAGATCAACGGTCCCGATGTCGGCCAGGTCATATTCCCCGCTGAGATTTTCGGAACCGTAAATCAGATACACCGCACCGGCGTTGGTCTCGCTGTCGGCGTTCATGGCACCAGGAGCGGCGATGAGGATGTCGTCGAAACCGTCGGCGTCCACATCGCCGACACCCGCGACGTTCGCGCCGACGAGATCGCCGGCGCTGACCCCGCTGAAGCGGATCGCTTTACCCGCCGCCACGAGGTTGCCGACCGTCCAGCCGTACTCCGGGCTGGTCAGGTTCGGGGAACCAAGAATGACGATCGCTTCGCCCGCGTTCAGCGCCGCTCCGTCGTTGCCGACGATCACGTCGTCATAGCCGTCGCCGTTGATATCACCGGCGGCGTCGAAGACGCGGGCCAGCCGCTCGCCCGTGGATGAACCCTTCAACATGAGGCCCGTGATGCGCTTCTCGGCACCGGGAGCAAGTTGCACGTTTTCCAGCAGGTAGTCGCCTTCAACACCAGCGGGTCGGCCGGAGAGGATGTAAATCGCCCCGACGGCGTTGCCGTAATCCGGGTCGCCCGGATCCGGTTCCACGATCGATTCGGAACCCACCGCGAAGTCGGGGTTGCCGTCCTCGTCGACGTACCCCAGCCCGCACACATAGGAAAGCTTCGCGCCGACGTGCGGGCCGACGATCTGCGGCGTGCGGTCCACGTTGTTGCCGGAGGTCATGCTGATGTAATCTCCCGGATAGCCCTCGGCGTAATCCACCGGCGACACGGATTCCTGGTCCCCTACATCAACGCAACCCTGCTCCTGCACGTCGCCTTCAAAGGGGCGATCCTGATAGGCGTAATTTCCACGCCAGGACCCTACCGTTTCGATGATGTACTGATGCGGCACCGGCATCGTATAGTCGATCTTGCTGTCTGGGATTTCCGCGTCCACGTAGGGATACGCGAGCATCAGGAGCGCGTTCGGATCATCCGGATTATTCGGATCCTGCCGGGTGCCCGGCTCGATCCACAACTGGGCCTGGTTCGTCCCGGTGGGGCCGGTTCGATCGTCCGTGGGTAACATGTAGACCACGCCGGCCGTGTCTCGGTCGCCCGGATTAGATGCCGTCTCCAAGTCGGGAACGTCATTGACCAGGGCCATACGCTCCGGAGCGCTGATATACAGCCAGTTTCCATCGCTTCCCAGGGCGGCGCCAAAGCGATCGTCCACGGTTTGGCCGAGCACGCGCGCACCGACCGATGTCGGCGGCAGAGTAGCATCGCCGCGTGGATACCAACGTGGAAAAGCGATATTCTCACCACCGTAGAAGCCGGTCCACGCCGTTTGAAGACCGCCGTTATAATTCACCTGCCAACCTTCAGTAGACACGCTCGTCAATGGGAATGATGCCCAGGGGAAATACACATTGAGTACCCTGCATCCCACGCCCCACGGAGTTTCAGCACAAGGATCTTCTTGTTGCCAACTGGCAAAATTGATGAGAGCCCCTCACCCATAACACAGCGGGTTGTGTGGCAACCAATTGGCCAGCGGCGGGTTGGCGGCGGGAACCGTCCAGGGCATGTGGAACCCACCTGGTCCTTGATGCGAGGCCCCCCCACCTCCGCCTAGCCAAACGTCCCACTCTATCGTTACCTCAATAAACTCGGTTTCATTCGGGTTATCGGGAATGCCGCCGCAATCGCTGGTCCCATCGTCGCAGTCCTCGCATCCCGCATCGGTCTGTGTAAGGCGGCGGATGTAGGCATCGAGACTCGGCCTCGCCATGAAATTGAACATCTGACCGATTTCTTGCAGGTCGAGCACGCGGTCGCCATGGCGCGTCCAGATATCGTTGTCCTTGAGCATCTCGTTGTGGCTCGAGATGATCACGATTCCACCACGGGTGAACTGCGCCTCGCCCATGTGCCAGACCGAGTTGTCAAACATGCTGGGGTCGCCGGGATTATGAAACGCGTTGTACTCGAGCCTCCCCATGCCCTCTTCGTCCCAAACCAGATCCGGATGCTGGATAGTCGGATCCACTTCCTCGAGGCAGATCGATTCGGCCCGCGGGAAGCTGAATACGATTTCGGGTAGGTCATCGCCGTCCATGTCGTTGATGACGGCAATGTCCGCGAGCCCCTCCGTCCAGTCGGTGTTCTGCGGCACGCGAATGCCGCGGAACGTCACGCCCGGGATGCCGCCTTGGCTGGGATCGTCAATCGAGCCTACGGAGTTGAGTGCTTGTGCGCCTGTCAGCCGCAGACCGCCGCCGCCGTAGATCATGTAAGCCTCGCCCCAGCCCGTGCCCTCAAAGAAGTTCAGGTTGGGCTTGCCGAAGCGGGCACCGATGATGAGCTCGCTATCGCCGTCGCCGTCGAGGTCGGGCACGCTGACCATCGAGCTGCCGGCCAGGTCGTTGAAGTTGTAGCCTTCCATGATGGCGCCCTTGGACTGTGACGGGTTGCTGGGCTCATCGTCTATTAACTGGTTGAGGTCGAACTCGCCGATCAGGCGGTCCGTGATCGCCAGGCGGGCGTAAGTGTCGGCCGCCACTCCGGGGGCGTAGAATTTCACGTCCGGCGCGATTCCGTCGGAGACAATGACGTAGTAGTAATACGTGCCCGCTGGGAATATCGTCAGCGAGAGCGGATGCGGAGGCGTCCGCGTGCCGGTGTCCGCCGGAACGTCAGTCTCCGCAACCAGCTCGAACTCGGTGCCGTTTTCCGGAGTCAGGTCCATGTCGAGCAGAACCCGCCAAGTGTGTGGCGAGTTGTCGCCCGTCTCCAGTCCGAGCGTCCACGAGGTGTCGCGGCTGACTAAATGATCTTCGAAGTCAATCAATGCTTGTGTGGGGCCGGCGCCCTCCCACGTCGCGGTCGGTGCGATGCCGTCGATCGTAATCGTCGCCGTGCTGTACTCCTCGGTCACGTCGTTCGAGATGGTCGTCGCCCGCACGCCGAGCACAAAGCACCCGAAATTGTTGGTCAGCAGACCTTTCTGCACGACCGTGTCGGTATCGAACAGCCAGATGTTCGATCCCGCGGATAGGGCAATCGACTGGGTATGGACCGGATCGCCATCCGGCAGACCGTCGGCGTTGTTGTCGCGGGCCAGCAGCAAATCCCCGGTAGTCACGGCCCCGATGGAGTCGATCAGATTGAATTCCAGGGTAATGAGCGTGCTCTGCTCGGTGCGCGGGGGGGCGGCAACCGCGATATCATCCGCGGGCTGCCCGATCGAGATCAGGACCAGGCCGGGCCCGCCCTGTCCGTCGCCGCCGCCATCACCACCGCCGCCACCGTCCCCCTCCGTGCTGGTCGTAACGGAGTCGCCGGAACCTGAGGTGGTCGTGTCGAGGTTCGGTGGCTGGATTGGTCGATCCAGGCCATTATCGGTCGTTAAATCATCTTGCTGGGCGGATTGGTCTTCATCGCCCGTCGTCGGGGGTGTAGTGGGCGTCTGTGGGGCTGGACAGCCGCCGACTGAGATGATAGAGAACAGCCCAGCCGCCACTAAAAGTGTAACCGCGGATGTTTTAAGGAATCGTTGACTCATCAGAGAGCTACCTCCGTCGGGCAGGTTAAACTGGAACAGGTCTCGCGCGACGGGAGCCCCCTGGTGAACACTCCCGTCAAATCTACTCTAGATGTTTGAAGGTGTCGCGTCAATGCTTAGTATGTCTCGACTCCCGAGCAAGCGGACGGCTCATCCCCACGCCGGTTACTCCGATGCGGGCAAAGACTTATAATTTGTGACCACAGGCACCGTGTCCGTCGGGTTCGCCGGTGTGAAACGCTACTATCGGCCGAAACCGGCCTACCAACAGGACGAGAAATTATGAGTACGATTCGACCATTTTCAGCTATCCGGTACGCGACCGACGCGGTCTCGCGTGATCTCTCGACCCGGCTCGCGCCGCCCTACGACGTACTCGACGCGAAGGGCAAACAGGCCCTCTTGGCGCCCGACGCGCGGAACTTCGTCAAGGTTGATCTCCCACACATCCCCCCCAAGTCCGCCGGTCCGCCCGAGGTCTACGACGCCTCGCGACGCCAAATCGAGGAATGGCTCGCCGACGGCACCATGATCAAGGACGCCCAACCAGCCTGCTACGTCTATCACCAGAGTTATACCTACAATGGCGTCGATTATGTCCGCAAGATGTTCTTCGCGCGCCTGCGCATCGAACCGTTCGGCACGGGCAGCGTCTTTCCACACGAGCGAACCTTCGGCGGCCCCAAAGAGGACCGCCTGGCCTTGATGAAAGCGACCCGCGCGCAATTGAGCCCCATCTTCGGACTCTATCAGGACGCCGACAATACCGTCACCACATGCTTCGAAAAAGTGCTGCCGGCGGAACCGCTGGCGATCGGAGCGCTTGACAGCGTCGATAACCGAATTTGGGCCGTGACCGATCCCGAAACCATCGCCGACGTCGTCAAGCTGATGACCGACAAGGCGATCTACATCGCCGACGGTCACCACCGTTACGGCACCGCCGGCCTTTACCGCGATTGGCTGGCTGAGCAGGAGGGCAAACTGCCCGAAGACCACCCCGCCAACTTCGTCCTCTGCGTCTTCTGTGCGATGGAAGACCCCGGTCTGCTGATCCTGCCCACGCACCGCGTGCTGCCGGGTGTCGCCCTCGGTGGCGAAATGCTCCGCGAGGACGAAAGGATCGAGGTTGCCGACTTGCCGGTCGAAAACGCCGAGGAAGTCCCAAGGGCCCTGGGCAAGTTCGGTCCGCAAGCGGTCGCGGTCTACGACGCGACTGACAAAGGTTACCTCATGGTTCGTCCGAAGCAGGCTGGGATTCTGAAAGATATCGAACCCGATCACACCGACGCGTGGCGGGCGCTGGGTTTGGCGTTCCTGCACGCGTACCTGCTCGATCGAACGGTCACGCCGAAGCTGTGTGGCGGCCAAGCGCCCGAAATCCGCTACATGAAGGCTGCCCAGGCAGCCGTCGACGAGGCCAATACGTCATTCGGCACCGCATTCCTGATGCAGGCGACGACGATGGAGGAACTACGCGGCGTTTGTCAGGCCGGCGAAGTAATGCCGCAGAAAAGCACCTATTTCTACCCCAAGCTCGCCAGCGGGCTCGTGATTAACCCGCTAATTGAATGAGGGCCAAATGGGCTGAGGAACCAAGGGATAAAGTGAATAGAAATGAGCGAAATGGCTGGTTTCGCGGGGGGATAGCAATGTAGCAACTGGCGCTCCCCCCCGCCGGCGCTACCCATCAATTAAGCTCAGTTTAGACGGCGCGGTTGTCAAAATCGCGCGGGGCAACCGGCCAGCACCATAGATACGTAACGATTGCGCCGGCCAAGCACAGCAAGCTGATTATCGCCAGGACAAGCGGTGCAACTGGCATCTCATCGGAGCGAAGCAGCACGGCAACGACAGCGAACGCGACACCGCCGATGAGACAAACTCCAACGACAACGGCACCGCTACCACGAATCGAGCGGCCGCGCGGAACCGGCAATACCTGTGCAAACGCCCCTTGCACGCCGATCATCATGAGTTGACAAATCAGGCCCACTCCGACGCCGACACCCGCCACAAACGGCCACTCGGCCCACTCCGGCATCACCGGTGCGTGCCCCCAAACCGTCTCGTGCAACACGAGCGTGATCAACAGGCCAATGCCAAATGGTAAATAGTAGGTCCAGAAACCCATAGCCAATCATGTTAACATGCCGCCCGCGAAAAACGAATCATGTATTTTCCGCCACGGAGTAACGGGTCCATGCTCGATCGTGAAGATTGGCATCCTTGACCGCATCACGCTACGGCCTATATCGAAAATAGTCGTTCATCGTGTCAATATCCGCCACTAGCCGCTCATCGTGCCACTCGTGCCGGATAACACTCTGCTTATGCTCACGTATCAGCGAGTTTAACCCACAGCCGCTTGGAATCCGGCCGATCTCGGACACCAGAAACGGCGGCACAATGAGCGGGTGACCACCCTTATTGCCAACCCGCGGCAGGTGAATCCGCTTCGGCTCCGCCCGCCAAGCTTCATGGAGCATCATCACGAGCTCACTGGTGACGGCGAAAACGTCCACGGGATGAATGCAAATTGGGCCGCTGATTCCGCCGAGCAACTCGATGCCGAGCCGGACACTGGCAAGCATCTCTGATTTTGGGTCTGGATTGACAACGATCTCGACGTCGCGCGGCAAATTTTCGCGCGCGGCTTTATGATTCCGCAAGCTCAGAACCACAACACGTCGCGCTATACACGCCGGTGGGAATTGTTCAATCACGTGGCGAATTAGCGTGCTCGCCCCCCACGGGAGCGTTGCCTTGTCCCGGCCAAGTCGACTTCCGGCACCGGCCGCTAGAATTATGACCCCAAATCCATCTTCCAGCGGCATCGTGCCTCTCCCGTTAACGCCCTCTAGTGCTTTGTCTGCCATCGATTGAAAGACTGGTGTGCTACTTACTCTTGAGCAGTGCTAAGCATCGCTGGAAGCACGGACAAGCAAACTGCCGCTTGTCCGTGGCACCCGACGCTACCCGCAAATCAACTGCTTATTGCTCAATTGCACACGGTCCTTTAGATTCACATTGTCGCTGATTGCTACCAGGAGTAGAAGGCTTGTTTGTGCCTTCCGTTGACCAGGAACACAGATATGGACATGCAACCTCTTCTGTTGGCGGACTTTAAGCCCGCCGCCGGGCTGATCAAACAGGACTACGAAGACTTCGTAGTGGAGGAAATCCCGCTTTACCCCGCGAGCGGGAGTGGCTCGCACACGTACTTCCTGCTCGAAAAACGCGGTCTAAGCACGATGCAGGCGGTAGCCGACATCGCCCGGGCCCTGAATGTCCGTCGCCGCGACATCGGCTACGCCGGCCTCAAGGACGCGCGCGCCGTCACACGCCAGTGGATGTCGGTCGAGCACGTTGAGCCCAAGCGCCTCAAAAACCTTCGGATCGCTCGTATGCAGGTGCTAGAAGTAAGCAAACACGGTAATAAGCTACGTCTCGGCCACCTTGTCGGCAATAAGTTCGTTATCAGAGTGCGCCAAACCGAACCGCATCGCCTGGCCGAAATGCAAGATGCCCTCGTGGTCCTCGCCAAAAAGGGCGTGCCGAATTACTTTGGTCGACAGCGCTTCGGCGGCCGCGGCGACTCATGGAAAATCGGTAAAGCCATCATCCGAGACGATCTCGAAGAAGCCCTTGACCTGGTACTTGGACGACCAACAGCACGTGACCACGGCAATGTTCGCAGGGCTCGGCAGCTTTATGAGCAGAATAAGTTCGCCGAAGCGGCCCACCGTTGGCCGGGCATGTTCCGGGACGAACGCCGCGCCCTTAAAACTCTCCAAAGAACGGGTGGCAAGAAAAAACGCGCGTTCCTCGTTATCGACAGGTCGCTGCGCAAGTTTTATGTCTCGGCTTACCAATCCTACCTGTTTAACCATATCGTGGCTGATCGTCTTCGCACTGGTTTGGCACAGCTTTTGCTAGGCGACCTGGCCTGGATTCACGCTACCGGCGCTGTTTTTGATGTAACGGATCCGCAAGTCGAGCAACCACGGGCTGATACGTTCGATATCAGCCCGACCGGACCGCTTTTCGGATACCGCATGACGACGCCGAGCGGTTACGCGGGTGAGGCCGAAGCCAATTTGTTGTCCGAAGAAGAGCTTACGCCCGATTCCTTCCGCTCCGAGCAGCTACGGGTGAAAGGTGCCCGCCGACCTTTACGCTTTCAGCCCACCGGCACGTCAATCAGACTTGGCGCCGACGACCGTGGACCCTATCTTGAACCCAGGTTCATCCTTCCCCGTGGTTGCTATGCCACCTCGCTGTTGCGCGAGCTCTTCACGGACCAGGCTATAATCGGCGGTGAAAGGATTTAACCAGATAAAACAGAGGAACCCATCAAGCAGCGGCATCGAGATCAACGTAGGAAAAATGGCACTGCATAAGCGGCCGAAACCCATGCCGTCAGACAACGACTTCTCCTGGGATGCACTCCTCGAAGCCGTACGCGCCGAGTTTCCCGACCTATACCGTAGATGGTTTGAGGAACTACCATCGGCAACTCTGGAAGGTGGCGAGTTGCTGGTCTTTGTCGACGACGACGCCAAGCTACGCTTCCTGCGCGACTCCTGCTCCGCTGCATTCATCCAAACGGCCATGGCTTTGACGGGACACTTGATCTCGGTTCGCTTCGTTAGTTTACCCAATGCTGATCAAGTCTCAGTTGCATCCAATGCACCGTC
This sequence comes from Phycisphaerae bacterium, assembly GCA_030612705.1. Lineage (GTDB taxonomy): Bacteria > Planctomycetota > Phycisphaerae > UBA1845 > Fen-1342 > JALSRY01. The sequence continues at coordinate 12,338 of JAUWNI010000054.1, read as the reverse complement.
GATCCTGACGCAGGCCTCACTCTATGCCGACTACACTTTTGAACAGTTCGTTGTCGGGCCCTCGAATCGGCTTGCTCACGCCGCCTGCCGAGCCGTTTGCGGCCAACCCGGCTCTCTATATAACCCGCTGTTTATCCACGGCTACTCCGGCCTGGGCAAGACACACCTACTCCAGGCAACATGCTCTGAAATTCTGGAGCGCGACTCGTCAGCGAAGGTCCTGTATATATCCTGTGAGGCCTTCGTGAACGATTTCGTCCGCGCGATCGAAAATGGAAAGCTTACGCAATTTCGCGAAAGCGCCCGTCAGGTAAACGCCCTCGTCATCGACGACGTACAATTTTTAGCCAACCGCGAATCGAGTCAGGAAGAGCTTTTCCATACCTTTAACGTCCTTCACCAAAGTGGAAAGCAGATCATCCTCTCCGCCGACTCGCCGCCAACCGAGATCCCCACACTTGAAGATCGATTAATCAGCAGATTCAACTGGGGATTGGTAACGCAGATCGATCCGCCCAACCGCGAGACTCGCCAAGCCATCCTCCACAAGAAAGCCCACCTTCGCGGCTGTGAGATTCCAGACGAACTGCTCGACTTCATCGCCGGCTGTGTCGAATCAAATGTTCGACTGCTCGAAGGAGCCCTGACCAAGCTGATCTCTGAAACACAGATCGGCGGCAAGCCGATGACCCTCGAAACCGCGCGCGATGTCCTTGCCCACTTCGACGGCCGACCCACCCGAACCCTGCAAGTCAGCGAGATTCTCGAAGCAGTCTCAAAACATTTTAGCGTTCGGCTCCCCGATCTTGTCGGCCGCAAGCGCTCCCGATCAATCAGCCACCCCAGGCAGATCGGCATGTACCTCGCCCGTAAACTAACGCCGCTGAGTCTCGAGGAGATCGGCGTTCACTTTGGCGGCAGAGACCACTCGACCGTTCTCCATGCCGAACGTGTAATCGAAGCAACCCGCTTGAAGAAGAAAGACACCTCGGACGCGTTGTCACAACTGACAAATCAGTTGTTAGCTCACCGTTGATCGGGCTCAAGTATCCAATCCGTTCCAACAGTCGCCTGTGAATTTTGATCGAAATCGGCTGCTTACCCCCTCAAAAATGTCACCTAACACAACCACTGTCAGATTATCGCGTCAACCGCTTACACCCCTCGCCTCTCACCAACTTTAGCACACGATGGTACTTACATGCTCGTGAGGCCGGTTACCCACAAAAGCAACAGGGCTTAATAGTGATTAAGAGGCTTTTTTATAGAGTCCTTTTCATATTAAGGATTTTGAGACGCCAATCAAAAGACCCGGAGAAATGACAGTATCGAGTTTATCACCGTACGACAGGATTGCCGGACAAATTAGATCCCCGGGTGATAGTGGCTAGTGGCCAATCGCGATCCGGTGTGCCCTCGACATGCTGAACCTGTCGCTGCGACCGAACCTGCCGGAGGCCGGTGACCGAGGAATCTACTTGCGAGTGGGGAATTACCGTTGGTTCGTGGGCAGATCGCTCGGTCGCGACGCTCTCGCGTCGTTCGGTTGGGATGACAATATTGGTTGGCTGGCTTGAACGCCGAGAGTGTTATGCGCAACAAGGTGGGTTTCTTAGCACGTGGATATGGCGGAAAATTGCGAAAACTGGTATAAAACAGCGTTCCCTCGAGGGTGTGGAAGCTTGCGGCTTCGAGAGATTTAGCCGCGGGAAGGTATTCGCTTCGGCGGAGCAGCGAATAGACCAAGTTGCAGCTAATAACTGGAAACGAGTTCCATGAAAACAATTCTCCCAAGACAGGAATTTCAGGACGCGCTTAACGCGGTAGCAACTCTTACCGGTGGGCGAACGACACGACCTATTCTCGGTTGTGTAAAGCTTAACGCGGCAGGAGAGCAAGTCGAGTTAAGCGCGACGGATGGAGAGGCCGGGCTACGGTTAAGCGTACCGGCCCTCTCGATTGAGAAAGAGGGTGAGATTGTAGTTCCGGCCGATCGGCTCCTGCCGATTATACGTGAGCTGGAAGATGTTGAAATCTCGCTTGAGTCGGATGAACGATATTGCATCATTAAAGGAGAGGGCAGTGAATTTCACATCTTCGTTATGGACCCGGTTGACTTTCCGCCCCTACCGGAGTTCGAGGACGAGCCCGACCTAATCATTGATGGGAACGAGCTGAGACGGATGATCAGCCTGACGCTTTACGCCGCCGCGCGTGAGACAAGCCGTTATGCGATCAATGGAGTGCTCTGGGAGAAGCATGATAAGCGACTCTTTGTTATTGCGACGGATGGTCGCCGTTTGGCAAGGGCCGGTGGAGTTGTTAGTAAGAGCAGTAGTGGGAATTTTGAGGTAATCATTCCCGCCAAGGCTATGAGCGTATTTGAGCGCGTTTTTGCCCCGGTGCGCGACGCTGGTGACTGGGATGTTCAGATAAAGGTAATGCCTAATCAGGTCATACTCCGTACCGGCGATCGTATACTTTCAACGGTCTTGGTTGAGGGCAACTTCCCTAAATACGATGACGTGATCCCCAAAGAGCACAGCAAGCGCGCCAGGATCGGTCGCGACGTACTCCTCGGAGCCGTCAAGCGTGCCGCCCTTCTGACAACGGAGGATTCACGTGCCATAAAGCTTGCATTCGAAGAGGAATTGCTGGTTATCACGTCACAGGCGCCGGAGCAGGGTGATGCCCGAGTCGAGGTCCCCGTCAGCTATGAGGGCGAGCCGTTGACGATCGGTTTTAACCCGGTTTTCCTAAACGATGCTCTAAGAGTTATTCCATTTGAAGAGGTTATAATAGACCTGCATGAGAATTTCCGGCCAGGCGTGCTACGCGGAGAAGACAAGAACGAGTTTCTCTACGTTATTATGCCGGTTTCGCTCTCCACGTAGGCAAAACCGCTGAATTTACGAATGACAAAGACACAATATCAACAGCTCCTGAAAAACCGACGGCCCGTGGAGGTGCAAACTCTCTTCGCCGCCGGCCGTGTTGGAACGATACTGCGGAAGGCCGCGCAGAGCGTGCGGCGTCGGGATCAGGTACGAAAAGCCCTGGAGGGAGTTTTACAACCTGAATGGCTAGCTGAAATCAGGGTCGACACGCTGGAGCAGGGCACGCTCACGTTCCGTGTTTCGAACCCGGTCGTACGCGAGGCAATATGCCGCCAATCCGCGGTACTCCAAAAACAACTGGCCCATAGAATACCCGGCCTTCGAAGAATACGCGTGTTCCCGGCAAGTGAGCAGCAAGCATGCCCTAACAGTCCGGTGCAAAAAAGTCGGCTGCGCCTATAGGCTGTAGTGGCCGACCCCAGTGTCGGCCGTAGAGTACGGGAAAACGACCGCTCACGGGATCGGTCGACTCGGGGGGCGGCCGCTACATGACTTTTGCACCGGATGGCTAAAGAACATCGGGCTATGGGGAGGGAAGCGAGGTAACAGTGTCAAATACGGCCCAAACTCCAGTTTACGATGAGAGCAAGGTGCAGGTGCTCGAGGGAACCGAGCATGTCCGTAAACGTCCCAGCATGTACATCGGAGATACCGGCGTCTACGGCCTGCATCACCTCGTTTACGAAGTTGTCGACAACTCGATTGATGAAGCGATGGCGGGTGCTTGCGATAACATCGTCGTCAATATCAAAGCCGACGGCAGTGTTAGCGTAGAGGACAACGGTCGCGGCTTCCCGGTCGGCAACAAGGAAGAATATGGCATGTCTGCCATCGAACTTTGCCTGACCAGGCTCGGGGCCGGAGCCAAGTTCGATCGGGATTCGTACAAGGTCTCCGGCGGCCTGCACGGTGTCGGTGTAAGCGTCGTCAACGCCCTCTCCGAACGCTGTGAGGTTCAGACCCACCGTGATGGGAAAGTTTGGGTGATAGGCTTCGAGTTCGGCAAGACCACGCGGCCGCTGGAGGCTATCGGCGAAACCTCAAAGACCGGCACGCTGCTTGAGTTCAAGCCTGATCCAACCATCTTCCACGGCGTCGAGTTTCAGCTCGACACGCTCAGCCGCCGGCTGCGCGAGATGGCATACCTGAACTCCGGGCTTCGCATCGTACTGCTCGATGAACGTAGCGATACCTCCGAGACTTTTTACTTCGAGCATGGTATCCGCCAATTTGTCGAGCACCTCAACGAGGGCAAGACCGCCCTGCACCCGGCGGTCTACTTCAAGCACGAAGATCACGAGCAACGCCTGATCTGTGAGTTCGCTATACAGTACACCGATGGCTACAATGAAAACGTCCGCTCATTCGCCAACAACATCAACACCGTCGAAGGCGGCACGCACCTCTCCGGTTTTCGCAGCTCGCTTACCCGCTGTCTCAACAGCTACGCCCGCAAGAACAACCTCTTTAAGGCAAACGACCCCACGCCGACCGGCGATGACATTCGCGAAGGTCTCACCGCCATCGTCTCTGTGATGATACCCGAGCCGCAGTTTGAGGGGCAGACCAAGACCAAGCTCGGCAACAGCGAAGTCGGCACGTTCGTCGAGACTTCCTTGAACGATGCGCTCGGCGCGTATTTGGAGGAACACCCCGCCGAGGCAAAGCGCATCGTCTCAAAGGCAACGCAAGCGGCCCAGGCTAGGGAGGCCGCCCGTAAAGCACGCGAGACCGCTCGTAAGTCCGTGATGTCCGGCGCCGGCTTGTCACGCAAGCTCGTCGACTGCTCCAGCCGCAAGGTGGAAGAGACCGAGCTCTTCATCGTCGAGGGTGATTCGGCCGCTGGCTCGGCCAAGGGTTATCGTGATACCAGGACTCAGGCGATTCTACCGATCCGCGGCAAGATTCTGAACGTTGAGAAAGCTCGTTTGCACAAGGTCCTCAGCCATGAGGAAATTCTCGAAATCATCAAGGCTCTCGGCACCGGCATCGGCCTGGAGGAGTTTGATATTTCGAAGTTGCGGTATGGCAAGGTGATCCTGATGACGGACGCCGACGTCGACGGCTCACACATTCGCACGCTGTTGCTGACTTTCTTCTTCCGATACCTGCGCCCGCTGATCGACAAGGGCGCAATCTACATCGCCCAACCCCCGTTGTACCAATTGCGCAAGGGCAAGCAGGTTGAATACTTGCTCGATGATGCGCAACTTAACGCCCGGCACACACAACTCGGTCTGGAAGAGACCACGCTCGATATTCACCGCCCCGGCTCCGAGCCGATTGTGTTAAACGAGACGGCCACCGCCGACCTGTTTCTGCTTCTCGAAAACGTCGAGCGCCAGTCGAAGATTATTGCCCGCCGCGGAATCCAGCTCCGTTGGTTTATCGACAATTGGTACAAGGATGAACGCCTGCCGGTTGTGCGGGCGGTATTCAACGGCAGCGAATCGTTTTTTTACACCGAGGATGAGTTCGAGGAGTTCCGCCGACAGCGTGTTACCGCTGGCAAGGATCTCGTCAAGAATGAGCTATCCGAGGCACGTGTGTTGCAAGCTTGCCTCGCCGAGTTGCCAAAATTCAATTGCGAGGTTTCTGATCTGTTCCTGAAGCGCGAAGAGCTGGTCACTGGCGAGTTGACACCGTCCGTCTTTATCCTCAAACACGCTAAAGGCGACCCGATCGAGCTGGAAAACCTCTTGGCGCTGCTCAACGGTGTGCGGACCATCGGCGGGCAGGGTTGGGAGGTCAAACGCTTCAAAGGACTCGGCGAGATGAATAAGGAAGAGCTCTGGGAAACCACCATGGATCCGAAAAACCGCACTCTGCGACAGGTTACTGTCGGCGAGCTGGAAGCCGACCCCGAGCAGGCTGGAATCGACGCCGTCGAGGCCGACCGCATCTTTAGTATCCTCATGGGCGAAAACGTCGAGTTGCGCCGCAGCTTTATCGAGGAAAACGCCATCCACGTTAAGAACCTCGATATCTGATACGCCGCGAATACGGCGGCGCGGGGCAGCCTCCCTGGAAAGAGGAAAGTGATGGGCAAGCTTGTGAAACTGATCATCCTCGTCGCTATTGTGGCGGTCGCGGGTTACGCCCTTGTGACCTGGACCAGCCGCTCGGGGAGCAGTCAACAGGCTGACTCGAGTCAACGCGACGAGCGACCACGCCTGGAAGAGAAGTACGGGTTCACTAGTGAAACCGTGGGCGATTAGCCGAGCCAGAACTGGCACTGCCCCCAATGCGACCCGATTGTCGATGAGTGGTCGGGAAGATAGGATAGCATATGGATTGACACGCCGAAGTGGCGGAACTGGCAGACGCGCGGGATTCAAAATCCCGTCCTGGCGACAGGGTGAGGGTTCGAGTCCCTCCTTCGGCAATACCTGAGTTTACCTCGGGGGTATCGAAAGCCGACCGGCCATGTAGTCATTTTCTACCGGACCTCGAACGGTGTGCGTTTACATGCTTAATTCTGATAAACGATAGTAGTCACGAGTGTGGCGTTCAAAACGCGCAATTCCCGCTCAAGTTCCCCTCTAAACAAACCGACGCACATACGAGAGCGAGGAATTTAGCCCAATGAGCTTACGATGGATACCGGGCTGAAACACTACGTGTGACGATATTTGAGTTATGTCGCGCGAACGGCGGGGCAAGATTATGAACCTGGTATTAATTGTCGATGATGCGGCTTACGAGCGTCGGTTGGCGCGCGAGGTTGTCCAGCGCGAAGGCTGCGCATTTGCCGAAGCCGAAAACGGGCGCGAGGCGTTGGAGCTGATTGACGAGTTGCACCCACACTGCATCTTCAGCGACTTGGTCATGCCCGAGATGGATGGAATCGAGTTGCTGACCCGGTTACAGGCCCGCGGTGACAGCATCCCGGTCATTGTGCTGACGTCCGATTGCCAGCCCGAAACGTGTGAAGACTGCTGCCGCCTGGGCGCCGTCACCGTTCTATCCAAGCCCTGGGATCCGGACGTCCTGGCCGAGACGCTCCGAGGCGTGTTACGGGCGTGAACTAAGCTATCCGGATAGTCTGCTCGCCGGGTGAGCGTTATTTGCGTGGGTACGCTTGTCATTCCGAGAAGCGCAGCGACGAAGAATCTATTCCTCGAATCGGATTCCGGACTATCGTGATGCTCACCCCCACCTGCCGCAAGTTCCCGATTCTCCTTCACGTCGTTGCGGCCAGCCGCTTAGAATCTATCGACCTGGGAATCGGCCAAACAATAAGGACGTAACCGATGACGCGCAGCCTGGCGATGTTGGCGACCGCACTGCTGTTAATTCCTCAAGTTGCAGCACAACAGAAGTCCGCCATCACGTGGTCGAACAACATCGAGCAGAGCGTCGCGCTGGCCAAGCAGACGCGGCGGCCGTTGATGTTCTGGGTGCTCGGCCGTAGTGACAGCCGCGATCATCGCGTCGAACGCGACCAGAAGCAGGCATTTCGCGATCCGCTGGTGGTGGAGATGTCGAGCCGCTTCATCATGGCCAAGCTGTCGCGCAGCCGATATCGCGATCAGCTCGTGAAGTGGAACCTCTCGCCGAAAACGAATCTCGAAATCGTCTTTGTCACTCCCCACGGCGAGAGGATCGACACGCTGGCCCCGCAGGGCGTACGCAAGGCCGACGTGCTCGCCCGAAAGATGGCGCTTGTATATTGGCATTATCGACAGGTGATGTTTGAACGGGAGCTCAAGCCTAAGCTGGAAGACGAGTCGGCGTCGGATGAGGAGCTTAAACCGGTGTTAAGGTTGATCGCGGAATTTCTGATCCTCTCGGCCGATCAGAGTGTGATCAACCTGTTCGAGCGCGAGTCGTTGAGTGTCGGCCTCGGCGGCGAGGCGTACGAAACGCTGGCGGCCCTGTCGACGCCGGTGAGTGTGAAGTTTCTGCTGGAGCAGGCGGTTGAAGATGATCGGGCCGCCGCCGCCCTCTCGCGCGGCACGCCGGACGCCGCCGAGCAAATGCTACCGGCGCTCGACGGCAAGGATCCCGCGTTGCGTTTGGCGGTCTATCGTGCGGTCACGCGGATTTGCAAGCTCCGCGAGGTCAAGACCGATCGCTTTTGGGAAGGCCGCTATCAAACGGTCAAGCAAAAGGAGATTGACCGCGTCCGCCGACTCGTGACCGCTGCCGCGCAGCGTTGGAGAGAACGTTATGCCGAGTATCGTTGATTTGCGTAGCGACGCCATCTGATGAAGATTGACTGTTTTCATCGCTGGCCGACCACGCCAAAGGCGGCAATCGCGCTGCAAAAACAACTGGCTCCGGGTGTGCGCTTGACGCCCGTGCCCGTCGGCGTCCACCTGTTCGCCGGTGCCGATGTCGCGTTCTCGCCGGATGGATCAAAAGTCGTCGCCGGCGTTGTCCTCTGGGATGCTCGGACAAACGCCGTCGTTGAGCAGTGCGTCGCCCGCGTCCCGTGCAAGCTGCCCTACATCCCCGGCCTGCTCAGTTTTCGCGAACTGCCCGGCGTTCTCGCCGCGATGCGCAAGCTGAAGACCGAGCCGCAGGTCGTAATTTGTGACGCCCAGGGCCTGGCCCACCCGCGCCGCCTGGGACTCGCCTGCCATCTTGGCCTGTGGCTGAAACTGCCTACCGTCGGCTGTGCCAAATCGCGTCTCTGCGGCGAGTACGAAATGCCGGCAATCCAAAAGGGAAGTCAAACCGAACTACGACATGACGGTCGGCGCGTCGGCACGGTCTTGCGCACGCGCGACAACATCAAGCCGCTCTTCGTCAGCCCCGGGCACCTCTGTAACCACGACTCGGCCGTCCGTCTCACACTTGCCGCCGCCACGCGCTACCGCCTGCCCGAGCCGACGCGTTTGGCGCACCAGTTGGTCACGCGCGCCCGATTGGGATGAGGGAGGAGTCTCGAAAGAGCAGGGTCAATCCAGTAGTGCGTGTTTGCGCGACAGCCGCCGACTCGCCAACGAGATGGAATACCCGTACAGCGCCAGACCGGCGGCGATGAGCAGCGCGAAATACGAGCCTTCGACATACCACGCCTGCAAATCGGCCGTGATCGGGAACCTTTCGAGCAACAGGATGTAGAATCCCGCGATCATCACCGCCAGCAGACCGAAACGCATAAGCAGGAATATCAGCGCCGCGGCGAGAAGGCCGTAGACCCCGACGTTGACGTATATGTTGCCGCCCGGTTGCAGCGTGATTAATGTGCCGACTCCCGCGAGAATCACAAACAACGCCAGCACCGCCAATCGGCGGCTGCGCATCAGCACCAGCAGCAGCAACAACAGCAGCAGCACGGACATCGACACCAGCACCGCCGTCGTCAGGATTTGTAACAACTGCGCTAAATCGTACCGCAGACCTAAAAACGACAGGTTCGAGACGGCTGCCGGCCGTGGCGGAGGCTCGCCGAACCATCCCGGCGCGAAATACAGCACCGCGGTTAGCAGTACACCTACCATTCCGAACAGGCCGCCGATCAGAATGTCCCGCCCGACAACTGGGTCGCGGAAGCGGCTACTCAAGAGCCGCGTCCAGGAAATCAAAATCTCCGGTCGGCGTTGCCGAACGTACGGCTCGAGCGAGATGTACAGCAGCCAGCAGACGCCGGCGGCAACCAGACTCTGCCCGGCGGCGACCGCTAACAGCTTGAGTTCTTCGAGTGCGTCGGTGACGTGGTTGGCTTGTAGTGTCCACGCCAGCATCAAGGCTCCCCCGACGAAAGCCGCGACACGGACGGCCCCTCGCCGATCCCCGCGCCCCTGTGCCAGATTACGCCGCGCGAGCACCGCGGCACCGGCCAGCGAAACGAGTAGTAAGAGGACATTGATGAGTTGCCCGGCCCGCGGCGCGGTGAGGCTTGTATCGCTGCCGCCGGCCGCGTCGAGCAGGACTTTGAAATGTACCGGTTTGCCGCGATAGGCCGCCGCCTCGACGCGTACCCTCACGTCGGGATTTTCGGTGAAGCTGCCCGTCCACGCCGCCCGACGATCGCAAAACATCGGCGGGACGATTTGTGGGCTGGTTGGCCGGAACCGTTGTCGATCGAGCCGGGCCTCCCGAAATAGTCGTGACCAGTCCGGTTCGGCTGTTGTTACCGATGTGCCCTCGCGCGCGGGTGGAACCGCCTGGAACGATAACAATCGACCTTGCGGATCGACGTGTAATCCGATCATCCCGGGCACGAGCGGTGGTGGATCGCCGGCGCTGACGGTCCCGAGCATGTTGTTGGGCACGAGGTTGCGCGGGCTCTGCCGGTACCACAGTGTCATCGTCGCCGGCCGCTCAAGCGCCAGCCGCGCCCAGCGGCTTGGCGAGCGGTCACGCTGTTCGACGTGGTTCAGGTACGTTTCCTCGACCTCGAACCCGTACGCTGAGTCGGCCGGCCGCCGGCCGTAACCGAGGCTCTTGATGATCTCGCGGGAGCGGTCAACCAACACGGCCGGGGGTTTATCCAGAGGGATGAAAGCGTGTAGCCTGACGTGGTCGTTCAAGAATGGAAACGCTACGATCCCGAGCAGGATCACGAGCAGGCAAGCCAGGCCGACCGTCGGCGGAATCGCCTCCGCGGGCGCCGTGGCGGCGACGAGTTCCGGCGAGGGCGTCTCACCCGCCGCCAATGCCGCTGACAGCGGATCGCCACCCGGCAAAGCCGCCGCCACTTCCAGCGGCGAGCTTGGCCGCAATTCCGGATCTTTCTCCAGACATTGCAGGATCACGCGCTCGACCGCCGGTTCCACGCTTGCCACGAGCGCCGACGGCTTGATGGGGATTACCTCGGCGTGCAGGCGTGCATATTCTTCGATGCTGTCGGCCTCGAAGGCCCGCTTGCCGGTGAAAAGCTCATATAGCGTCAGACCCAGTGTGTAGACCTCGCTCCTGACCGTGAATTCCTTACCGGTTAATTGTTCGGGCGCCATGTAGGCCGGCGTTCCGGCTCGGGCGGCGGGCCCGACTAACTCACTTGCCAGCGCCGCCAACCCAAAATCGGTGATCCGCACCTTTCCGCGCCCGTCGATCATCACGTTGGCCGGCTTGAGATCGCGATGCAGAATCCCCCGCTCGTGTGCCGCCGCCAGCCCGGCGCAGAGTTGCCGCGCGATCTCAACCGCCTTGGCGCGCGGCACGCGCCCGATCCGCCGCAGTAGCGATGACAAATCCTCGCCGTCCACGTACTCCATCGACAAGTATGTATGCCCCTCGACCTCGCCGATGTCGTACACGCGGCACAGGTTCGGGTGTGCGACCTGCCGCGCGATGCGCACCTCGTTGTGGAATCGCTCGCGCCGCCTGGGATCATCCGCCAAGTCGGCGGGGAGGAACTTGAGCGCGACCGTCTGTCCCAGTTTCAGATCGTCGGCCCGATAGACTTCCCCCATTCCGCCCTTGCCGAGCAGACCGACGATGCGGTAACGCTCCGCGATGATCGTTCCCGGGAGAAAGCTGCCGTGGTCGATCGAGTCGGACGGATCGTCACTATCCAGCATCGAGCTGTCGACGACAACCGTTGAGTGCCGGGGCGCATCCTCGGCCGACACCAGCGCCGCCCCACACGTTGGGCAATACCGGCTCTCCTTGGGCACACTACGGGAACATGCGGGGCACGTATTCATACTTTGCCAGTATATCGCGCCGATTGCCGGCAACGCGAACCGAAGCCAACGCAGGATCGGTCTTCCCGATTCTGCTCGTATAAAACGGATACAATGGAGAAATGGATATTGACGCGAACTGCTTGCCGATTCCCGACTGGGGTTTGATGTGCCCCGAGTGCCGTTACCTGCTCGTCGGCCTTCCCGCGCACCGCTGTCCGGAGTGCGGGACCAAACTCGACATGGCGGAAATCATCAAGCCCTGGCATCGGCTGCGCGATCCACGTTTAACCGGCCACGAGCTCCCGTTACCCGATTTCGGTCTGCTCTGCCGCGCTTGTCAATACCCACTGGCCGGCGCGCCGACTCGCCAATGCCCGAGTTGTAACGCCGAGTTCGATCCCGAGGCGATCTGCCCGACGCGTAAATGGTTCATCATCGACCAGGAGATGAGCGGCGAGGTCGCGCTGGCCGGCCTCGAAGCTCTCCTCGCGGCCGAATACGTGCCCTACACTCACGCGCGGGGTAAGCAGCTCTCGGAAATCTATGGTGTCAAGCAGATCATCGGTTCGCGTCTGCTCGTGCCGCGTGAATTTTTCTTCGAAGTCCTATGGCTGATTCGACGGGCGGCCAAGGATATCCAGCACGTCCATCAACAGCCCGGCAAACCCTGGACCTGCCCCAACTGTGGCGAAGAAGTCCCCGACCACTTCAACGTCTGCTGGAACTGTGAACAACCCCGCGAGGCGTAGCAGAAATATGTAGGCCGGCGCCCATAGACTGTAGCGGGGCGCCCCCCCGGGGGGGGGGGGCGTGGGGGGTCCCCCCCCCCGCGCGCGGGGGGGGCCCGGGGGGGGGG
>JAUWNI010000112.1 GCA_030612705.1 Phycisphaerae bacterium | reverse complement strand
GTAGAATGTGGGAATTTTTCGACACCCGACGTCCGCCACGGGGGGCGGACGCTACAGAGCCCGCGCCGGAGCCCGCCTGAGTAGTGTCATGCTTCCCGGAATGGATTCCCCACCCGACCTTTACCGCTCCCTTGTGATTGTCCGATATTGTCTCAGGAATCAGACGCCGGAATGAGTGCGCGCCAACACGCGCAAAAAGGGCCGACACAATGCCCGTTGATCAACGAGTCGATTTCTATCGCCACAACCTCGGCGACGAGGAAAAAGCCCGCGTCCTCGCAGCGCTCGACGGCACCATCCTCACCACCGGGCAAGCCGTCACCGAAGCCGAACAGGCCTTGGCAGAGTACCTCGATATTGCGCATGTCGTCTGTCTCGATTCCTGCACCGCCGCCCAACACCTGGCCCTCGTCGCAAACGGGATCGGCCCCGGCGATCAGGTCATCGTCCCCGCCATGACCTTCGTCGCCACCGCCAACGCCGTCCTCATGGCCGGTGCCGAGCCGGTTTTCACCGACGTCGATCCCGAGACCGGCTGCATCACCATCGAGACGATTGCCCCGCTCGTCACCGAACGGACCCGGGCCGTCATCCCAGTGCACCTCTATGGACTGCTTTGCGACATGGAGGCCCTCGGCACCTTCGCCGGCGAACGCGGCCTGATCCTCATCGAGGACAGCGCCCATTGTCTCGAAGCCCGCCGCGGTAACGTTCGCCCCGGCTCACACAGCCGCTGCGCATGCTTTTCCTTCTATGCAACCAAGAACATCACCTGCGGCGAAGGTGGAGCACTGGCGACCAGCGACCCGGAACTCGCCGAGCGTGTCCGCCGCCTGGCCCTGCACGGCCTGACGACCTCGGCGCACGACCGCTACGGCAAGCGTTACCGGCACTGGGACATGCCGCAGTGGGGCTGGAAGTACAACCTCGACAACATTCGCGCCGCTCTGCTGCTGCCGCAAGTCGCCAAGCTCGATCGGCGTTGGAGACGCCGCCTTGAAATCGCCGAACAGTACGAGGCCGCATTCTCCAGGATTGCCGGCGTTGACTTCCCCAAAGTTTCTGACCCGGATTGGTCCGCCCGGCATCTTTTCACGATTTGGGTCGATCCCCAAAGCCGGGACGAAATCCTCGCCGGCCTCCAGGAGCGCCGGATCGGCGTCGCCGTCAACTACCGCGCCGTCCACTTGCTCGAGTACTTCGCGCGGCAATACGGGCATCAGCGCGGGGATCTACCCGCCGCCGAGGCGATCGGCGACCGCACCATCAGTCTACCCTTCTACCCCCAGCTCACCGATGACCAGATTGGCCGCGTCATCGACGCCGTCGCCGAGACGGTCGCCGATCATAACCAAGCCACCGCGCCGGCCTGATTCAAGCAACTCCGGGCTGGCCTCGGATCTCCTTCGTGCCGATAATTAATGTATAATATCGTTGCGTCCCGGCGTTGGGTCTGGCGCTGACGGACGCCGCCGAACTACCGGTTGCGAGTCGAGCTCGACGCACGCGAGTGAATAAAGGGTAAACGCTGTATGCCCCAGCCCGGCGACACCATTGTTCTCCGAGAAGACCCCCTCTGGTTCAAAGATGCCATCATCTATGAGCTGCACGTCCGCGCTTTCCACGACAGCAACGGCGACGGTATGGGCGACTTCCAGGGGCTTACCGAAAAACTCGACTACCTCCAGGACATCGGCGTCACTACCCTGTGGTTGCTCCCGTTCTATCCCTCACCCTGGAAGGATGACGGGTACGACATCTCCGATTACACCGCGGTGCACCCGGCCTACGGCACTCTGCGCGAATTCCGCCACTTTCTTCGCGAGGCCCACCAGCGCGACCTGCGCGTCATCATCGAGTTGGTGCTCAACCATACCTCCGACCAGCACCCGTGGTTCCAGCGCAGCAGACGCGCCACCCCCGAATCAAGCTGGCGTGACTTCTACGTCTGGAGCGACCGGCCCGACCGCTACCCCGACGCCCGCGTCATTTTTAAGGATTTCGAGTCCGCCAACTGGTCCTGGGACCCGGTCGCGAAGGCCTATTACTGGCACCGGTTCTACTCCCACCAGCCGGATTTGAACTTCGACAATCCGCAGGTCCAGGAGGAAATGATCAAAATCCTCGATGCCTGGCTGAAGATGTCGGTCGACGGACTACGGCTCGACGCCATCCCGTACCTCTTCGAGCGGGAAGGCACCAACTGTGAAAACCTCCCCGAAACGCACGATTTTCTTAAAAAACTCCGCGCCCACGTTGATCAGCATTACCGCGATCGCATGTTGCTGGCCGAGGCCAACCAGTGGCCCGAGGACGCCGTCGCGTACTTCGGTGAGGGCAACGAATGCCACATGGCGTTCCACTTCCCGCTCATGCCGCGGCTGTTCATGGCGATCCGCATGGAGGACAGCCTCCCGATCATCGATACGCTCGAACACACGCCGAAGATTCCCGAGAATTGCCAGTGGGCCCTGTTCCTGCGAAACCACGACGAACTCACACTCGAAATGGTCACCGATTCCGAGCGCGACTACATGTACGGCACGTACGCCCAGGATCCACAGGCCCGCGTCAACCTCGGCATCCGCCGCCGACTCGCCCCGCTACTCGGAAACAATCGCCGAAAGATCGAGCTTATGAACACCCTCCTGTTCTCGCTACCGGGTACGCCCGTGCTCTATTACGGCGACGAGATTGGCATGGGTGACAATATTTACCTCGGCGATCGCAACGCCGTCCGCACGCCCGTCCAGTGGAGTACCGACCGCAACGCCGGCTTCTCCCGTGCCAATCCGCAGCGCCTGTTTCTCCCGATCATCATTGATCCGGAGTATCACTACGAATCGCTCAACGTCGAGGCCCAGCAGAACAATCCGCACTCGCTGCTTTCCTGGATGAAGCGTCTAATCGCGATGCGGAAACGCTACAAGGTCTTCGGCCGGGGCTCGATCAAGTTTCTGCACACGGATAACCGCAAGGTCCTGGTCTTCCTGCGCGAGTACCAGGACGAGTGCATCATGGTCGTCGCCAACCTCTCGCGATTCGTCCAGTATGTCCAACTGGACCTTTCCGGGATGCAGGGTGTCACGCCGATCGAACTGTTCGGCGGCACGCGCTTTCCCGCGATCGGCGAGTTGCCCTACTTCCTCACGCTCGGCCCCCACGCTTCATACTGGTTCCTGCTCGAACAACGCAGTGAAGTCGAACTGGAAGGCGTTACCGCGGGTTACGAACCGCCCGAGCTGAGTGTCTCCACCATCTGGGACGAGGTGTTACACGACCGCTCGCGCGAGACACTCGAAGCCTCGCTCCCCGGCTTTTTGATGGCCACCCCCTGGTTCTCGCGCAAGCATCGGAACATCCGCCTGGTCAGATTCCTCGACTACGTCCCCATCGCGCGGGACGGGCGGCGCGCCTGCGCCGTCCTCACACAGGTGAATTACGTACACGGCGAGCCGGAAACCTACTTGCTGCCGCTCTCGTTTGCCACCGGCGACAAGGCCGCCTCGATCCGCGAGAACAACCCGCGTTCGATCATCGCCCGTGTCCACATCGCCGACATCGATTCCGAGGGGGTTCTCTTCGAGGCCGCCTACGACGAAGACTATGCCAACATGCTCATAAACGCGATCCGCAAGGGGCGTCGCATCAAAGGCGCCGCCGGCATGTTGATCGCCTCCGCCCCGCGCGCCTTTCGCCCCGTGCTGCGTTCCGAAGACCCCTTCCCGGAACCGACGCCGCGCATGGTCACCCAACGCAACGCCTCGGTGGTTTTCGGCGAAAAGTACATTCTCAAGAACCTCCGCCGCGTGCAGGGTGGGGTCAACGTCGAAGTCGAGATGGCCCGCTATCTCAGTGAAAAACAGGACTTTGCTCACATCGCCCACGTTGCCGGCACGATCGAATACCATCGCACGAACGAAGAGCCCATCACCATCGCGCTGTTGCACACCTACGTTCCCAACGAGGGCGATGCCTGGGGCTACAGCCTTGACGCCATCGGCGATTATCTCGACGACGCCCTCGGTCAGTTGGGGGAGATCGAGGAAATCGCGCCGCCAACCGACGACCTGCTCCTGCTCGCCGAGTACGAAGTCCCCGCCCGCGTTTCGCGCCTGATCGGCCCGTACCTCGAGTCCACCCGCCTGCTCGCGCGTCGCACGGCTCAGATGCACGTTGCCCTGGCCCGCAGCGAGGGTGACCCGGCCTTTGATCCCGAGCCGTTCACCGATTTCCATCGCCGCGCGCTGTCCCATGCGATGGACTCCGCCGTGAAAGGCGCCCTGCGCACGCTGCGAAGACGCCTCGATGATCTCGCCGATGACGTCCTGGACCGCGCCCAATACGTCCTCGACCGCGAGGACGACGTCCGCGCCATCGTCCGCGTCATCCGCGATCGGAAAATCCACGCCAAACGAATCCGCTGCCACGGCTATTACCACCTGCGACAGGTGCTCTATACCGGCAACGATTTCGTCATCGTCGATTTCGAGGGCGAGCCCCGCCGTCGGCTGAGCGAACGTCGCCTGAAAAACTCGCCGCTGCGCGACGTTGCCAGCATGCTCCGCTCCTTCCACTACGCGGCCAACTCCTGTCTGCTCAGCCACGTTCCGCAGGTCGTCGTCGGACACGATGACTTCGCCTGGCTGCAACCAGCCGCGCTATTCTGGCAGACTTGGGTTGGTGCCGTGTTCCTCAAGTCATACCTTGACGTGGCCCGCGAGAGCGGCCTGCTGCCCGAATCGCGGGAGGAGCTCAACCTGCTCTTGCGCGCTTACCTGCTCGACCGCGCCGTCTACGAATTGGGCTACGAACTCGACCACCGCCCCGATTGGCTCCGCGTTCCCCTCGACGGAATCGTTCGCCTGCTCAAGACCACCGACTGATATGCGATCCGTCCGCCGCAAAAGTCGGCATCGGTTGCAAGAAACGTAGCGGCCGGCGCCTCGCCGGCCGTAATAGACTGGAAACGCCGCTTACGGCGTTCGGCCTGCGAGGCGCGGGCCGCCACATGACTTTTGCGGCGGCCCGCCATAACGATTCGTCGAACGAGCTACTGTGTCTTGCCCGCGGAGCGTTCCGTCGGCGAGACGTAATGCGTGACCATGCGAGTATACCAGCTGCGCCCGTCAAAGGTGGTGCAGGTGGCGGTCGACTTGTAGAAATCAATCTTCCGCGCCACCGGCGTTAGCTTGGCGAGCATGCCCGCGATCTTCGTGATTACCGGCCTGACCTCCGGGTCGGGGATCGCCATCGTTAGCATTCCGCTCATCATCGAGACCATACCGATGCCCGCCGCCAGCTTGTCGCCCAAACCACGCTGATCGGTCAGCGCAACGCTTGTGAACGGTCCGGCGGGTACCAGGGCCTCGCTCATCACGCGGGCGTTCTCGCGAATACCGGGATGCTCGCCCCGGGCGGTCTCCAGACATAGGGCCACAGCGTCGGCCGAGCTGCCGAAGACCAGGTGACCGTCGGTGACACCCCAGACTATCGGCTGCGGCGACATGGCGAAATGAAGATTCTCGAACCCCGTGAGCCGCTCATCCTGCGTCGGCGACGTGTGAACCGCCAGCATGGCCAGCGCGGGATTCGTCGCCATGACTTCCGCGAGCTTCGTCGAGAGGAATCCAACCGCGGCGGTAACTTTCTCGCGGGCGGTTTCCTCGTCGGTGACTTTGATCAGCCACACCGATCCACCACCGTCCGCCAGCGTTACGCTGATGAGGTTGCCGTCGATCCAGCCGATGACATCCTTCTTGACGTCGATGCCGAATTCCTCCTGAATCGCGGCCCACTTGGCGAGCAGCTCTTCGCCTTTCGGACCGACGACGCGAAACGTGTCCTCGATGAACTTGTATAGTTCGCCCGGATCAAACCCGCCGGAGACCGAGAACGACATGGTTTCCTGGGGCAGGTAGCGGTCGAAGTCGGTTAGCTGATCCCCATTTCCAAAGACGGGGTAAATCGGCCGCGTCTGGGCATCAGAAACCAACACGGCGATCGACTCCGTTCGGACGGCGTATCCGTCGGTAAACTCAACCGTGGCCACGTAGTCGAGAATCTCCACGGCATTCATCAACCGATCGACGAGTCGCTTCACCAACGCCGTTTTCTCAGTCGCCTGTTGCGCGCCCGCCTTGGCCGCCTTGACGAGTATCGCTTGAAACCGCGGGTCGTCGCGCAGGCTCACCAGGTCGCTGTCCTCGGCAATCTTGCCCGGCGCCTGAAAACCAGCGTCAACCGCCTTGTCCAGCCAGGTTAACGCCTCGCTCTTGTTGCCGAGCAGGGCGTTGAAACAGGCCAGGTTGTATAGCACGGCCGAATCGTTCGGGGCCGCGTCGTGGGCCTGCTTCGTGAGGGCCAGCGCTTGCTTGGTGTCACCTTGCAGATAAGCGGCAATGGCTTGGTGGTTAAGTTCATTGGCCGCATCGTTGAGGTGAGTATTTCTGTAGACGTCCCCGTGTGCGTCGATCGCGGCGATACCCATGTCCACCAAGGCGCGCACCGGCTTCAACAACGCCTGCATGTTGAAGAACACCATGCTGTCCTCTGCCGGCGGAAGCTTGGCAAACGCGGCCTTGAAACGCCGATCATCCGCCAGGGCCTTGGTCGTACCGCTCCCGTCCAACAGACCCAGCACGTCGGTCAACATCTGCTCGCCCAAGACGATGAACACCAGGTCGTCACGATGCGCGATGGTGATCGACACCGGCAACGGCGTTCGCTTCGGGGACGAGACCTGGGCCGACTTGACCGCCGACTCGTCGAGCAGAACATCCCGCAAGACGCGGATCTTGGTCTGCCCGGTCGGATCATGCGGGTCGGGGAACTCGTCGGCGGGGGCCGGGACCCCGTCTTGCGCCACTAGTCGGCACTGAAGCCGGGGCTCCGTCGCCGGAGTGGCATCCGCGGCGGCGGCGTTGATCCCGGCAGCGATCTTCTCAGCCTCTGTCGGCGTGAAGTCGCCGGCGATCATCGCATACTTGCCGGCCTGGGCCTTGATGCCCGGGGTACACAACAGCTTGCCGTCGAATACAATCGCCAATTTGCGGCCCATATTCTCGGATGTGAGCTGTGCAAGCTCTTTCGCGCCGCTGTCGGTCAGTGTGACCGCTATCTCCGGGCCGCCTCCCGGGCGCTGCGACATCACGATGCCGGCCACTTCAGCACCCATTCGCGAGTTCCGGTCCACGGCCAACATCGCCTTGGCACCCAGGGCCCTGTTGATCTCCTCGACGATGCCCTCAAGAATCGCCGTCAGTCCGTCGAAGTTCCGGGCGGCGCCCTCGCTGCTGCCGCGGAATATCCCAACTATCTCGGGCAACAACATGGGGGGGCGTTGACCGAATCCTTGCATCGGCGGTGCTAACCGCTCCGCGAAGACCATCTCTTTTCCGGCCAGCTCCTCCCAATCGACGCCGGCTAGCAGTTGCGACGCTCGTTGCTTGAGCCGCTCGACTTCGGCCTTCTGCTCCGCGTCGAGAAATGAATCGATCAGCTCCAGCAGGTCTCCACCGACGCCGCTCTGTTTCAGCGCGTCGAGAACCTCTCCCCAATACTCGTGGAGAAACTCCCGTTCGGGGTTGTGCTGACCCGCCACGCAGATATAGACGTCGTTGGGGACGGCGCCCGCCAGCGTGAATTGTTGCTCATCGGCGTGCGCCGGAGCGGCCAATGATGCCAACAGCAGCGCGGCGACGACTCCACCTGTCATGTGAGATACACGTGCGTACATGATTCCAGCTCCTTGTTGTTGAACAGTATTTCGTTCCAGGGGGTTCTTCGCACCCGGCCGCTCGGCGGCTTCCACGCTCGAACTTGCTTGTGAGCGGGGGCCCCACTGATTCCGGGTCGTCTTCTTCTCGTACACAATGTGTCAAAGCTTGAATAATCGCTACTACAAAAACGCCCAACATTCCTAACACGGCCGGGACCCTCGCTGGCGCTTCGGGCTCTGATTGTGCCGCGCGTTTCAGCGCACACCGATATCGAATATGGTCGCTCCATGTTACCGGTTGCCTCTTGCTTGCGATCCGATATAACGAGATGCGACGTGGCGATGCCGCGCGCCTCAGCGATTACGAAAAGTGCCGACAATTCTAAAGCGATATCCACCGCAACAGAGCCGGGCCGTCCTCGGCCCGGATGTCCGGCGTGGGGACACGCCGGCTCTGTTCGAGTCCGTTTCCTTGCTGGCGCTCGGGACTCTGATTTGCGTTGCTTGCATGGTTATGCACGCTCCGCCGATACCATTGCCGGACGCCGCTTGACCGTTCTGAATGTGATGCCTACCGTTGAATGGAACGACGACTTACCCCGTGGTGCGAGCTATCGCAATGGATGACCACGGCCCGAGCGCATGGGGTGTGAACCGGTGGATTTTCTGGTCCGGCTATTATTTGAATCGACGCTGATGCTGGGCGGATGCCTGGCGGTGATGCTGTTTGTCCTGCTCGTGCATTGGCGGCGTAGCAGTAAACCGCGATTGTTGCTGATCGGCTTGGCGCTGTCGGTCGTGCTCCTATTGGTGCAGGCGCTGGTGGTTACGCGACGGGAGCACGCCGACCGAATCATGAAGTGGATCGAGACGGACATGGTTGCCTCGCGCACGGACGCGATCGCGGCGGCGCTTTCGGATCGGTTTCGCATCGCCGATCCGGAGATGGACGGTGACAGGTTTCTGGAGTTGGTGCGGGGGTACATGGCGTGGGTGGATGTGCGTTCGCTGACGCGGCGCAAGCTTGAGATTGAAACAAGCGAGGCCGACACGTTTCAAGCACATCTCAGTTACTGGGGGGAAATCAGCGCGCGGAATTATGTCGGGCCGGTGCAATCGCGCTGGAGGATCGTGTTCGTTCGTGACACGGACGGCTGGCGAATATTGAGCATCGAGCCGACGATGTTGCAGCGGATGCCGGTGTCCGGATGGTCGGATTTGAGTCGGCGGTGATTATGAAGGCGGGCGGGCGGCGATGGGCATGCGGCGACCGAAGCCGAAGGCCCGCGAGGTCACTTTTAAGCCGGGAGCGGCTTGCTGGCGTTTGTATTCGCTTATGCGGATCTTGCGAATCACGTCGTCGATTGTCTTCTCGTCGCGGCCGAGCTGGATGATTTTCTCGCGCGACAGCATTCGCTCTTCGTATTGCTCCAAAATCGCATCGAGGTCTTCATAAGGCGGCAGCGATTGCTGGTCGAACTGCTCGGGGGCCAGCTCGGCCGAGGGGGGCTTGATGATTGTGTTTTCGGGGATCAGATCGTGGCCGACACGCTCGTTGATGTGTCGAGCGAGTGCGTAGACCATCGTCTTGGGTACATCGCTGATTACCGCCAGGCCGCCGGCCATGTCGCCGTAGAGCGTGCAATAGCCGACGGCGACCTCGCTCTTGTTGCCGGTGGTCAGCAGGATGCTGCCGAACTTGTTGGAGAGGGCCATCAGGATCACGCCGCGGCAGCGGGCCTGAATATTCTCCTCCGTGACGCCGAGTTCCGTGCCTTCGAAGTGCGCGGCCAGGGCCCTTTCGAAGGCGGCGTGCATCGGCTCGATCTCGACGATCGAAAGCTTGATCCCCAGGTTTTCGGCCAGCGTTTTCGCGTCGGCGACGCTGTGATCGCTGCTGTAGCGGCTGGGCATCGCGACGCCGTGGACTTTGTCCGCCCCGAGCGCTTCGGCGGCCAGGGCGGCGACGACGGCGGAGTCGATCCCGCCGGAGAGCCCGATGACCGCGGAGCTAAAGCCGCACTTGCGCAGGTAGTCGCGCAGACCCATGATGAGCGCGTCGTGGATGCCGGCGGGGCCGGTCGGGATCGGTTCGCGGCGCGTAGCGGCGAGGTCATCGAGATCCACCAACAGCAGGTCGTCATCAAATGATTTGGCCTGACCCGCATGGCACCCCTGCTGATCTAGAACGCAACAGGCACCGTCGAACAGCAACTCGTCGTTGCCACCGAGCTGGTTGGCATACAGCAGGGGGAGCTTGTGTCGGCGGGCGTGGGCGGCCATCTGTTCGATCCGCCAGGCGTGCTTGTCGAGAAAATAGGGTGAGGCGGAGATGTTGATCAGCAGATCGGCGCCGTCGGCGGCCAGCTCGGCGACGGGATCACACGAGTAGAGCGGACGGCCGAACATCTCCTCCGAGAGCAGGTCTTCGCAGATCGTGACGCCCAGGCGGCGGCCGCGAAAGTCGATCACGGGCTGCGGGCCGGCGGGTTCGAAGTAGCGGGCCTCGTCGAAAACGTCGTACGTCGGCAACAGCCGCTTGCGCCATTGTGCAACGATACGCCCCTCCGTGAGCAGCGCCGCCGTGTTGAACACCGGTCGGCCGTGGGGTTTTTCGTTGGGTTCGGCATAACCGACCAGGACGGCGATCTCGTTGGTTTGCTTGGCCAAGCGTTGCAAGGCGTTGACGTTGCGCGTGATGATCTCGCGGCGCAAGAGCAGGTCCTTGGCCGGGTAGCCGAGGATTGCCTGTTCGGGAAAAACGATGAGATCGGCGCCGGCGTCGCGAGCCCGCGCGATATTGCGCTCGATCTCCACCGTGTTGTTGTCGATGTCGCCGATGGTCGGGTTGGGCTGAGCCAGTGCGATTTTCACGAGCGCTCCTTGGTTCCCGTCAGAGCAGGGAGTATGCGCATCATGTTCGCATTGGCGCTTGGGATCAACGCCGATCGGCCACGATCACAGCCGGGGGCGGCTGTGCCACATGTAGCGGCCGGGCCCCGTACCGGCCGAATCCACCGGCGAGACGCCGCTGCCACACTGTAATAGCAACTATCGTTTGTCAGGCGAGGTTCGGAGCCGATCCATTAAAGAGCATGTGAACGACCGCGGCCAGGGCGGCGACCGCCCCCAACCCGAGCACCGCCACGATGATCGTGATGACCAGGAGCAGGCGGGTTTGCTTGCGAACGAAGGTCTGTAGCGACTCTTTCTGGTTTTGGCTGGTGCTGTGGAGCTGCTGGAGCGATTCGACCTGGGCGGTGCCGGCGTCGCGGAGCGAGTCGGCCGCCTGGCTGAATTGCTGCAAAGAGCCGGTCAGCTCGGTATCCGCCGCTCGCGTCGCTTCCATTTGCCGGGCGACGGCGTGGACGGCTTCGGCCTGGGCCTGGAACGAGGCGGGCATCTCGGACAGCAGCGTGACCAGACCGGCGGACTGCCGGGTCGCGGCGTCCACGCGGGCGGCGATCGACGTGATCCCTTCGCTTTGGATGCGCTGAACGTCGGCAAGCTGCTCGAGCGTGTTGCCGACCCGATCGATGCCGGCGGTCACATCGGCGGCGCGGTGATCCTGAACCTCGAAGTGCTCACGCATCGCGTCCATCAGTTCGAGCACCCGCTGATAGCGCTCGTCCAATTGCTGGATGGTTTTCCCGCGGCGAGTCCAGGGGAGCAGCGACGAAGCGCCGCCGTCCGAGTCGTGGCCGTTTGTCCGGACGGGCTTAACCGGTTCGACGGTCAGCGTCGAGCCGTTGCCGTTGCCGCGATTGCTGTTCGCTTGAAACACACTTCCCACACGTTTCCAAAAGGAAATCCCAGCGGACATGTTTCGTACCTCCCTGTACGCGAAAACCAACATCCTTGCCGGAGCGGATTATAAGAGCTGCCGCGGTCCGACGCGAATGCCTCGAGGACGGAATCACCGGAAATTATTCGAGATTTTGACCTGGGGCTCGGCCGACGTTCAACTGATAGATGGGTGGCCCATGGCTTTAGCGTGGGGAACACGAACCAGCGAACCATTCGCGTCCCCCACCTCTGAAGAGGTGGGCCACCCAATAAACGGTGAGTCATCGAATCAACATTAGCGGAGCACTCAGCCCCTCGGCCCCTTGGACCCTTGGACCCTCGTTCAAGCTACATACAAATAGCCGAGCACCAACTTAATAAGGCTCCGATCCCGATGGGGCGCTGGTTGGCGTCTCGGACGACTCGATGATGTACTTCAGCACCTTGGCCGGGAAGTACAGCTCGGTGCCGATCGAAGCCTCGTGCAAGTAAAGACCGAAGCCCAGGTACGGCAGCGGCGTCTTCGGAGGTTCGAATTGTGGCATCTCGGATTCCGGCACTTCGGCGACTTTCATATACCAGGCCATCAGGCCCGCCAGATCGAGCAGCAGGAATCCCCGCGGTTTCGGCGAGAGCTTCTTCAGGACGTCAGCGACGCGCCGATCGGTCGACAGCGGGCTGCCCTTCTCGGCGAGGAGTTTTTCGAGGTTTGCCCGGGCGACATCCGCCGGCCCCATCGCGTACGCCACGCCTTCCGGGTGCGGGGCTGTGTAGAACGTGATTGATTCACCGTAGATTACTTGAAGGATGCGTTTTGTTTCCTCGTCGGCAACGTCGAACTTCACACGATAAACGCGGGCCTTGGTCGAGCCGACTGTTTCCATCGACTCGGATACGTCCATCGTGAAATCGGGCCCCATGTTGGCCATCATCGGCGCGCTGAGCTTCCACAAGGCCGGGAAACCGTCGAAGTACGTCTGCGGCTGGTCGGTCAGATAGATGCCGTTGATGACCATGCCGGCAGGTTCCGAGCCGAAGGTCATCACGCCGTTGTAGCCGTCGAGAATGCGGTAGAGCTTTCGCATTTCGGGGGTGAGTTTTGGACGCTCGGCTTCGTCGGCCGGCTGGGTGGTGGCGGCGAGTACGACGTCGAGTATTTTCTCGCTCATCGTTTCGACGTTGCCCGGAGTCCCCCACTCGGCCGCCATCACGAACATGCCGGGTTGCGGCGGGAGACCGCGCAGCAGGTCTTTCTCCGGCTTGCGGACCTTGGCGAGGTAATTAGCGACCTTGCCGGCTGGGTCGAAGTTCACAAGCTTGCGGAAGTGCAGGCCGTCGGCGTCGATGCGTGCCGCGAGCACCATCGTCCGGCTTTCGGTGTAGGCGGTCCGCAGCATCTCGAACAGCCAGTTGACCATCGTCAGGTTGAGCTGGGCTCCGGGACCGGCGGCGGCGGCGCCCATCCGCGCGAGCATTTCGCCCAGCGAGAGCATTTGCTCGATCTGCACGGACCAAGCCTGTACGTCAAAGTAGAGCACCAAGTCGTGCTTGGCGAGCGTCGGCTGGACTTGGGTGGCGAAGCGCTTCGCGAATGTGCCGGCGGTGCTCTTGACCGCGTGCATGACCTCGGCGTCCGGGGCCGTGATCAGGACGTTGCCCTTGAGTTCGATGAGATCGCTCGGCGGCGCGTCGGGCGGCCGCATGACTGTGCAGATCAGTAGCGGATCGGCATCGGGGTCGGTCAGCACGAAGACGAACGGGCCGTTCTTGCGGAGACATTCCAGCCATTCGTCGGGCAGGTTGCCTACTTCGAGATCGTCGAGGATCGTGTCGGCGTCGACTTCAACGAAGTCCTGGACACCGGCGGCGGCACCGAAGACCTGAATACCGGCGACCACGTCGGATAAGTTCGGGATCACGACCACCAGGGCAGCGTCGTCCGGGACGAATTTGAGGACATCGTCGAGCGCCGGCTCGTCGGCGGCGGAGGTTGGAACCAGGACCGCCAGCGGCAGCGCGACCATGAGAAACGATCGTGTTATCAGGCGTTTCATGTTTGTTCTCCTATGGACCGGTCGGGGAGCCGCCCGGGTGGGCTGCGAATTGCAATGGCCCCATGTAGTGGTATTAGAAGCTTTAGCCGTCCGCGTGTCGACCGCCGACGCCCGCCGGCGGTCGTTACGCGTCCGGTAATGCGTGTGCCTGTTTGTTGTGGATGGAGGCGGGCATTCGGTCGGCCGATGTTAGCAGTGAGTACGTACTCAGCGAAGAGGTCAAAACGCCTATGGACGGCGCGGGCTCAAACTCTGCCTTTCCGGAAGACGATCTGCAAGAGGAATTGCAGGCCGCGCGGGCGGAAATCGAGAAGATGTCGGCCGGCAGTGCCGTCGCGACCACCATCCGCCCCGACGACCATGAACAGGCAGATGATCTTCCGACGGAACAATCTGCGCCGGAAGAGCCCGCGGCGGAGCAGTCCACGCCGGAGCAGCCCGTCGCGACACCCATTGCCGAGGACACTCCTACTCCGGAAAACAACGACGATACTCCCGAGATCGACGCGGAGTCCATGACCGCGCGCGAACAGATCGCGGCCTCAACAGAGGAGCAAGGCGATCCGTCCGGCGACGCGGATACGACCGAAACAGCCGTCGCGACGGAAGAAGCACCGGCGGCATCGGCGGAACCTGGTGATGAAGGGCCGACCGATAGCCGCGATACGCCCGCCGATGGGGCCGCGGATGAAGTGACTGCCGCAACAGAGGAACCGACACCGCCAACGATCGACGAAGAAGAAGAAAAACCGACGGAGGCGATCGAGGTGTCGTCTGCCGACGGCGACACGAGCGATGCGGCACCCGCAACGGCGGAAGCCCCGCCCACACCTGCCGAACCCGACGGAGATGAAGCTGAACCAAGCGAGGCCGGCGAGGCAGACAACAAGAGCACGTTGATCGCGGACGCGGAGTTGCAGGCCGAGTTGGCGGAAATCGAGCAGATGACCGGGGATGAGGCGGACGCCATCCCCAGTCTCGACGACGGCAATGAAGATGAGCCCGAACCCGAGCATCGTGATGCGGCCGCGAACGTTCAGGCTGAGCCGGACTCAAAGTCGCGACTCGGGGACGATGAGTTGGCGGCGGCGTTGGCGGAAGTCGAGCAGATCTCCGCGGACCCGAAAGCCAAGCCGTCGCGACGCGATGCGGAAAGCCCCGACACACCCGGTCAGCCCGCGACAATCGAATGTGCAGGCAAGACAGATTCCACAGCGGCCGACGACGCATCGAAAAAAAAGGCGGCCGCTACACGACCGAAACGGAAATCGCGCTTCAAGATCGGAAAGAAGCCCCCCAATGAGGATGTGGCCGAATATCGACCGCCCGACGAGCGTGGCGACGCGGAGAGTGTTGCTCTACCGGTCACGTCGCTGGGCAAACGCATTTACCGCGCGGTTGACCAGGGTCTCGACACGATCAACCGGCCGTTTGAATGGATGGAGGAGCGGACACGGACACTGGTGGGTTGGGTAGCGTTGACAACGTTGATCGTCTCGTTCCTGGCAGTGGTCCTGATGCCGCTGATCCTGCCGCATCGCGACGCGATCGTGTTCTTGGAGGAAAAGCTGGTCAAGCTCGACGCCCCTCCGCCGGCGGAAGCAGTGGATGAATCCGACGAGGGGGACGAGCCGTCACCGTAGTGCTCCATCAAAGCTAATCTGATAGGTGGCTCGGGTGTCTCGCCTAAGATTGACGGGTGGCCCATGGCTTTAGCCGTGGGGGCCCCGCATCGCCCGGGCAATCGTGTGCCCCCCCGCTAAAGCGCAGGGGCACCCCTGCGCCGCAATCTGGGCGCCCGG
>JAUWNI010000105.1 GCA_030612705.1 Phycisphaerae bacterium | reverse complement strand
CCCCTCCAGTACGGGGGGGGGTGGGCGGTGCCCACCACCATGCCCCCCCGCGGGGATTTTGCACCCAAAACCCGCCCCCCCGGGACTCGCTTTCTCGGCGTCGCACGAGTCCCAGCACTGCGTGCTGGGCTACGCTCACTTCGTCCCTATGGGACGGCCGCGTCCCGCGTATTGTGTGTCACGGACCCCGGAATTCCTGAACAGGGCGAATGCGATGACAAATCGCCGGGGCTCGTTAAGATGCGCTGATAACCGAACAGAAACCGGAGCCAATCATGAATCGCGACGAAGCCTGGCAACTCTTGTGCGAGTACACGCCCAACGATTCTCTTCGCAAGCACGCCCTCGCGGTCGAGGCCGCGATGCGGCACTACGCCAGGCGGATGGACGAAGATGAGGAAGCCTGGGGCATCACCGGTCTGCTGCACGACTTCGACTACGAGCGCTGGCCGAATCCGCCCGACCACACCCGCGAGGGTGCCAAGGTTCTGCGAGAGAAGGGTGTTGACGAGGAGATCGTCGGCGCGATGCTCTCGCACACCGACTGGAACACCGAGGAATATCCGCGTGACCGTCCGATCCGCAAGGTCTTGTTCGCCGTGGACGAGTTGTGCGGGTTTCTGATCGCGTGCGCGCTGGTTCGGCCGACGAAGCTGGAGGGTCTGAAACCCAAGAGCGTGAAGAAGAAGATGAAGACTCCGGCGTTCGCCGCCGCCGTCTCGCGTGACGATATCACTAACGGTGCAGAGGCGTTGGGGGTTTCACTCGACGACCACATACGCATCTGCGTGGAGGCCTTGGAGAGCGTGGCCTCTGAGCTGGGTCTGGCGTGACTGATACATTATCGGATGTAAGCCGCCGACAATCGTGGGGGACGCAAGTCGTGCGAATAAATCGGGCCTCAACGCGTCTTCCCCAGTAGCAGGGGTACGGAAACGGAATGAAGGAACGCGAAGCGCTGAACGCCGACCAACGCGCGCTCCTCGAATCCCTGCTGCGCGACGTCGGCCCGCGGTTGCTGGCGTATGTCCGCAAGGCGTTCGGCAACCGGCTCGACGCGGAGGAGATCGTGGCGGAAACGTTCGCTCGAGCGGCGGATAACATCGCGGCAGTGACGGCATCGACGCGGAGAGATCTGTACTTGCTGACCGTCGCCCGCAATTTGTGCCGTGACGCGTTTCGCCGCCGGCGGCCGGACTTGCTCCCGGATGAGCAATTACACGACCGCCCGAGTACGACGACGACGCCCGACGAGTGCTCCATGGCGACGGAGGAGCGGCAACGTTTGCATGATGCTGTCACCATGCTTCCGCCGGCTCAGCGGGAGGTTGTCGTGCTGCGGCTGTCGACGGATTTGAAATTTGAGGAAATTGCCGGGCTGTTGGAAATCCCGCTCGGCACGGCGCTCTCGCGGATGAATGCCGCGGTTCGCCATTTGCGGAAGGACTTGGATCACGCTCATGCGTCCAAACGAGCCTGAACGACAATTCGACGATCCGGACGATGAACTACTGGAGTCGCTTCGGACGGCTTTGCGACCGGGGCCGTTGCCGCCGGCGCTCGTTACTCGTGTTCGAGCCGACTGGGAGAGGCGCTCCACGGTAATCCGTCGGCTCCGAGTGCCGCCGATGCACTTGGTCGGATTGGCGGCGGCGGCCTGTCTGATGGTCGCGCTGCTTTTGCCGCCGCGACCGGCCGTGCAAACCGCCGAGCGTACCGCTCTGGTCGCTCTGTCCACGGACGAAGCCGCTGCGATCGTTACCGCGTTCGGCATACTTACGTGGGACGGCCCCGTGGATTACTCGCTCGATGTGGTTGACGCGTCGCTGGACAATATCGAACGCACGCTACGTCGGGAAGCCGACAGCGAGACCATGCTGCCTTGGGACAGCAACGATGATTGGGACGTACCGTTGACGATTGACGAGAATTCGTCGCACGGCGAGGCGCCGTCGCGAGGTTCGGTGCTTCGCCGCGTGTAGTTTGAGACAATATGGACAACATCAAGGGTGGCACAGCGCGGCCGTTGGCCGCAACCAAAGGGGCATGGGGATTGACGATTGACGATTGGGGATTATTGCTGGGCTACGCCGTTGAGATCACCTACTTTGAACTCTGGACGGGGGGTGGCACGGTCAAGCGAAGCTTGGCCGTGGTTGGCGCTCAACACGCACGGCCTGGCTGCGCCAGACCGTGCCACCCCCTGCGTGAGAGGTGAAGCCATGAAAAAACTGAATATCTGGGTCTTGAGCTTTGTCCTGTTTGTGAGCGCGGCGCTGTGCTCGATGGAAGTGGCAGTTGGACAGGATGCTCCGGCAACCGCTCAAGAAGACGACCAGCCATTGATTGAACCGCCCGATCAATCCCAGGATCCACCCCCGCCGCCCGCTGAAGGTGAACGTCCCCGCCGCTTGCGCGAGCCGCCGCCGGGCGAGCGCGGTTCCGGAACTCCGGGAATGCGTGAACATCGTGGTCGGCGTGGTGTTGGAATGCGTGGCAGCGGTGCCAGAGCGGGCAGCCGACGTCAGCCGCGACATTTCCAGATGATGGAGCGCATCTTGCCGCTGATCGCGGAGGACCACCCCGATCTTGCCCGGCGTCTCATGCGGATCCGGGATAAGTCGCCCGAGGAATTCGAGCGGCTGTGTGCCGATGCTCTCTGCATCCGTTTCGAGGAAGCTCTCCAACGCGGCGAATCTCGACCGCCGCTGTCCGGTCAGGGTCTCAGCGGTCCACGTCCGCCCGGGGCGCCCGCCGGTCAGAAACGGGTCGACCTGCAATTGCAGAACGACCCAGTTACCCAGTTCTTCGCACACAAAACGCGCGAATTCGAGCGCCGCAATGAGGAGCTGGAGCGGCATACGATGGAACTCGTTCGACACTACAACGAGCTTCGCGAACGCCGGGAGCCGGAGTCGAATACGGAACGCGACGAGCTGCGCCGCCAAATCGAGAAAGCGGTCGACGAACACTTCGACGTCCGCACCGAACTGCGGCGATTCGAGCTTCGCCGGGTAGAAACCGATCTCGATCGTCTGCGGGAGGTCGTCGAACGCATCAGCCGCGACCTCGAACGCCGCGAGCAGGCTCGCGGCTCGATCATCGAGCGGCGTCTCAAGCAACTGCTCGGCGAGCAAGGCGGCGATTGGTAGGTTTGCACCCGGCCCCGCATCAGCCGAAATCATATCTCCAGAAAGGTGTGGGGCGGTGCCTCTGTTCACCGTCCGCGACGAGTCCTCCGCGCCGCCTTCGGGAGCGGTCGGAATGACTGGATAGACCGCCGATTCTGACAGGCACCCCCTGCAAACACGATATAAACACGACCTGTTCCGCCTTGCTTCCCGATTCTAATCTGCTATGCTGGATTCCGGAGGAGGAAAGCGGAGACAATCGAGCACATAGCCGTTCCAATGTTGCGTTTTCAGGGTCGGGCTGTCGGCTTGCCCGGTCGGGACGGTGGGCTACCAATCGCATAGCGCGTTCCGTGGCCAAGACTTAACACAGACTTAACGCAACACATGCTTACGGCGAGTATTATTGTGTTACAATAGGGGCCAGAGGAAGCGCGCGAGGGAGAATAGAGTACCGCCCCACCGATATGGCAGCGCCGCTGCACCAGTTCGGCAACCTCGCATGGGAAAGTTCACCGTAAAATTTCTTTTTTTCGTTGGGAGGAAAACCAATGCTGAGACGATTTGTGATGGGGATGGCGGTCGCCGGCTTGATCGCCATTATCGGCGTACCCGCCTACGCCTGGGATTGCACTACTGACTGTGACACGACTCTGCGACAGGGGCGCGTCTTCGAGGCCTGGAACTCCACCGTGATTTACGGCTCCGGTTCGGCCGAACTCACCCGTATCTGGATTCCGCTGATGGTCGACGACGGCGGCTCTTTGCTCGAAAACACAGTCGTTCGCGTCGTCGATACCCGCATCTTCGGCGGGACGAGCTTGTACAGCACCGCTGGCGGCCTTCAGGCCGTTGCCTGCTTCGGCACGGTCGATTTCGACTTCAGCGGGGGCGACCCCATCGGCAGCAACGATTTGGTGATTTACGAAGCCTCCGGCTATAGCGACGCCGTCGGTCAGATGCTCAGCGACGGCAGTCTCGTTTGGCGTGCCAACTACGCCGGGTCTGCCCAGAACGGTCTCGAGTGGCTACCCTGCACGCCCGGCCAGCTTACGCCGATCCCCGAGCCGGACGAAGGCGAGCAAATCATTGAGGGACCGGGGATCAACGGACAGTCCGGTACCGCCTACCTCGGCACTCCCGGCGCGATTGAGCACGGCTCCAAGATCATTGTCGGCAACGCGAATTTCGATGCCTTCACTGGTGATATCCTCCGCGCCGTCAACATCTGGGATTACGATCCCGCGGTCGGGCCGTCGTCGTCTCAGGCGCCTGACTACTCCTACCTCCAAAGTGGGGCCGAGACCTTCGCCAATATGAATGGGGTACCCTGTGATGCCGGCGACGGCCGTCAGACCCAGCCGATTTTCGCCGAGGTTGACGGCGTTTACTACGTTGTCTTTGGGAT
The DNA here is from genome assembly GCA_030612705.1 of Phycisphaerae bacterium. Classification (GTDB taxonomy): domain Bacteria; phylum Planctomycetota; class Phycisphaerae; order UBA1845; family Fen-1342; genus JALSRY01. The sequence continues at coordinate 12,035 of JAUWNI010000105.1, read as the reverse complement.
TAACGACACGGACAAGGGTGGTTCGGTTCGGCCCGGCCTGCTGGCCGTCGATGCCTTTGAGGATGGTAATGACTACACCGATGCCGTTGCGGTTCTGCCCCCAGACGGCTATCGCTTCGTCGATCACCAGTCCACGGGCGGCGGTGCCAACGTTTACGAGAACAACCACTTCGAGATGAACTCGAGCGGGCAGATTGCCGCTCTGGCAGAAAAACGTACGACCGATCCCCACGATCCGGCCGATGCCCCGACCTGGCGGGCGCTGCTCTACAACCCGATCATGAGCGCGGAGCGCATCATCGGTTACGACGCCCCGATCATGATCGCCGACGCGGGCCCGGATGATCAGAACCCGGACGATGAACTCGCCGGTCCGTTCTACTACGATCCGAACGATCCCAACGAGTACATCGTGTGGTACAACTCCATTTCCGGCGTCGGGATCAACGATCTCGGCAACATCGCCTTCACCGCGACCTACGACACCGGCGTGCCGTTCGATCCCAACGATCCGAACAGCCCGACGATCTGGAACAACGCGGCTTACTTCTGGGATTCGGCGTCCGATACGCTGCACCAGGTGCTGCGCGAGGAAGACATCGTCACGTACGACAACAACGGCTCGCCGATCGCGGTCCAGCTCGGCCTGATCTCGCGTGAGAACAGCGACGGTTTTATGGGTTCGAGTCTGGCGGACGACGCCGATGTGCTCGCCGTCAACTTCCGACCGTACGATGACGACCTCGAACTAGGCGGATCGCGCGGCGTCGCCGTCATCGCCGTCGGACACACCGGCGACGTTGACTTCGATGGCGACGTCGACCTCAGCGATCTGGCCGCTTTGCTGGGGGCGTACGACGCGGAGTTTGGGACGGATACTAATTACGATTCCCAGGCCGATTTCGACCTCAACGGCCACATCGACCTTTCCGATCTGGCCGCACTGCTGGGTGTTTACGGTTCCTAGCAGGACGTCGCCGACAAACTCGGATAACTATCAAGTGCCCCATTCCCGCAACGGCGGGAGTGGGGTACTTCATAGCGCGGCCGTTGGCTGCAACCAAAGGGGCATTGACGATTGGGGATTGACGATTGACGATTGGGGATTTGTGCTGGGCTGCGCCGTTGAGAGCACCTACTTTGCACTTTGCACTTTGAACTCTGGACGGGTGGCCCACGGCTAAAGCGACGGGCCACCCACACAGTGAGAAATCTTCGCGTGAAGCGATGAAACGAATGGATAATAGTATAGGGTGAGCGTCATTTGCGGGTAGCGTCGGCCCCCCGCGGCCGACGTGGGATGTAGAAATCTTTCGCCGCTCGACGTCCGCCGCGGGGGGCGGACGTCTCGATTGGGGATTGCAGATTGTGGATTTCAGATTGATGAGATGTGTGAGCCCAGTAGATGTCGCGGGGGAGACAGTGCAATCCACAATCGTCAATCGTCAATCCGCAATCGACATGGGTCCGCGCCGAAGCACGCCGGACCCCCACTTCGTTGATAATCACCTGGCCGCTTGTTCGTCGGGTACTACCCCGCTAAGCTCTTACACTTTGTGTTGGCGTGATACGACTAGTGGAGCAACCTCGATATGAAGCTGGCTGATGAATTGATGCGGAAGATCACCGACCACAAAGCCCTGGTCGGGATCGTTGGTCTGGGTTACGTCGGGCTGCCATTGGTACGCGAGTTCTGTGCCGCCGGCTTCAAGGTCATCGGCTTCGACGTTGACCCGAAGAAGGTCTCGATGCTCAAAGCCGGTAAAACCTATATCAAGCACCTTCCGGCCAAGCACTTCCAGCAGCTTATTAAGGAGCGGCTTTTCACCCCCACGACCGACATGAAACGGTTGAGCCGGCCCGACGCCATCCTGATCTGCGTGCCGACCCCGCTCGATAAAATGCGCGAGCCCGACGTTTCCTTCGTGATCGATACCACCAAAAAAATCGCCGCGACGTTACGCAAGGGGCAACTGGTCGTGCTCGAATCGACGACCTACCCCGGCACGACGCGCGAGATCATGTTGCCTTTGCTCAAGGCCGGCGGCCTCAAGGTCGAGCGGGATTTCTTCCTGGCGTATTCGCCCGAACGAGAAGACCCCGGCCGTGAAGACTACACCACCAAGGACATTCCCAAGGTCGTCGGCGGCCTGGGGCGGCACAGTCTCAAGATTGCCACCGCGTTGTATGACGAAGTGGTTGTTAAGGCCGTACCGGTTTCCAGTTGCGAAGCCGCCGAGGCGTGCAAAATCGTCGAAAACGTTTATCGCTGCGTCAACATCGCGCTGGTCAACGAGCTCAAGCTGCTCTTCGATCGCATGGGCATCGACGTTTGGGAGGTTATCGAGGCCGCCAAAACCAAGCCCTTCGGGTTCAATGCTTTTTATCCCGGTCCCGGGCTCGGCGGGCACTGCATCCCGATCGACCCGCTCTACCTCTCGTGGAAGGCCCGCGAGTTCGGCCAGCCGACCCGTTTTATCGAGCTGGCCGCCGAGATCAATACCCTGATGCCCGAGCACGTTGTCAGGCGCGTCGCCGAGGCGCTTAACGAGCATGGCAAAGCGCTCAAAGACTCGAAGGTGCTGGTGCTCGGGTTGGCGTACAAGCGCGACGTGGATGACGTGCGCGAGTCGCCGTCGGTGACCTTGATCGAGTTGCTTCAGCAGCAGGGAGCGAAAGTCCAGTATCACGACCCGTTCATCCCGTCCGGCAAGCCGATGCGCGAACACAACATCACGCACCTGCGCAGCATTCCGCTGACGCCGACGAATCTTAAAACGTTCGACTGCGTGCTGATCTCGACGGACCACACGGACGTGGACTACGACATGGTCTGCAAGCACGCCAAGCTGGTTGTTGATACGCGCAACGCCACCGGCAAGAAGAAGCGCCCGAAGAAGGTCGTCAAAGCTTAGGTTGCACGCACAGACAGAATGCGCCGTGTCATGATTAAGGTTTGGACACACCCACGAATTGTGCCCCCACCATTGGCAGGGTGAGCCACCAGGCTGGATTATACGGGAGCCATAGGGGCGATCGCTACCTGCCACCCCCATCGAAGGAGTCCGCAATCCCTCCCCAAAACTGGAACAATTTGTCATCTGTCGCGTGATCGATTTGATGCAAGTAGGCGACTTTGTGGCACTCGCTTTTCACGATGGGATTGACACTTATCACCGCCTGGGCCAGCGCGTCCCAATCCGTCGTGAACACGCTGATCGCCTGTTGTGGCGGATTGCTAAAGATGCCCAGGAGTGTATTAGACAACAGGAGCGGCTTGAGGACCTCTCCAAGAGTCTTGATTTTCCCGATGTAATCCAACGTCTTCTGGCAGCAATGCCGCAACTGGACGTTTGTGAGTTGGGGCTTGACAGGCATGTTTTTCTCCTTGGTCCGGGGGTCGTATCGTTGGTTCTTCGAACTCGACCGGGCTCAGCAGCGCCCTTGTCGCCCGCACTCCGACATGCGAAACAGCGAGATTGCCAGACTGCTTCCCAATGAGCAAACCGGTGGTCCGGCGACGTTCACGCGTTGCCGTCCTGCTACGCGCGTCCTAAACGCTCGGTACCGTATTATGGTCCGACGTGCTCTGGACTGTAAACACAATGTATGCCCGCAAATTGACGGCGCAGGAGACACTAGCGACAGGACGGCGGCCTGTCCTGTCAAGGTGGTGGCGCGCTTCGCTGATGGACGGGCCGAATGCGTCAGCAGCGCCTAGCCTGCGGCGTGTGCAATGATGTTCCCGGCCTTACGACCGCTTTCGGGAATCGGTCATGAAGCTCGTTGCACAGCGTCCCGGAGGTGGAATTCCGTGAATGTACCTACCAACCCCCGCCGGATATAATCCGTTCGTGGATCCGTCAACCGACAGAGCCCTGAAGTTCGAGTTGCCCCCGGCCAAGGGGAACACCTTATCCTCGCTCTGTCCGGTTGACCGCATGCCGCGGCGGCGGCGAAACAAGATCTGCATCAGTATCATCGCGATTGGGGCGTTGAATTTCCTCGTCTACACCGTCATGTACGCCGCGCTGGGCGGAGATGCGCACAACGGCGAGGCCCTGTTGGTGGAGCGTCCCGACGGGACCACCCAGGTCGCGTACTACCTCCGTGGACACTTCATCCACACGCTGGACGGGCAGGAGGCCGAGGTCAGCCGACGCGTCTGGATTTATTCTTACCTGCATTCTATGTCGGTCTTCGTGACCTCCGCGGCGATGATTATCAGCATGCTCGTTCTGGCCCGGCCGCACATTCTGGCCACGATGCGCGACGGGTGGATCAGCGGGCAGACGTTCGTGACCGCGTTCGGGACGATCGTGATTCTGATCACGTCGGCGGCGTTGTTCGTTTTTGCGTGGGATTTTGTGGCACAGCTTGGGGTTGAGTAGGTATGCCCGGCGCGCGGGTTGCGGACTGGCTCGGCGCGGACGGGTTGATCGCCCGCAATCTGTCCGGCTACGAAACCCGTCCCCAGCAGCAGCAGATGGCCGCCGCCATCGCGAAGGCTTTCGCCGACGATCAACACTTCGCGGTCGAGGCCGGCACCGGGGTCGGCAAGACCTTCGGCTACCTGCTGCCGGCGATCGAGCAGGTTACCTGCCGGGGGGATCGGCTTCCAACCGATCAGTCCCGCCACATTGTCATCAGCACGCACACGATCGCGCTCCAGGAACAGCTAATCCACAAGGACATTCCGTTTCTGCGCGAAGCGCTGGACGTGGAATTTTCCGCGGAACTCATCAAAGGCCGGGCCAATTACCTCTGCCTGCGCCGTCTCAAACAAGCCTCCAGCCGCCAACGGTCGCTTTTCGGCACCGGAACGCAATTGGCAACGCTGCACGCCATTGAAAACTGGGCGTATGACACCCAGGACGGCTCGCTCAGCGACCTGGACGATACGCCCCCGCTCGACATCTGGGAAAAGGTCCGTAGCGAGCACGGCAATTGCTTGGGCCGGCGCTGCCAGTTTTTCGAACCTTGTTTCTACCAGCGCGCCCGCCGACGGGCGGAGCGGGCCGACATCCTCATCGTCAACCATGCCCTGTTGGTCTCCGACCTGGTCTTGCGCCGAGAGCAAGCCAGCGTATTGCCGGACTACGAGTTGGCGGTCATTGACGAGGCTCACACATTGGCGCAGGTCGCCGTCGACCACTTCGGCCTCAACGTTTCGAACAGTCAGGTTCAATACCTGTTGAGCGGGTTGTTCAACGAGCGCACCGGCAAGGGGTATCTCGCCGCGATCGGGTCGGACGAACAGAGGCGGGCCGTGATCGCCGCCCAGTCGGCCTGCACCGAGTTCTTCAATGATCTGTCCGCGTGGCAGCGCGCCGCGGGGCGCTCGAACGGCCGGCTCGTGCGCCCCAACGTGATCTCAAACGCACTGACACCCGCCTTGCAGACGATCGGCAAAAAGCTGACCCCCCTCAAGAAAGGATTACCGCGGCAGGAAGACCAGTACGAGCTGGGCTCGTTCGTCGACCGGACGGCGGCGATCGCCGACTCGGTCGAAGTGCTGCTCGCGCAGGAGAATGGCGAGCACGTCTACTGGATCGAGCTGGATCAGGGGCGCACACGGCGAGTGTCGCTTTGTGCCGCGCCGCTCGACGTCGGCCCCGACTTGCGCGAACTGCTCTTCGACCATACACGCAGCGTCGTGATGACCAGCGCCACGCTCGCCGCCTCCGGCGACGATAACTTCACCTATTTGATGAGTGGGTTGGGTTCACCGCCGGCGCAAACGTTACGACTTGGCTCTCCCTTCGATTTCGAGCGGCAAGTGACCATGCACGTCGAATCGGGGATGCCCGATCCGTCGGCGAAAGATCGTTTCATTCCGGCGGCGGCCTCGGCGATCACTTATTACCTACGGCAAACCGAGGGCCGCGCGTTCGTGCTCTTTACCAGCTATGCCATGCTCAAGGAGGTCGCCGAACTGGTCGAGGACGATCTGCGGGCCGACGGCTACACCATTCTTCCCCAGGGAGCGGGTCTGCCGCGGACGAAGATGCTGGACAAGTTTCGCGAGACGCCGCGTGCCGCGATCTTCGGCACCGATAGTTTCTGGCAGGGTGTGGACGTGGCGGGGGAGGCACTCTCGAACGTCACGATTGTGAAGCTCCCGTTCGCGGTGCCGGATCGCCCGATCGTCGAAGCCCGCATCGAGCTGATCCGCAACCGCGGCGGCAACCCCTTCATGGACTACCAGCTCCCCGAGGCGATCCTCAAATTCCGGCAGGGTTTCGGCCGGCTGATACGCAGCCAATCCGATCGCGGTATCGTAGTGATCCTCGACCCCCGCGTGACCCGCAAGCACTACGGCCGGCGCTTCCTCGACAGTCTTCCGCCGTGCAATATCGAGATTTCGCAGCGGCCGTGGTCGGCGTCATAACTGTTGCTGCGAGCGATAGTTAGGGCGATCGCAGCCAGGCGTGATACTTGGAATACCTAACATAACCCAAAGACCCGCGGACTTCAGTCCGCGCGGCGCCGCGCAGGCTACAAGGGATGCATGACGGAATCGGCGGCCTTTCCCGTCATTCCGACCGCCCCCGAAGTGGCGCGGAGGAATCTTGCCGCGCCGGTCGAGTTGCTCACGATATATGGCCAGATCCCTCCGTCGTCCGCCTGTGGCGGACTCGTCGGGATGACAGTCGTGCGTGGGACGACCACCCCCATCGGAAGTCTCATGCACCCGGCTACAAGGCTGTGGCTCTTTAGAACGTGTTTATTAGGCACTCCTATATTCTCCCGCACATTATCATATTTTTATTAACCCATCTGGTTAGAGCTATGTTAGGATGATTAATGTTGGGTGGCTGTGTTTTTCGATATTCACTTCATATTCCCACCCGTCGTTGCCTATGCCTAGATCCAGCGGTGCAGCCAATGGTGACGTATTCCAATGGGCTGAAGGAGAGGCGAAGAATAGGCAAGAGAAAGCGGGGTAAGTCCATATTGCCGCGGCCGACGTTTTGTCGGTCGAAGGTGTGCGCGACGCAGGCCGCGACGCGAAGCGTTCAACAGCGGTGCTCCTAACGCCGACGGAACCGGGTTGAGTCAGATCACGATGACAACTGCCGGCGGCGCGTGGATCTGTGAAGTCACCGATGACGGCTCGGGGTTGGTACAGGTGAGCAACATGTCCAGCGGAGGCGCGAGCGGCGGCATCAGCGGCGACGGATCCACCGTCATCTGGGGACCCGACGGCTTCGGGATGAACACTTTGTACCGGTCCAATTCCGACGGGTCCGGCACCACCGCGTTGCTTACGCTAAATCGTGCCTACGTCCTTCCGCGTCATTGTATCACCAACGACGGTTCGCTGGCGTGTTCCGATCCGACGACCTGCCGGCACTGCCGGTCCTATACGGGACGACTTACCCGTAATCGACAACGTCCGTATCACGCCAGGCAAGGGAACGCCGTAGCGGCGAGGGTCGCGGCGTTCTCTATTTCGGGCCGTCCCTGAATCGGCCCTATCTGGTTGCCGTGCGATTCTTTTTTGTTTGGTGGCATCCAGGTCAAATACTCGTCCGTCTTCTCATATGACAAGACCTCGCGACGGACCCAGCGGCGAGGAAACCTGGAAACCTGAAAGGGACGAGCCATGAAACACTCACTGCACACAAGCCTTTCGTCGGCCACAATCGGCCGCATGACCCTGACGGACACCCGTGGCGGGCTCTCGCGATCAAAGGGCGAGGCGATGAGAGCATGCCTTTGTGACAAAACCGCGCCCACGGCAGCAGCATTGCTCAAGGAGAACACGATGTACGCCACCGGAACAATTCGCACACTCTTGACCGTCTCGGTCATTGTCACTATGGCCTGCTGGGCCGCCTCGGCCCAGGCGGACGAGAACGGACCCAAGCATCCGCCCTTTTGGTGGAACGACTCCGTGGAAGCCGAAAGGACCGTAAAAGCGGGCTGGAACTTCAATGACAATGACAACCCGGATGAAGATCAACGCCCGGACTGGTGCAACGATCCCCCCTACGTATTACCAGGGGGCGAAGCCGAGCCGGTTGACATGGGAGGAGACCACGGCCGCGGGCTGGGGATTCCGTTGAACGAAGACGGCCGAACGGCGCTGGTCTGGTTCTACGTTGACAACTTGTACGACCCCGCTCTGGTCAAGGAGCTCTGGATTCAATACGACCTTTACAAGTCCGGGCCGGTAACGACAGGCTTGGTGATCGAGCCGGAGGTCCCGGCCGGAAAACCGACGCCCAAGGTGACGGATCACAAGTATCAGCGCCTCCCCAAAGACCTCGGCGACGGCTGGACACGATATACCGTCAGGAAATGTATCACTCCACAGCCCGACGGCGAGTGGATCAAGTTCACGTTCGGGACGATTGAGGGCGAAGCAGGCTCGGTAGTCATCGACAACGTATGGATCGGCACGCATTGCTCACTGTACGGTGATCAGAATCACAGCGAAGGTTACAACTTCCGCGAGCCGCACGTGCCGCCGAACTCACCGGAGCCCGCCTTTTACTGTGCCTCGTCGTGGTACGAGGGGACCCAGTGGGAGTGTTACGGGAGCTACCCGCCCGATTGGATGCCCGAGGTCACCGATCACCAGGGCGTCATCGGGATGCCGGGGAGCCCGGTGCCCGAGGCCGGCGAAATCCTGATTACCTTCGACGACCAGTTTAACCCGGACAGGTCGCGGCACGTCTTCTACCAGTACGATCGTTACACCGCCGGGGGAGAGGTCTTTTCGGAGGAATGGCTGCCGCCCGGAACGACGATCGAGAACCGGGTCGAGCAAGTCGAAGAGCTCGACGAAGGCTGGGAGCGCGTGATGGTTTCCTTCGATGTCGATCCGCGGCCCGAATGGGAAGCGATCCACTTCATGATGCTCACGACCGAGAGCCCCGCGGGTCCGGTGGCGATTGATAACCTGATCTTCTCCGCCGGTTGGGCCAAGGTCCCTCCGAGTTTTGGTTTCGCGAGTAAGTCGTCCGGCCCGCTCGCGCCGCCGCCGATCGCGCCGCTGTGGTCGGAGAAGTTCGATTCCTACGCTCTCGGCAGCAGCCTGCACGGCCAGGGTGGCTGGAAGGGCTGGGGCAATGATCCCAGCGTCGACGCGCTGGTGACTGATGCCCAGGCCAAGAGCGACCCGCATTCGGTCGATGTCGTCGGCGGCACCGATCTGGTCCACGAGTATGCCGACTATACCTCCGGCAAGTGGGAGTATTCCGCCTGGCAGTACATCCCATCCGACTTTGTCGGCGGCGAGGGTGAACTGCTCGACGGTTCGTTCTTCATCATGATGAACACCTACGACGACGCTGGGCCGTTCGAGGAGTCTGACTGGTCGGTCCAGATGAATTTCGACTCGAACGACGGGATGCTCAAGGTTTATCACGGCAACGGGATGAACACGGTTGATGTACCGTATGTCCCCGACGAGTGGGTCAAGATCAAAGCCGTCATCGACCTGGACAACGATCTGACCGAGATCTACTACAACGGTGCGTTCATTGTCGAGTACCCGTGGACCGCGGGCGTGACCGGCGTGGGCGGCGGCGCGCTCAACATTGGTGCGGTCGACCTCTACGCCAACGGCTCAACGTCGATCTACTACGACAACTTCAGACTGAAGCCGCTACGACCATAGCACGGCCGAGAATAGCCGTAAACCAAGATACCCCCCTCCTCAGGCCGGCCGGGGCTGCAACCCGCACCCCGGTCGGCCGCAACGCTTGACGCTTCTTGAAGTTACCGCCACGATAAACTACGTGAATTGTCGTCGCCTACTCCAAATGGAGTCTTGCAGTGCTTGAGCACGCCAAGATTAAGAACTTTCGCTGCCTCAGAAATGTCGAGGCTGACCTGAGACCACTGACAGTGCTGATCGGTCCAAACGACTCCGGCAAGTCAGCTTTTCTGTCAGCGTTGCGGAGAGGATGTCCCATCGCCAGTTGAAGGTCGGATGGCGACTCGGGGACTCATACGTTAGCCAACCTTCCTTTGCTGAGCAGTCTTCTCGGTTTCCGGCGGGCCGTCCAGGTGCGCTGCCAGTATCCACAACTTCTGGTATCCCATGATCCGACGGAACGATTTCTCCGTGCTCAACCACACCGTCGCGACCCAACGCAACACCATCGAATCATCCCGCCAACGGCTCACCCGACCTGTTCGTTGGTGTACGCCGGAGTGCGGCGACTCGATGACATTGGTGGTGTACAGGCAACGCCGTAGCGTGGCCGGCAAACCCAAACGATTCACGGTAAACGTCTCGGCCAAACCCTCACGCAGACTGGCCGCGGCCCTTGCGGCGAAGACGGGGCTTGCGGACCCGCAGTTTTCGTTCGGCCAGGCCGACAACACCGTCCTGGCAACCGTGCCAGCGGATCTGGCCGGCCGCCTTGCCGGGGGTGTTTGGGGCCGGCGAGCTGCTGAGCGGAGAGGATCAGCACCGCCTCGATGGTGGCCCGCCCGGCGACGTCGATCAGCTAGTCGACGGCCAGCTCAGCCTGCTCGATCAGCTCGAGCATCGGGAGCAGGAGTTGGCCTTCCTTGCTGAGAAACTCAGCCAAGGCTCGTCTGTCGGAACGACTCACAACCTGATAGTCAATACTTCTTCATGGCGGCTCCTTTACAGAGAAACTCACGATCCAAATCCTACCGCGATCGGTAGGACGGAGCCGCCATCCTTTCTTCAACCTTCAACTACGAGCGGGACAGCCTCCACGGACGACACAAACAAGCTGCCGCTTGTCCGTGGCACCCGGCGCGCGCATAAAACGGCCGGGTTACGTAACCCGACCGTTGGAAACCTGAATAACTTGTGCTGCTAACGCCGCGACCAGGCGAAGTGGGCGAAGGCCTTGTTGGCATCGGCCATACGGTGGATGTTTTCGCGCATGGTCATGGCATCGCCTTCCTTTTTGTAGGCGGCCATCAGCTCGTTGGCGAGGCGCTCGGCCATGGGACGACCTTTCTTGCCGCGGGTGGCGGCCAGGAGCCAGCGGATCGCCAGCGACTGGCGTCGCCTGGAGTTGACCTGCATGGGCACCTGGTAGTTTGCTCCGCCGACGCGCCGCGAGCGTACCTCGATGTCGGGTTTGATGTTCTCAAGCGCCGTTTCGAAGACCTCGTTGGGTGGGGTGTCGGTAATCTTCTTTCCGACGCGCTCGAGAGCATCGTAGAAGACGCGCTGGGCGACGGACTTTTTACCATCGTACATTAAACAGTTGATGAACTTCGCCGCCAGCTTGCTGTTGTTGTGCGGGTCGCCGCGAAGCTGAGCGACGGATGCCGTAAAACGCTTGTAGGCCATTTCTCACCTGGGTGGTAAGTAGGGGGTATATCCTTATTTCTTCTTTCGCTTGACGCCGTACTTGCTGCGGCCGCGGTTACGAGACTTTCCCTCTTTGTCGCCCTGGACGCCGACGCAGTCGAGCTTTCCGCGGATGACGTGGTAGCGGACGCCGGGCAGGTCACGGACCCTTCCGCCACGGACGAGCACGATCGAGTGTTCCTGGAGGTTGTGGTCGACGCCGCCGATGTAGGCCGTTATCTCGCGTCCGTTCGTGAGGCGGACGCGGGCGACTTTCCGCAGGGCGGAGTTCGGCTTCTTGGGAGTTTGCGTCTTGACCTGTAGGCAGACTCCCCGCCGCTGCGGACACTGTTCGATGTCACGTACTTTTGATTTCCGCGGAACTTTTCGGCGTGGGCGTGAAACCAGTTGGTTGATTGTCGGCATAATCTACTCGTTCTTTGGACAAACCTTCCACCGCCCGTCCCATCGGACTAGCGACGAATCAGTTAGTATAGCCTGGATAACAGAAATGCCAAGGGCAGGCATGTACAAAATTGAGTTGGGCGTGCATGACAATTTTGGCAGGCGCTGTGTAAGCCGGGAAACGTAGCGTCCGCCCCCCGTGGCGGACGTAGAATGTGGGAATCTTTCGCCACCCGACGTCCGCCCCGGGGGGGGGCCGGCTCGGTTGGGGGTTGGCGATTGGGGGTTTGAGGTTGGTGAGATGTGTGGGGCCCGGAGAGGTGGGGGGGGGGAC
>JAUWNI010000182.1 GCA_030612705.1 Phycisphaerae bacterium | reverse complement strand
CGGCGTTGCGTCGGGCGGGGGTACAGTTAGCGGTAGTGCTCGCTCAGGCCTGGAATAGTTGCACCCATTGAGGGTGCGGGCCCGGGCTCATGACGCTTCCGGCGGGCTTCGGCGCGGGCCCTGTAGCGTCCGCCCCCCGTGGCGGACGGGGGGTGGCGAACGAGGTCAACATTCTCCGTCCGCCACGCGGGGCGGACGCTACAGGGCTCGTACCGGGTGCCACGGACAAGCGGCAGTTTGCTTGTCCGTGCCTATAGCGATGCTTAGCACTGCTCAAGAGCAGTGCGGGGGCTACTTGGGCACTCGCTTCCTGTCGCGGCCGCGTGTATCGCGATATAGTGATCGATCTTATGAGTGATCAGATCAGCGATCGAAAAGCCAAGCTCGAGAAGATTCGGGATCTCGGTGTCGACCCGTACGGCGGGCGCTTTGTCGGGGTGACGAAGAACGCCGAGATTCGTGCCGCGGCGGAGAGGATGGAGATCGCGGAAGGGCAGGTTCTGGAGAGTGACGAGGCGACGTTCACCGCCGCCGGGCGGATCGTGTTGTATCGTGCGTTCGGGAACCTGATCTTCATAACGGTGCGGGACTGGACCGGGGAGATTCAGTTCGGGTTGAGCAAGAAGATGGTGACGGAAGGGTGGAAGGTCGCCAAGCTGCTCGATCTGGGCGATATCGTCGGAGCGGTCGGCCGGATTGGAAAAACGAAGACCGGCGAGCTGACGCTGTGGGTGACGGAGTTCAGACTACTGAGCAAGGCGTTGCGGCCGCCGCCGGAGAAGCGGCTGGGCCTGACGGACGTGGAGGCTCGTTATCGTCGGCGGTACGTGGACCTGTACAGCAATCCGGAGTCGCGGGAGGTTTTTCTTCAGCGGGCCGGGATCATCGATTACGCCCGCGGCGTGCTGCGCGAGCGCGGGTTTGTCGAGGTCGAGACGCCGATGTTGCAGCCGATCTACGGCGGAGCGGCGGCGCGGCCGTTTTTGACGCACCACAACACGCTGGACATGGACCTGTACCTGCGGATCTCGCCCGAGTTGTATTTGAAGCGGTGTTTGGTAGGCGGGCTGGAACGGGTGTACGAACTGTCGCGGTGTTTCCGGAACGAGGGGATCAGCCCGCGGCACAACCCCGAGTTTACCATGCTCGAGCTGTACCAGGCGTACGGCGATTACCACGACATGATGGACTTCTGTGAGGCGTTCATCGCCGGCGCCGCGCGCGACGTGATGGGCTCGACCCGGATCCCAGTGGTCCGACGGGAGGGCGAGGCTCCCGCCGAGCCGGGCTCAGCAGGAGCTTCGCCCTCCCAGGGTAAGGTCATCGACTACACCACGCCCTGGCCGCGGCGGAAGTACGCCGAGCTGTTCGCCGAGCATGTCGGAATCGACATGCATGACAACGCGGCCGTCCGCGCGCGGGCGCGCGAGGTTTGCTCGGGAGAGTCAGAACAGTTGCGTGCGCTCGGTCGAAAGCTGGGAACCAAGAGGACGGATCCGGTACCCCCGGCGTCGAGTCAGGCAATGGCAGACCTCTTCGACAGGATTGACGCTCAGCTACCCCGCCGGCCACGAATCAGGGACGAAAGCACGTTAGACGATTCCGTTGTCGTCAATGAGCTATTCGAGTTCTACGTCGAGCCGAAGCTGATCAACCCGACGTTCGTGCTCGACTGGCCTGCGGCGCTTTGCCCGCTCACCAGACGCCACCCCGACGACCCCAACCTCGCCCTGCGCTTCGAGCTGTTCATCAACGGTATGGAGATCGGCAACGCCTACACCGAGTTGAACGACCCCGCCGTACAGCGCGAGACGCTCAGCCAGCAGCTCCGCGGCGAAGAGGACGAGACCATGGCGGTCGTGGACGACGACTTCGTCGAAGCCCTGGAATGCGGCATGCCCCCCGCCGGCGGCCTCGGTATCGGCATAGACCGCGTGGTGATGCTGCTGACCGGCAGCACGTCCATCCGCGACGTGATTTTGTTTCCTCTGCAACGGCCGCAGTAGGGTGGGCACTGCCCACCGTTTTACTGGAGTATATAGAATGACAGCGGCCGGTTCATCACATGAAGATCCGTTGATTGACGAGGTTCGCCAGCGTCGGCGCGAGCTGCTCGCAGCGCATGGGAATGATCTACGCCGACTATGCGAAGCCATTCGACAACGACAAGCTGAACACCCCGAGAAAGTCGTTGATCGGCGAAAGCAGAAGTAGGGTAGGCACTGCCCACCCCACATTGGGACTAACGGTCTTTGTATAAGCTTTTCCTGACAATCCGTTACCTTCGTAAACGCCGGATCGCTTATTTCGCGGTTGCCGCCGTCACGTTGTGCGTGATGATGGTGCTGGTGGTGATGTCGATCATGGGGGGGTGGCTGGAGCAGGTGAAGGTGCGGGCGCGGGGGCTGCTGGGGGATGTCATCGTTGACAATGTCTCTTTTTCGGGGTTTCCGCTTTATCAGGAGTTTCTCGACGAGATCAGCGCTTGGCCGGAGGTCGTGAAGGCTACGCCGGTGCTTTATACGTGGGGGCTCTATCGCTTCGACGGGACGACGCGGAACGGGTACTCGCGTGTGGTCGGCATTCGGCTGGAAGACGTGTACGAGGTCAACGCCTTCAAGGTCGGGTTGTTTTACGAGAAGTTCTACCCCGGCACGACCACGTTCGCGCCGCGGCGGCAACCGTTCGTCGTCGGCGACCTCGACGCGCCGCCGATCGCGGTGCGGGAGTATGACGAGGAGCAGTTGTACATGCGGCCGCGATTGCCGGCGGCGTACCGGGAAGCGCTCGAGAAATCGCGGGCGGCGGGGCTGCGCGACGAGGACTCGACCGAAACAATGCTGAACAACATGCTGGCCCGAATGGGCTTGCCGCCGATCCCGGGAGTTTACGCAAGCCCGCCGGTGCTTGAGAAAGAGTTGCGGGCGGCGGGGAACGAGCTGCCGGGGATTATCGTCGGGCGGGACATCATCGCGTTTCGCGAGACCGACGGGCGATACTCGCGGCCCGAACGGCTGCCGCGGGGGTGCAAGCTAACGCTAACGCTGTGGGCGGCGTCGGCGATCGGCAACGTGGATCCGATTCCGATCAAGCAGCCGTTCCGTTACGCCGACGATTCGCGGACCGGGATATACGAGATCGATTCGCAGCACGTGTACTGCGACTTCGGGTTGCTGCAAAAGCTGCTCCAGATGGACGCGGCCGAGCGGATCGATCCTGAAACAGGCGAAACGGTCGGCACGGTGCCCGCCCGGTGCAGCCAGATTCAAATCAAGGTCGTCGAGGGGATGAAGCTGGACGAGATTCAGGTCCTTTGTCGGCGGATGGAGGAGACGTATCACGGCTACATCGACGACGAGCGGTTCGACCTGGACGCGTTCGAGTCGCGGCTGATCGGTTCGGTTAAGGCGATGACGTGGCAGGAGTCGCAGGCGCACATCATCGGGCCGGTCGAGAAGGAGCGGATTCTGGTGACGATCCTGTTCGGGATCATCTCGCTGGTGGCGGTGACGCTGGTGATGTGCATTCTCTACATGATCGTCTTGCAGAAGACGCGCGACATCGGGATCGTCAAGAGTCTCGGCGGGTCATCGAGCGGGGTGGCGTTCATCTTTGTGCTGTACGGGGCGGCGGTCGGCATCGCCGGCAGCATTCTCGGGACGGTTCTCGGCGTGCTTTTCGTCGCCAATATAAACGAGATCCAGGATTTCCTGATCCGGGTCAATCCGGCCTGGCGCGTGTGGGATATGCAGGTCTACTCGTTCGATCGGATTCCGAGTGAGGTCAGCACGTACGACACTGTCTGGGTTGTCGCGATCGCGATTGTGGCCGCGACGCTGGGGTCGCTGGTGGCGGCGTGGCGGGCGGGGCGGATGCAGCCGGTGGAAGCGGTGCGGTATGAATGATGAATTGCTAATTCTTGTGGTGGTCTGCGCGGTATGAATGCAGTTTCGGTGAATCAAGCGGGGAGTAACACATACGCTGTCGGCGATTCGCTGCTCCGCGCGGTTAACATTTTCAAGTCGTACCGGATGGGGCCGGTGGAACTCAAGGTTTTGCAGAACTGTACTCTAAACGTCGATCCCGGCGAGTTTGTCGCGATCATGGGTAAGTCGGGCAGCGGGAAGAGTACGTTGCTGCACATTCTCGGCGCGCTGGATGTGCCGCGGAAGGGACAGGTGCACTTCCTGGGGCAGCCGATTTTCGCACCGCCCGAGCGCCGCCGACTACGGACCGGCATTACGGACATCTTTTCCGAGGCGGAGCGTCGACGGAACCGATTGCGGCGGACGGCGTTCGGGTTTGTGTTTCAGTTTTACCACCTGCTGCCGGATCTGAACGTGCTGGAGAATGTGCTGTTGCAGCGGATGGTGGAGTCGGGCACGTTAGAATGGGGTGCGAAGAAACGCGAGGCGCGACAGGACGCGCTCGATCTCTTGGAGCATGTCGGACTCACCGAGCGGCTCAAGCATAAGCCCAACGAGCTGTCCGGCGGCGAACACCAACGCGTCGCGATCGCGCGGGCGCTGGTGCACAAGCCGCGGATTCTGTTCGCGGACGAGCCGACGGGGAACCTCGATGTGGAGGCGGGGGCGAACATCATGTCGATTCTGTCGGAGTTGCACAAGGGGGGGCAAACGATCGTGATGGTCACGCACGATCCCGCCATCGCCGAGTACGCCGACCGCACGCTCGTACTGGAGAACGGCCGTCTGCGGCCGACTTGATCCGGCTGGAAACCCGTCCCACATCACAATATGGCGAACCGGGGCCCCATGGAGGACTTGGGAACCCGAACGTCTGCTGGCTTTCCACGGCCGGCGCGGCGCCGGCCGCTACATTGTCGGTCACGAAAGCAGCTTTTTTACGCTGGACTACTCAGGGCAGGCGGTGCCGTAAACGCTGAGCAGTTGCGAGAGGTCGGCGAGGTCGACGGTGCCGTCGCCGTTGAAGTCGCCGTCCTCGGGGCCCATGCCGGACTGGCCGTAGTTGCCGAGCAGGATGGCCAGGTCGGCGAGGTTGATCCAGCCGTCGCCGTCGAGATCTTCGGGGCACTCGGGGGGTGGTTCGCACTCGATGATCTCGACCTTGAAGTCGTCGATCAGGGCCTCGACGAGCGAGTTGTTCGGGCTGTCGTCGACGGTGAAGCGTACGCGGACCTGGGAGGTGGGTGTAACGTAGTCTGCGACCTGCCATTCGACGTGGGTCCACTCAGCGCGGTCGTCGATGGTTTCGACGGTGGTCCAGGAGGAGCCATTGTTGTTCGAGACCTCGACGACCAGCTCGTCGTCCCACTCGGTGCTGATGTGATACCAGCGCCAATAGCTGACGGTGGCGTCGATGTTTTCGAGGTTCAGGATCGGCGAGGTGAGGCGGCTGGGACCGCCGTCGACGTCGTAACTACCGGCGCCGGACCCGGCGAGCGGGCCGGTGACGTAGCAGAGCGAGCCGTCGGAGGTATGGTCGTTACCGGGCTGGGTGATTGTGTCGCCCGAGGTAACCTGCTGAGGATCGGCGCGTTCCCAGTTGCCTGTATCCGCGCCGGCGTTAACGGACCAACCCTGGTTGGTCTCGAAATCGTCGTCGAAAATCACACTGACCCCGGTGGCGACGAACGCCGAGTAGACGTAGGCGGGGGCGTTTTGCGGGTCGTTGATGCGTCGGCCCTGCATTTCCTGGACGCTGACGTACCAGTCGAAAGTATCGTAGCAATCGGCGGCGGGTAGGACGGCTTCGTATTGGTTCTCGCCGACGATGTCCATGGCGACGATGTAGTAGCTGCCGCCGTTGCGCGAGCGGTGCAGCCAACCGGTGTCGGTCACGGGCGTGCCGGTGTCGGGGTAAACGTTTACGCGGATGCGGGTTTCGACGCCGGGATCGATCAATTCCGGCCGGCCGTCGGGGTACTCGAAGGTAAGCGTGGGGGCGGAACTGGGGTAGACGATATAGGTGGCGGTGTCGCCGATGTTTGAGCAGCCGTAGGGGATGCGGGCATAGCCGCCGTTCTCGCCCCAACTGGGTCCCCAGGAGTTGCGCATGATCCAGACGCCGCTGGGACCTTGATTGTCATCCCAGCCGACGAGGACGACGGCATGGTTGGTAGTACCGTTCTGGCAGCCGTTGAAGACGCCGCCGCCGTAGCTTTGCAGGGCACTGTTGGCGTAGATGTCCACGGAGATTGGGCCGTAATCGAGGATGGCCTGTTTCATGGCGTTGACGCCGCTGATGTAGACCCAATCTTCGATGAAGTACTCGTGGGGGTAGGGGCAGTCGCAGGGGACATCCGAGGCAACGTAGGGGAAATCGGCTTCCATGACGGCGCCGGTGTCGTTGCAAGGGTCGGTTTTCCACTCGTGGTAGTTGTGGGCGAAGAAGCCGCCGTTGCAGCCCCATCCGTCGCGGTTGCAACTGACGAGCCACTGTTCGGAGAGGTCGACTATGACGTCGTCCCTGATGCGGATGTTGCATTCGAGCGGGCCGACGGTTGCGAAGGCCCAACAACTGCCGCAAGAGCCCTGGCTCTTTACCGGAGTGCAGCCGCCGAGGCTGCGCCAATCGAAGGCCGCGGGCAGGTCTCGGCCGGGCGTGCGAGTGTCCCAGCGGGTGAGTTTTTCCCAACCGTCGGGTTTGAAGAAACCGCAGAGATCGTCGAGCGCATAGCGGGTGGCCTCGTTCTCGGTAACTTTGAAAGTCCAGCCTTCCATTTCGCCTTGTTTCTTGAGGGCTTGGATGTCTTGCGGCGTAAGCTGGGCCAAGGCCACGGCTGTTGAGCCGAGTATCAATGCCGGGATTAACAAGGTGGCTATAGCATACGCAAGGCAACTACGATGACGGTTTGCGGACATGTGAAGTTCCCTTTTTTGCTCCCACTCCCCCGTCGGAGACGAGGCGCAAAGGCGCGCCTCTGACTGAGTATAACACACGGGTCATAGTGACTCCAAAGGCAATTGCTATCTGAAGCTCATTCAGAGTACGTGACACTCTGGGCGGGCGCTGTGTAAGCTGGGAAACGTAGCGTCCGACGCCCCTGTCGGACGTCGAATATGGAAATCTTCCGCCACTCGACGTCCGACAGG
>JAUWNI010000062.1 GCA_030612705.1 Phycisphaerae bacterium | reverse complement strand
CTGAAGTCCGACGGCTCGATCGTGGCCTGGGGACGGAACAACTACGGTCAATGCAACGTGCCGGCGCCGAACACGGACTTCGTGGCCGTCGCGGCGGGCTTCATTCACAGTCTCGGCCTGAAGGCCGACGGCTCGATCGTGGCCTGGGGGAACAATGACCTCGGCCAATGCAACGTGCCGGCGCCGAACACGGACTTCGTGGCCGTCGCGGGGGGCGGGTGGCATAGTCTCGGTCTGAAGTCCGACGGCTCGATCGTGGCCTTCGGTGCGGGGCAGCCTGGCCAATCGGGATCTCCACACTTCGGCCAATGCGACGTTCCGGCGCCGAACACGGACTTCGTGGCCGTCGCGGCGGGCTACTGGCACAGTCTCGGTCTGAAGTCCGACGGCTCGATCGTGGCCTGGGGAAAGAACAACTACGGCCAATGCGACGTGCCGGCGCCGAACGAAGATTTCGTGGCCGTCGCGGGGGGCAGGTACCACAGTCTCGGTCTGAAGGCCGCCGCGCCCGACTGCCCCGGCGACCTCGACGGCGACGGCGATGTCGACCTCGCCGACCTAGCAGTCTGTCGGACTTAGGCCTCGAAAACACCATGGGAGCGCGCCCATATGTGTCGATACCCCAGGCCCAGACACCAAAGAGGGGCATCGAAGACCCCGAAACGGCAAAGTCCGACAGACTGCTAGCTCAGTTGCTCGGCAACTACGGCATGACCAGCGGTGCCACGTACGAGGACGGCGATCTCGATGGCGACGGTGACGTCGACTTGGCCGACTTGGCCGCGCTGCTTGGCGTCTATGGGACGACCTGTCCCTGAACGACAGCGCGCAACCGCGGACGGGTGGCCAGTTCAACTCGGGTGGCATGGGCAGGCCCGCCGGCGGCGGGTCTGCCCGTGTCTTCATCGATCGAGCATGGGCCGGATGCCACGCGGCTCGGCGGGAGCTTTGCCCTCCCGGTACGCCTGACGACTCCGCCCGACTCGCAGGTCGGGCGTTACTGAACCCCACATCCTGAACCCTGAACCCTCTGTCAACTTGGCGCCTTGGCGTCTTGGCGGTTCAACCCCCGCGCCGGGAAAAACGGCGTGGTCTGTGGTATGATGATCCTCCCCAGGCTACGAGGCCGACTCAGGGGCGGCGGCAGGTGCCTGGATACGTGGGAAACCGGCGATGGCCAGTGTTGCCTCGACACCAAAACCAGATTCGCGGATCCCGTGGGTGGATGTCGCAAAGGGTATCGGCATCGCGCTGGTCTTCTACGGCCATTTCGTGCAACGCTTCATCGACTTGGGAGTTCCCGCCGCGGCGTATCAGATGCGGTGGATCTACTCATTTCACATGCCCTTCTTCTTTCTGCTGGTGGGCTATGTTTACAAAGACCGAGGCTTGTCGTTTGAGGAGTTCCTGAAGCGTCAGTTCCGCACGCGGCTGGTCCCCGTGTGGGCATTCAGCATCCTCACCATGTTCGTGTGGATCGGGAGCGAGTACGCCGCCGGTCCCTCTGGATGGGTGCAGCGGTTCGGCTGGCTGGGCCTGATGCGTCACTGTGCCGGTGAGACCTTTGCCGTGGTGGTGCAAGGCCGTCCCAATTGGAACCTGCTGACGTGGTTTCTGATCTGCCTCTTTGTGGCCGAGATCTGGCATTTCGCCCTGCACCGCTGGTTGCGGCGAACCCGTTATCTGGTCGTCTCGATCGTCTGCGTGGGCGCGATCGTCGTCCTGATGGACCTGTATGCCGACGCCATCCACGAGCGGGTCGGTGCCCGTCGGCACTGGTGGCTGGCCACATCGTCCGTGGCAGCGCTGTGGTTCTATCAAGTGGGCATACTCTTGCGGCGTCTGGGATGGTTGAACAGGGCGGCATCGACTTTGCAGCTCTGCGTTTTTGCCGCTGTGTTTCTGGCCACCTCGCTGCTGACGTTCAACCTGAATCACGCGCTCAACGAGCAGCCCCTACCCGTCGTGCTGATGGTGGTCGCGTACTACGGCAACATCGGGTGGTTTCTGGTGGGCAGTCTCGCCGGCACGGGTTTTGTCATTTACCTCAGCCGGATCCTCTCGGCCAGCAGAGTGCTGCGGTACATGGGGGGAATCACGCTGACATTGATGTGCCTGGACGGAATCCTGCATGAATTCGTGAACCCCGCGGTGGCCGAATTTATCGCGCGCGTGACGCCTGCGCCGCACGTGCTGCTGCTCACCGGCATCTGCGCGGTCGGCACGGTGCTGTCACTCCTGGTGTGCCTGCCGGTGAACTGGTTGCTGGAAAGGTACGTGCCATTCGCCCTCGGTCGCGCCGGAAGGCGTCGGGTGCAGCCAAGTCGGCCAGCAGCGGCGGGAGCCGACAGCCCAGGATCAGGCTGACGGTCGCTCGGCCTGAGTTGCAGGGTAGCTGGCGGACCATCGACGGCACAGCGTGCGAGGAACGAAATCCCCAGCCGGACCGCATCTTACTCGTACGAAAAAATGAAGACCGGGAACCGGTAAGGGAAAAACCGCCCGACGCCGGCGGTGCGCCCCCCGGCTGTCCGGTTTGCCTCTCCGAGACGGCATGGGCAATGAGGGAAGCCCGCCGATCCGCTGACATAGTGACGCTTCTTGGACGACGGCCGAATCCAACGCTAGCATGACTTTATGCGTGCTGGAGATCTCGCGAACGAGGAATCCGCGTACATTTCACCGTGGCTGCTTACGCTGGTCATAGCGCTACTCACGCTGCTGGTTTTGACGATCCACGCTTGCTTGTATCTGCCCTTTATCTCCGACGATGCGTTGATCTCTTTGCAGTATGCGAAGCGACTGCTGCAAGGTCACGGTCTGACGTGGTCGGATGGTCCCCGGGTGGAGGGGTATACGAACCTGCTGTGGATCTTGTGTTGCGCCGGAGTGGGCGCTCTGGGGGTCGATCTGATTGTCGCGGCACGCGTCCTGGGACTGATCGGCATGGGGGCTGCGGTGGTCGCGGTGGCCGTCGCTCGACATCCCAAAGGGCCTGGCGATTCAGTCGCCAGTCTGGCGGGGGGGCTTGCCCTGGCACTGGCAGGCCCCATCGCGGTTTGGGCCATCGGGGGACTCGAGCAGCCGCTGCTAGCAGCGCTGGTGGCCTGGGCTTCCGTGCTGTGCTTTCCACTGCTCGAGGGGAAGAAGCCGGACGTTCGAAAGACTCTGCTCCCGGGGCTGCTACTAGGTCTCGTCTGTGTGACTCGAGCTGACGGCGCGGTGCTCTGCGTCGCGCTCGGGCTCGGGCTGCTCGCCGCTACGGGCATTCGCAGATCAAGCGTGACGAGCCTGCTGTGGTTGGCGGCGTTTCCATTGCTGTTCACGCTCGGGCAACTGGTCTTTCGGCTGGTGTACTATGGAGAATGGCTGCCGAACCCGGCGTTCGTCAGGATGGCGTTTACGAAGGAGCGGCTCCTGCTTGGGGTGACCTACATCGCCGACAGCAAGCCGTACCTCCTGGGCCTGTGGATCCCCGCCGCGGCCGCCGTGGCCACGGGACTCTTCGTGAAGTCCCTGCGCCGCCGAGTGCTGCTGCTGTTTGTGGCCGCCCTAGTTTGGTCCGGCTATGTCGCTGTTGTCGGCGGCGACATCTTCCCGGCGCGGCGACAACTGGTACCAACGGTCGTGTGGGCAGCGCTGCTGTTCTCACTGGTAATCAAGTGGCTCGCGGCTGAGAGGCGGCCTTTTGCCGGCGCGGCGTGGGTGTTTGCCGCGGTCATGCTTGGCTTGCTCGGATGGTTCCAATGGAAGGATCCGGAGAATCGGCGCGCGCTTCGCGAACGATGGGAATGGGACGGACAGGTGGTGGGCAATCTGTTGCGCTGCGCGTTCGGCGACGCTCAGCCGCTGCTCGCCTGCGACGCTGCCGGTTGCCTCCCGTACTTCTCGGAACTGCCGGCCGTCGACATGCTCGGGGTGAACGACCGGCACATCGCCCGCACGCGACCGCCACGCTTCGGCACTGGACCCCTCGGCCATGAGTTGGGGGATGGCGAGTACGTGCTCGCTCGAAAGCCGGATCTGATCATCTTTGACAAGCCGCGTGGCCGGGCGTCGGCCAAGTATCTCAGCGGTCGGCAGATGCAAGCCGATCCAGACTTCACTCGTCTTTACCGACTCGTGTTTTTTGAGGGTCGTGATCCCTACCGAGTCGTATCGCGTATCTGGGTGCGCGCCGACAGTGAAAAAATCGGCATCGACCGAGGATCCGCACGCGTCATCGCGCCCGCTCACTTCCTCGCCACTTCCGAACACACCACGGCGCAGCTCGATGAGACTGGGAGCCTCGTGACTGTCATTCCGCGGGGCCGTTGCGCATCGCTTCAAGGCCTCCAGCTTAGCCCGGGCGCTTGGCGGCTGACCGTGGCCGCGGACGCGCGCGTAGGGATCGACGTAACCGGTTTCGGTCCAGAGCCAGCTCGCGGCTTCGACGGCGTCCACTTCTCTTTGCCGAGCGACGAATTGGGCACCGTCAGCGTTCAGCTCGCGGCCCCGCCCGATTGCACCGTGCGGGTCTGGCAGCTGCTGTTCGAGCGGGTTGATGATTGAGCCACGGCGTGCCGCGACTGCTTTCTTGGGTCCGGTGTGTGGTGGCGGCGACGTTTCCGGATCGATTTGGGCTTCGATGATCAGGGGTTCGCGCCGCGCGCCGGCATCTTCAACGACCGCGTCGCCGGCCGGGTCGTGTGGGTTAACCACTTGTCCGACGAAATCGCCGTTTTCGATCGCGCAACGGGGGTAGCTGGTAGGTTTGAACGCGCCCCGTAGTTGGCGGGTCTGGCGCCTCCTGGCCTGTCGCGAGACGCGACTAAACCCGATTAAAGCGAGCGGCGCTGGTCCAGCCTATCGGCGGGCTCTTGGCATGACGGGAACCCATAGGATTCTAAGTTGTTTCTATACAAGGAGATGCGACCTCAACTGCCGCCGGCCACAGCCGTGCTTACCGTCCCACGCCACTTTCACGCCAGCTTCTCTTGACACACTGGGTCGCGCTGGTAGCATTCATTATATGTGGCGGCTGGGCGGGGCATGCAGCGTCTGCGAGCGTTCGCCAAGGCTGGCCGGGTGTCTGCGTTTGGCCGAAAAGGTCGGCTGAGGAAGTGCCGATATAGCAATGCCGGTGCCGTAAGGGCTCGTAGCTCAGTTGGTTAGAGCGCATCCCTGATAAGGATGAAGTCATAGGTTCGAATCCTATCGGGCCCATTTTGTCGCCCGAGGCGACGTCGAAGCAAAGTGGAGTGATAATCGGATGTTGGATTGGTTGCCACTGGTGGTTTTCGGTATCCTGCTCGCATTCGCGGTTTGGTCGGCGATTAGCGGCGGCGGATCGTGAGGCTCGCGGGGATGTGACTAGGCGTGACCTAGTGGTGCTTTTCCGGGGCCGTAGCTCAATCGGGAGAGCGCCGCGTTTGCAACGCGGAGGTTGCCGGTTCGATTCCGGTCGGCTCCACTTGACGGATCGTTTTTTCTGAGGTATAGTACGATGCTTCGCCCAATTATGGGTCGAAGCTGGCCGCGGGCAGGGCCGTTTGACGGGTTTGCCGGGCCTTGATCTCTGACAAGTTCATAGTGGATGCGGGTAAAACATATAGCAGCGGTTTGATCACAGCTATTCATAAATGTGGTCAAGCTAGTAAGGGTGCATGGTGGATGCCTAGGCGTACAGAGGCGATGAAGGACGTTGTAGGCTGCGATAAGCTCCGGGGAGCGGTCAAACGCGCTTTGATCCGGAGATCTCCGAATGGGGCAACCCGTCCTCACTGGGCAACCAGATGGGGTCACCGGCGGCTGAATGCATAGGCCGTCTGGAGCGAACCCGGGGAACTGAAACATCTCAGTACCCGGAGGAAAGGAAATCAACCGAGACTCCGTAAGTAGCGGCGAGCGAAAGCGGATTAGCCCATGGCTTTGAGCCATACGTTGTCGCAAACTCAACCGAATGGTCTGGAAAGGCCGACCATAGAGGGTGACAGTCCTGTAGGTGTCAGGGGCGCGACGGCGGTCGAGTAGGTCGGAGCTCGTGGAACTCTGACTGAACTTGGGAGGCCCACCTTCCAAGGCTAAGTACTCCTGTACGACCGATAGTGCACAAGTAATGTGAATGAAAGGTGAAAAGCACCCCTTCTAGGGGAGTTAAAAGTACCTGAAACCATGTACCTACAAACTGTCGGAGCCCGATTGCGAGCTTGCTCGCGCGGGTGACGGCGTACCTTTTGCATAATGGACCGGCGAGTTACCGTATACGGCAAGGCTAAGTGCTTACGGCACGGAGCCGCAGCGAAAGCGAGTCTGAATAGGGCGAATGAGTCGTATGTGGTAGACCCGAAACCGAGTGATCTACCCATGGGCAGGTTGAAGGGACGGTAAAACGTCCTGGAGGACCGAAGCCGTGAACGTTGAAAAGTTCTGGCATGACCTGTGGGGAGGAGTAAAAGTCTAATCAAACTCGGAGATATCTGGTTCTCCCCGAAATGCCTTTAGGGGCAGCCTCGGGACACTACTTCGCGGGGGTAGAGCTACTGAATGCGACGAGGGCCCTTCCCGGGTACCTCCCGCAATCAAACTCCGAATACCGCGAAGACTATCCCGGGAGTGAGTCTGCGGGCGCTAATGTCCGTGGTCAAAAGGGAAACAACCCACACCGTCAGCTAAGGTCCCAAAGCCATGCTAAGTGCGTAAGGACGTCTGTTTTCAGAGACAGCCAGGATGTTGGCTTAGAAGCAGCAACCATTTAAAAAGTGCGTAATAGCTTACTGGTCGAGAAAATGGGCACCGATAATGATAGGGACTAAGCATAGCACCGAAGCTACGGGCGAGGAGAATAGCGAATTATGAATAGCGAAGAGCGAATGACTTGCGACGGCGTTGTTTGTCGTCTTGGAGTTTTTCTGAATTCGCTATTCGCAATTCGCTATTCGTCTCGCGGTAGGGGAGCGTACCACAGGAGATACAAGCCATACCGTCAGGAGTGGTGTCGGCCTGTGGTAGTGAGAATGCCGGTATGAGTAACGATAAAGCGGGTGAGAATCCCGCTCGCCGTAAGCCTAAGGTTTCCTGGGGAAGGTAAATCCGCCCAGGGTTAGTCGGATCCTAAGTCGAGGTCGAAAGGCGTAGACGATGGACGGCAGGTTAATATTCCTGCACTCCGTATTGCGGTTGAACCGGGCAGGACGTTGCTCTGAAGTGTGGCCCACTACGAGAATAGAGGGTGCCCGAAAGGGCGAGACCGATTTGTTGTCGAAGCACATGGATGAGTAACCGAGAAAAGCCGCCCGGGGACAAGATGCGGACCCGTACCAAAACTGACACAGGTAGGCGAGGAGAGTATCCTAACGGCGCTCGAGAGAATGGTCCTTAAGGAACTAGGCAATTTGACCCCGTAAGTTCGCAATAAGGGGGCCCTCCCCGGTTTGTTTCGACATGCCGGAAGGGCGCAGAGAATCAGCTCTGGGAACTGTTTACCAAAAACACAGGTCTGTGCTAACTCGTACAGAGGACGTATACAGACTGACGCCTGCTCGGTGCCGGAATGTTAAGGAAGCAGGTCAGTCCGCTTCGGCGGATAAAGCTTGCAACCGAAGCACCGGTAAACGGCGGCCGTAACTATGACGGTCCTAAGGTAGCGAAGTTCCTTGTCGGGTAAGTTCCGACGCGCATGAATGGCGTAATCACTGGAGCAGTGTCTCAAGGACCAACTCGGTGAAATTGAAGTCGCGGTGAAGATACCGCGTACCCGCAGCAAGACGGAAAGACCCCGTGAACCTTTACTGTAGCCTGGTATTGGTACCGGGCACCACATGCGTAGGATAGGTGGGAGGCTTTGAAGCGGACGTTCCGGCGTTCGTGGAGCCACTGGTGAAATACCACCCTTGTGTTGTTCGATACCTAACCTCGTTCCGTGAATCCGGGCGAGGGACAGTGCTTGGTGGGCAGTTTGACTGGGGCGGTCTCCTCCTAAAAGGTAACGGAGGAGTGCAAAGGTCGGCTCAGCACGGTTGGCAATCGTGTGTCGAGTGTAAGGGCACAAGCCGGCTTAACTGCGAGACATAAAGGTCGAGCAGATGCGAAAGCAGGCCCTAGTGATCCGGTAATCCCGTGTGGAAGGGTTATCGCTCATCTGATAAAAGGTACTCCGGGGATAACAGGCTGATGACTTCCGAGCGTTCATAGCGGCGAAGTCGTTTGGCACCTCGATGTCGGCCCATCACATCCTGGGGCTGTAGGCGGTCCCAAGGGTTCGGCTGTTCGCCGATTAAAGTGGTACGCGAGCTGGGTTCAGACCGGCGTGAGCCAGGTCGGTCCCTATCTGCTGTGGGCGTATGAGTCTTGAAGGGCCATCTTCCTAGTACGAGAGGATTGGAAGGTACGTGCCTCTGGTGTTCCTGTTGTCGCGCTAGCGGCAGCGCAGGGTAGCTAAGCATGGAATGGATAAACGCTGAAAGCATCTAAGCGTGAAGCCGTCCCTGAGATAAGGACTCGATGCTCCCCTTCGGGGTGAGCTGCAGACCCCTCGAAGACGACGAGGTTGATAGGCCGGGTGTGTAAGGGCAGAAATGTCCTCAGCTAACCGGTACTAATGGTCGAGTGCTTGACCACATTTATGAATCGCTGTGAACCGCATCCACTATCGAGCAGAGTGCAACCGCGGACAAGTGCAAAGTGCAAAGTTCAAAGTTCAAAGTTCAGAGTGGTCGATGGCCTGATTCACTTTGAACTTGTTACTTGAAACTTTGAACTTATGACACGACACTTTGAACTGTCCGCGTTCACGCGAACTTGCCGGTGACCATACGTGTGGGGCGACACCTGATCCCATTCCGAACTCAGTAGTTAAGCCCACGCGGCCGATGGTAGTCCTGATCGGGCGAGAGTAGGTCATTGCCGGCTTTAAGGCCCGTCGACGCGAAAGTGTCGGCGGGCCTCTTTTTTTCGATTCTTCAACGACTTCCGGGAACACGAGCAAGGAAACCGCCAAGGCCTGGCGCGGCCTTTGGCCGCCACCAAAGGGGGATTGTAGATTTGGGCTTGACGATTGGGGATTAGTGCCGGGCTGCGCCGTTGAGAGCACCCACTTTGAACTTTGCACTTTGAATTCTGGACGGGTGGCCCATGGCTTTAGCCGTGGGGGACACGAATCGACCGACCCATTCGTGTCCCCCGCCGCTGAAGCGACAGGCCACCCAGACGGGCCACTCAGACGGGCCAGGCGGAGCGGTCAATGAATCCGCGCGAGAGATCGGAAAAGTCGCAAAGCCACCGGCGGGATCGGTGGGCTCTGGGACTCCAGGTGCTGCTGAGCCTGCTGGGGCTTCACATGCTCCTGGCCGTAGGGTTTACCTTTGAATGGCGAGGCGAGGCGCGACTGGTTTGGCGGTACCCGATTGTCGGATTGCTCGTCATGCTGCTCGGTGTTGGCGCGCGGCTATGGCTTAGCCCGGCGTATCGGGCGAATTGTCGGCGGAATCGGGAGCATGATGTTGACGCAATCAAGCGATTCGCCGCGGGGGATGCGAGGATCCCCTGGCGGCCGGCGCTGGCGTGGGTGTTGCTCGGCGCATTCACCATCTACCTGGCCAACGACCGCTATCTCGGCTCGGGCGATACGAAGCCGATGCTGCCGGTCGCGTACAGCCTGGTGCACGATCACGATCTCGCACTCGATGAATTCGTTGATCCGGATGATCCGCCGTACTATGTGGAGCGGATCGGCGAGCACTTCTATTCACATTACAGTCTGGGGCCGGCCGTGCTGGCCGTCCCGTTTGTCGCGGCGGCGGAGATGCTCGGGGCCGACCTGATTGCTTACGATCATCTTTGGCGGCTGGACAAGGTCGTCGCGGCGCTAACGGCCGCGACCTCGGTGATGTTCGTGTTTCTCGGGCTCTTGCGGGTTAGCCGACCGAGCACGGCGGTGCTTCTGACGGTTTTCTACGCGCTGGGCAGCCAGAACTGGGTGATCTCGAGCCAGGCGCTGTGGCAACATGGGCCGATTGCGCTTTGTGCCGCCATCGTTATATTCATCGAGTGCTATCGCGGGCGGCACCTATCCGGGCGCGGGGTGGCGTTGCAAGGAGTTCTGCTGGGCTTCGCGGTGGCTTGCCGGCCGACCGCCTTTCTGCTCGTGCCGGCGTTGGTTGTATTGACGCTCTGGCGGCGGCCTCGGCAACTGCCGGCGCTGGTCATCGGTGCGGTTTTGACGTACACGCCGTTTTTGCTCGTTCACTTGAGCGTGTATGACTCGGTGTTCGGGCCGTATCATTGGGCATCGGGTGATAGAGTATGGAACTTGATGCTTGGGCATGCGCTGGTCGGGAATCTAATCAGCCCGGCGCGGGGGTTGTTGATCTATCAACCGTTGCTGGCATTGGCGGTTCTGGCGGTGATTCCCCAATTTGCCCGGCGGATCGGCGTGCCGTTGACGGTAACGCTGCTGATATGGTTCGCCGCTCACTTGCTTGTCATGTCCGCGTTTCAAACGTGGTGGGGCGGACACTGTTGGGGGCCGCGTTTTTTCACCGAACTGATGCCGGCGCTGACGGTTCTCTGCGTACCCAGCGTAGTGTGGCTGCGCAAGCGGCGGAGCGGCAGAATAGTGCTGACCGTGTTGATCGCCTGGTCGGTGTTGCTACAGGGGATTGGCGCGCTCGATCCGAAGGCAGATCGCTGGTTGGTGGATCCGGTGGATATCGACCAGGCGCCACAACGGCTCTGGGATTGGAGCGATCCGCCTTTTTTATATCGTCTGCGCGGACTGATCAGAGCCCGAAACGCAAGCGAGGGCCGTGTCTTTCCGGTAAGCGTGCATAATGCGGAATCGCCGCCCGTGCGGGGTCCAGGGCGTTGAGAGGGGGGACGGTTCCGGCGTCCAGTCAGCGGGCTACGGTTCGGGGCGTGTCGGCAGGCTCGAGCGTCGCCCGGTAGTTCCAGGGCATCCAGTTCCGGGGTGTCGCGGATAGCTCTCCCGCGTGCCCTGCGCCAGCGCTCGAAGCGTCGCCGAGTTGCCTCAAGGCGGGCAGGAATCGCCGGGGGCTTCCTGGATCTCATCAGCTGACCTCCGGACCATCATCGGTCGACGGCTGACGATACCAGGCCGGTCAAATCGGTTCATACACGCTTACCGGAAGGACACTGAGCAGGGAACGGCCGGCGGGGTGCCGGCCGCTACGTCAGGCTTTCCAGGCTCAATTCCAGGACCGAGACGGGATGCTTGAGGCCGTAGTTTTCCAGCACTTCGGGGTGGACTTCGCCCATTATACCAACGCGGGCGCCGCTGGTGTCGAACAGGGCGGCGGCCCGGCCGGGGAGGTAGCTGGGATGCTCGGTCGGTTTGATTTCAATCTCGACGTCCATCTCGTGGGCGAATGCGTCGGCCACCGCGCGGATGTCGGCGTAGCCGACGTGCGTGCCGATCATGGCGGCGGCGACGAAACGCTCCTCGCGGGCGCCGGTCTCGACCGAATCGTCGACGAAGCTGCAATCGCCGACCTCGAAGAGGTGTTGCGGCAGGTCGTACTGCTTGTTGATCGCTAGCGTCTCGAGCAAACCAGGCAACAGGCCGACGCGGCAGATGGTCTGTTCGGTGCTGATGGGGTTGTCGATCTTGACGGCCCGCGGGTCGGGGTCGATCCGCCACTTTTCGAACGCCGCCCGCTCGCTGCTCAGCACCAGCGTCATCACCTGGTGGAAACCGAGGCCGGTGAGGACCTTGCGGGCAGCGGCGGAGTGCTCCTCAATCATCCGCGGCGAGCCGACCGTGAACGTCGGTACCAACTCGGGCGTCAGCTTGTCGTAGCCGTACGCGATGGCCGCGTCCTCGATCAGGTCGATCGGGTGCATGACGTCGTTACGCCAGGCGGGAACGCTGACGATCAGGCGGTTGTCCTGATCCATCATAACGCCGTAGCCCATGCGTTCGAGCAGTTGTTGCAGCTCGCGCGCGTCGAGCGCCACGCCGATAGTGTCGCACGCTTGCCGGATACTGAGCGTCATATTGGCGGCGGTCAGGTCGGGCGTGACGCGCTTGCCGCTCGACGAATCGATCGTGACCTGCTCGATTTCGACGTTCGGCATCATCTCCTTGAGACTGGTGACGACGATGGCGAGCGCGCGATCGACCGTCCGCCGCGACAGCCCGGTGACGTCGATGAAGAACCGCTTACTGTCCATCGTAACGCGTGTCGACTCGCTGTTGATAATCGGCGGCATCGACAGCACCGTGCCCTCCTGGTCGCGCAGGATCGGATACGCCGAGAACGGTTGGAGCAGGTGGGCGTACGCCTGGCCGGTCTTGTGCTTTGTCAGGATTTCGCCGGGCGTGATCAGGCTGCCGGGCTGGTCCGGCGGGAAACCGAGCGGGACGAACTTGAGCCCGTCGGGTTTGACCGCGTCGTAGCTGTAGTTTTCGCCGCTGAGCGTGTCGAGGTCATAGACGCCGATCGAGGCCAGCTTGCGGTCACGGCCAAGCGCCCAATGCAGGTTTTCCTGGAGGTTCATCAACAGCTTAATCAGCTCGTTGTCGAGCTTGACATTGCGAATGACGGCACAGGCGATATACGGGCGGTAGCTGTCGTCGTTGGACAGGTTGGGATCGACCTTGACGGTGATCCTGGGCGAGGAAATCTCGTACTCGACCAGGCCGGGCCGCACACCAAGGAAGCCGCGGAAATAGCGGGCCATCCCGCCGGCGTCGAAAATGTCGGGCCGGACGGCGAGCATGTCGAGGCGGACAACCTGTGTTTCACCCAACTCCTTTAATGCGTCGGACTGCTCGCGGTAATCGACGCCGCAGTTGGTGCAGTTGAGCGGCGCGCCCTGGGCCTCGGTGCGTTCGCTGATCTTGCCGCAGACGCCGCAGACGTACTGCTGCGTGTTGGTGACCTCCTCGACCTCGACGCCCATGTCGTGCAGCTTGTCGGGCATCTGGTCCTTGGTGATGACCTTGCCGTCGGCGTTAACGAGCTTGAGCAGCGTCTTCAGCGGCATGTTTATGAGCGGCATAGCGGCGCCTCCCGCAGCCAGGGCATGGTGGCGAAATACAGATCGCCGATGGATTTCAGGTTGTGGATCATCATCGCGAGTCGTTCGAGGCCGAGCCCCCAGGCAAGGACGCGGTCCCGGCACCCGAGGGGCAGCGTGACCTCGGGTCGGAAGATGCCCGAGCCGCCCATCTCGACCCATTCGTCGCGGTGTTCGAGCCAGAGATAAACTTCCGCCGACGGCTCGGTATATGGGAAGAAGCTCGGGCGGAAGCGAATCTTCGGGAAACCCATCTTCTTGTAGAACGCGGCGAGCGTGCCGAGCAGCGTCGCCAGGCTCGCGCGCTTGTCGACGATGATGCCGTCCACCTGATGAAAGACCGGCAGATGCTTGTAGTCCACCGTCTCCCGCCGAAAGACCGGACCGATGACGAAGTACTTCCCGGGCGTGCCTTGGGCATGAGCGGCCAGGGCGCGGCACGTGGCGGCGGTGGTGTGCGTGCGGAGCACCGGCTTGTGGGCGAGGTCGCGGTTCCAGCGGTACTGCCATCCGGTCGAGCCGGTGTCGCCCCCGTTTTCGTGCGTGCTCTTGATGCTCTCGACGAGAGTGTCGTCGGGCAGCCGGCAACGGTTCGGCTTGGCGACGTAGAAGGTGTCCTGCATGTCGCGGGCCGGGTGGTCCTGCGGCTGGAAGAGCGCGTCGAAGTCCCAGAAGCTCGACTCGATCCACGGGCTGACGATCTCGGTGAAGCCCATCTCCAGAAAAACGCGCCGGACCTTGTCGAGCGTGCGCTGAAAGGCGTGCTCCTTGCCCGGATACAGCTTCTTGGCGGCCAGCGTGACGTCGTAGGGTTGCAGATCGACGTTGCGCCAGCCGCCGTCGGCGAGCAGCTCGGGCGTGAGCCGGGTGACCTTCTTGCGACCGGTGACGCCGGCCGCGAGCAATTGGCGTCCCTTGTCGGTGATTGACACTTTGCGGTCGGTGCGCTGCTTGATATTGAGAAAGCCCTTACGCTTGGCGAGCAGCTTGACCGCGGCGTCCACGTCGATGCCCCGCGCTACCAACTCATCCTTGCGCGCGACGCGGTCGTGAGCGAGGTCCGCCAGCAGCAGTTCGTCCGGCTGCTTCACGTCGTTTTCGTCGCGACCCTTGTCGGAGAGGACGAGCGTGTCGCCCTCCTTCTTCGCCCAGCCGCGCTGGTTGAGCCAGCGCAGCGACTGGCCGACCTGACCGGCGTTGAGGCCGCAATGATTCGGAACTTCGGTGAGCTTGCAGATGCCGTCCCGTGCCAGGAGGACACTGACGATCGCGCGCTCGGGCAACGGTGCATCGGCGAAGTGTCGGCCCTCTTTCCCAAGGCTGAACTCATCGAACGCGACCTCGTTGATTTGCAGCAGCCCGCTTTCTTGCAGCTCGATGCAAGCAGCCATCACCGGGGATTGATCCCGGCCGAGTTTGGCGGCCAATTCCGTAATGTTGATCGGCTGCGGCAACTCGCCGAGGCTGGCCAACACGTCGTACTGGATCTGTGGCAGTTCCATGCGTTCTCCCTCAAGTTGCACGTAACGAGGGGTGTAGTCCATTCCGCGTTGCGGCTCAAGTCCCGATCAGCCTTGCGGCCGCAAATGAACCTGCCGATCGGCGAGAAAAAAGCGTAACAGACAATACATCCTATCGTGGCCGCATGTTCTTATAAATTGTCGGCTGGTCAAGCCGAGGGGCTCAATCTCAACATCGCGGTTCCGGTAACTATCATCCCGCCGTGGGTGGCATCGCTAGTCTCGTATTGCCTTTGCGACGGAACTCCACCTAGTATCAAGTGAACAAGCGGCACACTCGCCGTGACGTAACCCGAGGAGGAAAGAAGCAATGGATGAATCCACCTTCCAGAAAAAGCTGAAGGAGTTGGTGGCCCAGATCGAGACGTTGCCCGAAGGTGAACGGCAACGCTTGCGGGCCATGGCCGAGGAAACCAAGACGCGCCACGCCGACATCAAGAAGAGCGTCAACGCCATGCAGGAAAACATCGACTTTCTGCGGCTGTGGATCAAGTACATGCTGTTCGATCTCGAAGCGACCCGCCGCGAGAACAGCTACCTGCGGAAGATGCTCGAACAGGATCCCGGAAACTCTCAGTAACGATTTTCTAAAAACCCATTTCCACCTTTGCCGGACAATGACGCCAACCATTGTCCGGCTTTTTTATCCTTCCCGCCCAAACCCGCAACCCCCCATCCCGACGAGGTGGCACGGTCAGGATGTGCCGCGGCTCGGCGAGCAGTCCGTAGTGTTGGGCATTGCCTACCACATGATGTCGCGTTGTCGAATAACGATGAAGGAAATGGTGGGCAGTGCCCATCCTAGGTGTTCTTTCTCCAGCAGAGCCGGCGTGTCCCCACGCCGAACTCCCGGTCCGAGGACGGCCCGCACAGCGGAGCCGGCGTGTCCCCACGCCGGTTTCCGGGCCGAGGACGGCCCGGCTCGGCTGCCAGATTTCTTAGCACGGCCGTGGGCCGCAACCAAGAGAACCAAGGGACCAAGTCCGTAGTCCATAGTCCGTAGTAGTATTCTATAGGTTGGGCATTGCCTACCACATGGTGTCGCGTCGGCGGCGCGTCTCCGAGGCAAGAAAAGGGGATAAGTCCAATGCTGACGACGGGAAGGCCGGCGGGGAACCTGGCAACCAAATAATTGGACTTATCCCCTTTAGCTACACGACGTGCACGCAGTCACAATCACGGACAAACATACGGCCGTTTGTCCGTGCAACCCTTGAGATATGCAATCCCCCCAGGCACCCGGCGAAGAACAACACAACATAGCCAGCACAGAGGTGAAAAATAGTTGACTGTCCCTATTTATTCGTCCCTATTTATTCGTCCCTATTTATTCTATTTATTCTATTTATTCTGACGGGCCGTATTCTCTACGCCCACTGCCCGGTCCGAAAGTGACAACCCCCGCCCAGCTCAGGCCGCTAAGCTCCCGCCGCTACCCACACAAAACAGCGAGGAGCCGATTAGTTCTCTGTCAACCTGCGATGGCAAAAGGCCATCGCGACAAGGATTAGAAATACGGTTTTGGGTTCTGGGATGACGCCGAAACGCACATAATCCCAGTGAGCAAGGCTTGTCGCGGGGCGCACGTTAGTACCCCAACCGACACGTGAGTCTCTTACTCCTTGCCACCAGGTGCCTTCATGGACAAGTTCACCATCGATATACAAATCATAAGTGAGCATGTCCGACGAAACAAAACGGTAGTCGTGATAGACGCCCGGAGTGATCGGAATAGTGAGGTCGTCTTCGAAGTAACACCAGATTTGGTCTTCTCTGAAAACATACCCCACAGTCCTATATTCGTCCGAAGCCACGTTTATCAGCGGATCGCCACGATCGCCGACAACTTCCTCCGCTTTCAGACGCCACTCCATGACAAACGTTTCGCCAGATCCTGGGTCCATCTGGTCCGGCCGCTCTATGAAGTTGAAATCCCAGAGCCACGGGTCGTGCCTCGAGTCCATGGCGAGCACGCCGTCCTCGATCGTTCGAACAGCGCCTCCCCCCTGATACTCGCCGTCGTTGTTGCCCCAGTACCGTGTCCAACCCTCGTTCTCGGGCAAGTCGTTACCCTCGTATGTAAGCCAATACTGCTCCGCCCCGGCCGGGACTACCAGCGTCCCCAGGGCGGCGGCTGTGAATAAGAGCAATATCACGCGTTTCATCCCATGCACTCCCTTCATGTTTCGTTTGTTCCCAAATTCGCGTCCGCTTCCATTCATATCGTGCCTCCATGTCCACGTTTCCCGGCTCGACCGCCGAGCCGTTCGCCGAGCCGCCTTTTCAACAAGAATAAGCCGCGGGGCGAGGGGCTCGCATTGATAATTATAGATGGTGGGGCAAGCCATACCCTACCAGTTCGCCGCAAAAGTCGGCGGCGCCCATGGACTGTAGCGGCCGCCCCCCGTGTCGGCCGTGGAACGCCGTTTTCATCCCGCGTCGGGCACGGAGCCCCGACGCTACATGACTTTTGCGGCGGACTGCTATCTTGGCGACTTGGCGGTCGATTTGATACTTCGGCAAAATGATTGCCGATATCGGAGATGCTAATCAGCCTGCCACTTCACCCGCGGGGCGTCGCCCCACAGGCCGTCGAGGTCGTAATACTCGCGGTGCTCGGCGTCGAAGATGTGAATCACAACGTCAACATAATCCGCCAATACCCACGTTGTCGCGCGTGTGTCCGCGATGTTGAACGGTCGGCGATCAACGGACTTGGCATGAGTGGCAATGTGATCGAGGACCGCGTGCATCTGACGATCCGATGTACCGGTGCCGATCACGAAAAAATCGGTCAACCCGCTCAGCCCGCGCAAATCCAGCACCGCGACGGCTTCGGTCTTGTTGGCGGCGGCGATACGCGCGACCGCGACGGCGAAGTCGAGCGCGTCGTCAACCGTCCGCGCGGGAGCGGCTGCATCCGTAGTGTTCTTGAAGTCAGGCATCGTGACGATTCTATCCGTTCGCGACGAGTAAGAAAACGCCGACACGGGTTCACCCGGCCGGCGTTTCAAGCATGAAGGTCAAGAGCGGCTGATGAAAGCGGTCACACTGGTTTCAAGCAGATGCGCCCACCGGCGGGATGCCGATGCCACATTAAGATTCCAGGCCGCTTTTCGATCAGCCTCCCAAACCGAGCGCGGCGCCGATGATCGGGGCGAATTTC
Source organism: Phycisphaerae bacterium (assembly GCA_030612705.1). Lineage (GTDB taxonomy): Bacteria > Planctomycetota > Phycisphaerae > UBA1845 > Fen-1342 > JALSRY01. The sequence goes on along the minus strand of JAUWNI010000062.1, from coordinate 7,184 downwards.
ACGATCAAGCCCGCGAACACTACGCTGACCATGCTCATCAGCTTGATCAGAATGTTCAGGCTCGGTCCCGAAGTGTCCTTGAACGGGTCGCCGACCGTGTCACCGACCACGCCGGCCTTGTGATCCTCGGAGCCCTTGCCGTAGATGATCTCGTCCGGCCGACCGGCCTTGACCGCCAACTCGGCCCGGGCCATCAACTCGCCGCGGATGGTGGGCGGGAGCTTCTCCTGAACGTCCCGATCCTCGACGATATCCTTGGCGGTGACCTTGCCGAAAGTCTCGATCAGCTTCTTGGCGTTGTCCCAGGCGCCGCCCGCGTTGGCCATGAAAATCGCCAGGGCAAACCCGCTGGTCAAGCCCCCGGCCAGCAGACCCATCACCCCCGGCACGCCGAACACCAGACCCACGATGACCGGAAGCGAGATCGCCAGCAGCGCCGGCACAATCATTTCCTTCTGAGCACCGGCGGTGGAGATGGCCACGCAGTTGGCATAGTCCGGGTACTCGTGGTTATCGACGGTCACCTTCATGGGCCAGTTGTCGGGGTTCTGGACGAACTCCTCGTCCTTACCCTCGTTGCGCAGGGATTGGCGGAACTTCTCGAACTGTCGCCGACATTCGACGATCATCGCGTTGGCCGCTCGGCCGACCGCCTTCATCGTCAGCGAGCAGAATAAAAACGCCAGCAAAACGCCTGAGAACAAGCCGCAGAGAACCTTCGGGTTCATCAACGTGACGTTGTAAAACGTCATGAACTGCTCCAGCGAGGCGCGGCGTGTTGGAACAAGGTCGAGCGTCGCCGCCTGATCGCCCCCGATTACGGCGGATTTGCGGATGTAGCCGTTGGCTTTGTTGCTCTCGGGACCGAGCCTGACCTTCGTCTCGCCGATCTTGAGCGTCTTTTTGATCTCGCGAGTGGTGTTGAGGACCATGAACGCCTCGAAGTCCTCGGTGGCCTCGCCCTCGAAAACGTGCGAGCCGAACTTGCCGTAACCCATGTAGACCGCCTCGTCCGGATTGGGCTGCTCGTAGACCGCGACCACCTGATCGCGAGCCTCGTAAAGCTGGCCGAAGCGGACCTCCTCGATGTAGGCGGCCAGCAGAGCCAATGCGGTCAACGCCGCCGACCCGATCGCGAAGCCCTTGCCCGTCGCGGCGGTGGTGTTGCCCAAGGCATCGAGAGCGTCGGTGCGCTGGCGTACGTAGGGCTCCTGCTTGGTCATCTCGGCATTTCCGCCGGCGTTGTCGGCAATCGGCCCGTAAGCATCGGTCGCCAACGTGATCCCCAGCGTCGCGAGCATGCCCACGGCGGCAAAGCCCACGCCATAAAGCCCGAGCATGAACTCGTCCCCGCCGCCCGCAAACGTGTACGCCAGCATAATCGCGATGATGATCGTCCCGAGCGAGGCCCAGGTGCTCTTCATACCCTCGGCGATGCCGGCGATGATAAGCGTCGCCGGTCCGGTGATGCCCTGGGCGCTGATGGCCTTGGTGGGTTTGTAATCGTAACTGGTGTAATACTCCGTGGAGTAGCCGATGACGAGACCGCCGAACAGCCCGGCCAGGATACTCCCCCAAATGCCGTACCAACTTACGCCCTCGATCCCGCCCAGTAGCAGCCAACAGACCAGCCCGGCAGCCACGGCGATCATCGCGCTGCTGCCCCAGATGCCCTTGTTGAGGGCTCGCATCAGGACAGACATGGTCGCCTTCTCTTCGCTCTTGACCATGTAGATCCCGACGATTGAGAGCAGGATACCCACACCGGCCAGAACCATCGGGGCCGCCAGGAAGCGAATGGCGGCGTAAGCTCCGTCTGCGTTGATCTCGGAACCGAACAATGCGGTTGCGGCGGCGACGCCGAGCGCAGCCGTCGCCAGGATGGAGCCGCAATAGGATTCATAGAGGTCGGCGCCCATGCCGGCGACGTCGCCGCCGTTGTCTCCGACGTTGTCGGCGATGGTGGCGGGGTTCCGGGGATCATCTTCGGGGATGCCGGCTTCGACCTTGCCGACCAGGTCGGCCCCGACGTCCGCCGCCTTGGTAAAGATGCCGCCGCCGACACGGGCGAACAGCGCTTGTGTCGAGGCACCCATGCCGAACGTCAGCATGATGACGGTGATCGTCGAGAGGTGTAGGTCGGTCACCGAGTAGAGGATCAGAAACCAGCCGGTAATGTCGATCAGGGCAAAGCCGACCACGACCAGGCCCATCACCGCGCCGGCTCGAAACGCGACCGTCAGGCCGTCGTTGAGGCTCTTGCGTGCGCCGGCGGCGGTCCGATTGCTAGCCATCGTCGCCGTCCGCATGCCCAGGAAGCCGCACAGGCCGCTGAAGAAACCGCCGGTGAGAAACGCAAACCAGACGATCTCATTTTGCACTTTGAGGTAGTAGCCCATGAAGGCCAGTATCGCCGCCAGCACGATGAACACCATCGTCACGACGGTGTACTGGCGTTTCAGGTAGGCCAGCGCCCCCTTGGTGACGTGGTTGGCGATCTCGATCATGTCGGGATCGCCTTCGTCGGAAGCCTTGACCTCCTTGCGAAACTTGAAGGCGAAATACAGCGCGACGATGGCGCTGATCGGGGCGATGAACCACGGCCAGGGAATCCACGGACGCGTGTAATCCGCGTCGGCGGCCCGTGCTTCGGTCGCCGGTGCTTGCACGGCCTGCGTTTCCGGCGCTGCATCCTGCGCCCAGACACTCACCGGCATGACGAGTGCCGCGGTAAACAAAAACAACGTCACCACGAAGATGTTACGATGCAGTCGGCTGAACCCGTTCACGGTCGAAACTCCTTGATCCCGAAAGTCAGCATAAATCCGCTGAAAAGGCCGAAACGCAAATCAAGCCGCGCGCCCACGGCAAGGACTCACGTGCCTTCCCTTGGAGATTAAAATAACGGCAATGTAATAAAATCACTGGAACAGCAATCCCCACCCGCTAGACGAGTCGGACTCCAGATGATCCACTCGCCCCGCGCCGACGGGTGGGATGAAGCCGTCGGGAGGTCTGGATCCGCTTAGAACTGTTCGCGCGCGATCCGCTTCATCGACTTGCGATGTTTCCGCCGCCGCCGCTCCGAGGGCTTCTCGTAATAGCTCGTGCGCTTGATGTCGCGCGTCAGCCCTTCCTTCTCACACAATTTCTTGAAGCGGCGAACCATCTGTTCGACGGACTCGTTACCACGAACCTTGACCCTAAGCATGCACCACTAACCTCATTGGCAATACCAAATCAATCGGCGACCCGCCGGGCGGGTCACACTCCCGAACTATGTATGTTAGCTCTAATACCGGCCAACGCAAGCAGCTCAGTGAAAAGCGTCGGGGTCTGTGACACTTTTAGCGGGGCGCTTTTACCAGCCCTTCCAGGGCTGGACCAAGTAGGATTTCCAGGGTTCATATACCAAGGGTCGAGCAACACACCGACAAAACCTTACTTGCTGAAGGAATCAAGCGCGCTAAAAGTGTCACACACCCAAAGCGTCGCTTGGGAATGCGTGACAACTTGCGCGGTGCGTAATCAGAGCCCTGCTCAGGGGTTCGATTTCATCTTTGCCAAGGCGGCGTCGATCAATCCGGTGATAGCTTTTTCGTTGGCCGGGTTGAAACCCGCCGAGGCGTGCAGGATCTTGCCATCTGGTCCGATAATGTACATCGTCGGGATGCCGTTCACGCCATAGGCCTTCGCCACCGCATCGCCTTTGAGCAGCAGGCCATAGGTATACTTGTTCTTTTTCATATAGGCGGCGGCGTCGGAGCGCTCCCAGACATTGAGACCGATGACATCCACCGGTTTGTCCTTGTATTGCTCGTGCAGTTTCTGCAAGTTGGGCATCACGAGCTTGCAGGGGCCGCACCAGATTGCCCAGAAATCGAGCACGACAATCCTGCCTCGTAGCTTTGAAAGCGTAACCGCTTTACCCGCGGGAGTCTTGAGCGTCCAGTCCGGAGCCTTGCTGCCGACCGACAGCAATCCTGGTTCGCTCCGGGTGTATTTCTTTTGCTGGAAACCCTCCGGAACGTGGATGGCGAAGGTGGTCTGGTCGAATTTCGGCGATACATCAAGCTCGCTCAGCTCGAGCACGCGGGCAAGCTTGCCCTTGCTGCTTTTGAAGATGCGATCCACGCGATGAGGCAGGAAATCGTCCACCCCGAAGTACCAGCGGGTTTCCGCCCCGCCGGCGTATACGACGTAGATCACGTGGCACTCGGTGCCGGCGACGATCTTTTTACCCTCATAATCCCACGAGTCGGCGTTGAGCTCGTCGCTGAACGGCGTGGGATGCAGAAATTCGCGCACGACCACGGCCTTGAGCGGCTCGGAAATCATGTCGATCGCCTCGGGCAGATCGCCGATCGTGCAAACCTTTTCCTTTTTGTCGATGGCGGCAACCTGCTTATCGTTGAGGATCAGGTGAAAGGAGTGCTTCACATCTGAACCGGGCAATGTCACGAGGCCGTCTATCCAAACCAACGGGAGCTGTCCGTGGAGGCCTTCTTTTGCCTTGACGGTCGCCTCGATCCGCGGCTGCGGGATTTTCAGCTCGCCCTCGGCCCACACCTTGACCTTGTATGACGCTTCTTTGACCGCCTTGGTCGTCCGATCAGCCTTGGAAATGATCTCCTTGAGGTCGGGCTCGTCGCCGAGCGCGGGGGCGACCAGCAAACCGAGTACCAATAGAGGGGTAAACAACGCAAACGCTCTCATGAGTTCTCCTACGGAAGTTCGCCGGCTCGACTCCGGGCAGGCATATCGCGGACACCCGTCCGGATGTACTTAATCATCGTCAACCGGGGCAGCCATAGCAAGCGCCAAACGCTGAATCGCGCTCCGCGGAGCGCTCCATCAGCGTTCTTTCGAGCCGTGCCAAACGGTTGACACTCGATCCGGCGGTTGACGCGCCCGGCGGCTGCCGCGATAGTGTCGAGCCGGTAATTCACGACTGGAACTTTCGAGTATAGGGTCTGACATGAAAATAAAGATGTGGAAAAAGCTGCTGGCGGTTGGTTTGATCGGCGGGTCGTTCCTGTTTCAGACACCGACGTGCACGGATACGGCCCAGGTGGTCACCGCGACCTCGAGCGTGCTCACCATGGGCGGCGTGCTGTACATTGTGGACCGTCTCATTAACGACTGACCAGTATCTTGAGGTAAAATCGCGGTCTTTTCGGGGAGTGCAAGGCTCTGCCTTGCATTTGTTAACTTGCAAAGCTGGAGCTTTGCACTCCCCGGACCTAACTTGCAAAGCTGGAGTTGTGCACTCCCCGGAGTAAGCACGTGTCAGGCCGGCGCGGCGTAATCGCGTGTCGTTTCAGTTGCTACGGGCCGTTCGCGGCGCGGGCGTATGAGCACGTCGCCGCCGCGGGGTTACGGCATGTGGAGATCAATGTTCCGACCGCCGACGAGATCGACACGACCGTGGCGGAGTTGCGGCGTTACGGCCTGTCGGCGAGCACGATGCACGGGGAGTGCGACCTGAGCCGGCCCGATGTTGCCGAGCGCGTTGCCGCCCAGATGCCGGCGTTCGAGGCGCTGGGGTGCAAATTGATGTTCACCTCGGCGCGGATGGGCGAGCTTCCCGCCGAGACCGCGTACGAACGGCTGCGGATGGCGGGCGAGGCGGCGGGCGAGCACGGCGTGACGATCGCGCTGGAAACGCACCCCGACCTGGCGACGAATGCCGACGTGGTCCTGCAAACCATGCGGGCTGTAAACCACCCCCGTATTCGCGTGAACTTCGATACCGCGAACATCTACTTCTACAACCACGATATCGATTGCGTCGAACAACTTCGTAAAGTGGTTCAATACGTCGCGGCGGTTCATCTGAAGGACACCGACGGCGGCTATCGCCACTGGCATTTTCCGGCCCTGGGCGAGGGGATTGTGGACTTCGCGGGGGTCTTTGAGGTGCTCAAGGAAGCGGACTTTGACGGCCCCTGTACGCTCGAAATCGAAGGCATCGAGGGCGAGGAAAAGACCGAACAGCTCGTCTGCGAGCGGGTGGCGGCCTCGGTGAACCATCTCCGAAAACTCAACCGAATCTGACCGGCCCGTACCGCCGGGCTGAAAATCACACTATTGTACGCATCATCGGAACGTGAAGCGGCGTCCGAAACCGTGCACGCCGCCGCCAGGCATTTGCGCCTGTAATTCGCTTGTCGACGAGGACCGGTCGATAGCGGAGATATGGCTCCGCGGGATACGACAACCATGCCTTACCGCAACATGTCGCTTGCTGAAATCGCCAAGCACCTCGGGATGGATGCGCGCGAAGTCAAGCGGCTGGCCGACCGCGGCATTCTGCCCGGGCGATTGATCGGCGGCGAGTGGCGTTTCAACCGTTTCCAGATGCTCGAGTGGCTCCAGAGTGAGATGCACACCCTCGACCAGCGCCATATCAAAAACATTGACCGGGCCATGTCCGAAACCGATGACGAGGCCGTCATCACCAACCTGCTGGCCACCGAGGCTATCGACATGAACCTGCCCGCCCGCTCGCGACCCTCCGTCCTGCGCGAGCTGGTCAGCCTGGCGGAGCGGACCGGCATGGTGTACGACCGGGCCGAAATCGTCGAAGCGCTCCAGCAGCGTGAAACGCTCGCCTCCACCGCACTGCCCGGGGGAATCGCTTTCCCGCACCCGCGCCGGCCGCTGCCGTACGCGACGGCCGAGCCGATGCTGTGTCTGGCACGTGTCCCGGCGGGGATTCCATACGGCGCTCCCGACGGGTGGCTGACCGACCTGTTCGTGCTCGTCTGCTGCCACGACGAGCGTCAGCACCTGCTGGCATTGGCGCGTCTGGCGTTGCTGTTCAACAGCGACCTGCCGGATGCGTTGCGGGAAGCCGAAGACGCCGAAGAGGCCCTGGAAATCGTGCTCGACACCGAACGGCAGATGTTGCGCAAGCGGAGTTAGTGCTCCGTCGCTAGTGCTGTGTCACACCTCGATTTGCGCGTAGCATCGGCCCCCCGCGGCCGACGTAGATTGCCGATAGTCGTTCGCTGGCCTACGTTGGCCGTTGGAGACCCGAGGCTATCCATGAAAGGCATCTTCCAGTCAAGCGAACGTTCCGAGTTTCTTTTTGCCTTTTTATGCCTCTTTTCCGGACAACAGAACAACGTCCGAACATACCCTAACCGCATTGCTCTTCCCGCGGTGCTCTCCGGAGGGGA